>JAAZLE010000003.1 GCA_012799455.1 Clostridiales bacterium | reverse complement strand
GATATGTCGATTTACCAATTAATAATCAAGTTATTGAAGGGGATGATATTTCTTTAGTGGTATCATTACTAAATAGAGTTGAAGATAAGTGTATTCCTAAAGGGCATGTTGTTGCATATGAGCAATGCTATATTAAAAAAAGTGATTTAGAATTAACAGAAGTCCCTAGTGATTTTACATACAGTGAAAACGATATAGAAATAGTCGTGGCATTTGGTGAGTGTAAAGCAATAATTGACAAAAAAACTGGTAGTATTTTAAGTGTTAGCATTAGAGGTGAAGAAAAACTAAAAGAACCATTACAGCCTAATTTTGTACGAGCAACAATCGATAATGATAGACTTCCTCAAGTGAATTTTGCAATAGTACGCTGGTTTTTAGGTGTTAATAGATTTAAAAAAGCTATGAAAAAACTTAGAGCAAGAAAAATTAATGTTTTTTACACTGATTCAAAACTGACGATTGCTATTGATTGGCGTATGCCTTATTTAAAAACACTTAGAACTCTATATAACTTTAACAGCAATAATTCGATAGATGTAGATATGTCTGTTGTTTCAACAAAGGAATTAGAGAGGTTTGGCTTTAAGTTTGCTCTAAGAGAGGGGATTGATGGAGTATCATTTTTTGGGAAAGGACCCTTTGAAAACTATTGTGATAGAAATACAGCAGCGATTGTTAAAGAATATAAAGGTTTAGCAGAAGATTTTCTACACGATTATTTATATCCGCAAGAAAATGGAGGGCATACTGAAGTTAGGTGGCTACGAGTAGGTGGCGATAAAGGAGTGAAGGTAGAAGCGAAAGAAAAAACCTTTGAAATGACAGTGCATCCGTATACCCATGAAATGTTAGATAATGCTAAACATCTGCACGAGTTAAAGACTCTTGATTATCTAACAGTATACATAGATGGTAAACAAAGAGGGGTTGGAGGAGATGTCCCTGCGCTTGCTTGTCTCAAACCAAAATATAAAATTTTGCCTAGACAACTTCATAGTTTGAAGTTTAGAATTACATTTTTTTAAATAGGAGTTAAACTATGTTATGCTAGGGTTGGTTTTAGAGGGAGGTGGAGCTAAAGGTGCTTTTCATATAGGCGCATTAAAAGCCTTATTTGAAAGAGGTTTTCAGTTTTCTGGTGTTGCAGGAACATCAATAGGTGCGTTGAATGGAGCAATGGTAGCACAAGGCGACTTCGAAAAATGTTACGATTTTTGGAAAACTGTAACTCCTTCGACTTTACTTGAGATTGACGATGAAAAGATAGCCTCAATTTTTAATGATGATAAAATCCAAATTAAAGAAATCCCATACTTTATTGGATTGGCTAAGTCTGCCATATCTAACAAAGGTATATCGATAGAACGTTTAGAAGATATTGTAAATCAACTTATCGATGAAGATAAAATAAGGGAAAGCACCATTGATTTTGGTGTTATTACTGTTGATATTAGTTCAGATTGGTTACCAATTGAAATTTTTAAAGATCAAATGCCAACAGGAATGTTGAAAAAATATGTATTAGCAAGTGCATACTATCCTGCATTTAGAAGGCCGCGTATAGATGGGAGATCTTTTATTGACGGTGGGATTTATGATAATTGTCCAGTAAACCCTCTAATTAGAAGGGGGGGGTATAAAAGGATAATTGTAATTTCCACATTAAGTAAAATGCCTGCACATCAAGTAGCAGATAAAAGTATTAAGATTGATTATATAACACCAAGCAAGTCTCTTGGGAATACGCTTGATTTAAGAAATAAAAATATCCTAGAAAACTTAAAACTAGGATACTATGATGCCATTAGATACTTAGATAAGTTAAGGGGTGAAAAATATTACTTCACAAATGTAAACAGTAGTTACATTTATAACTTAATAGAATCGCAAAGTCCCGAGTTTTTTATCGAATTATCAAATTTATTTAACGAAAAAGGTAATAAAAAAGCATTAACAGGAAGGCTTTTCAAAGAGATGAAAGGTTTTTTAAAGTCGGACAAAGCCTTAGAGGATGCTGATGTGTTCCTAAAAACTCTTGAAATATTAACTGACGAAAAAAAAATTGAGAAATTTAAAATTTATACTATAGAATCATTTTTAAAAGAAATGCAAATATCGTACAAATATAAAAAAAATCCAAACAATCAAGTAGTCCAAGCCATTCAATTATTGATTAATACATATAGGAGCTAAAATTATGGATGATAAGCAACCCGTTATTAAGGAGACAAATGATAGTGATGTTACTCCCAGTATTATTGAAAAAGACATATGTAAAAATGAAGAATTTCCTATGCAAGTTTTTAATGAACAGGAATATCATAACAATACATGCCAAGTAGAGGGAAACAGTGAAAAACACAAGAACAAATACAAATTTAATAGAGCAAAAACTATTTCTTTTATAAAAAAGCTTAGTAATAGATGGTTCATTTCTGCATTTAGCGGAATGGCTCAAGGCTTGTTTGTAACATTAATTGCAGGGACTATAATTAAACAGTTGGGAAATGTGATTTTAAAAGCAGGAACTCCTGTAGCAATTACGCTAGGAAACGCATTAATAACAATAGGTACTATAGCTTCTTTTCTGATGGGTGCTGGTATCGGTGCTGGGATCGCGAAATCGTTAAAAGGAAGTTCATTAACCGTCTTTTCAGGATTAGTTGCGGGTATGATAGGAGCATTCGCTTTAAACTTTCTGCAAGGAGGGTGGGTCAATTTACAGCAAAGCATTGTTTCTGTAAAGTCACCAGGAAACCCAATTGGTGCTTATGTTTGTTCATTAATTGCAACAGAAG
The DNA here is from genome assembly GCA_012799455.1 of Clostridiales bacterium. GTDB lineage: Bacteria > Bacillota > Clostridia > Christensenellales > DTU072 > MWEH01. The sequence goes on along the minus strand of JAAZLE010000003.1, from coordinate 6,655 downwards.
TAGGGAATTTTATATCAGGTAAGACAAAAGTCGATATTTTATTAGTTCCATTAGGTATGATTTTTTCAGCTATGATATCAACATATGTGGCTTGGCCTTTCATTAAGTTTGTTGAACTAATTGCAATAGCACTTGAATTTACAACAGGAGCAGCTCCTTTTATTATGGGTGTTTTGATTTCAGTAGCTATGGGGTTATTGCTGACTTTACCCACATCTTCAGCAGCAATATGGATAGCCATTGCGATGAATGCTCCGAACTCAGATGTTATGTTAATTGCAGGTGGGGCTGCCTGTGTGGGGTGTTGCGCCCATATGATAGGGTTTGCGGTATCGAGTTTTAAAGAAAATGGTTTGGGAGGCTTAATAGCTCAAGGTTTAGGTACTAGTATGTTGCAAATACCAAATCTTATGAAGAATCCCAAAATATTAATACCACAAATTGTTTCTAGTATGGTTGTGGGGCCTTTTGCTACTTGTGTCTTTAAATTGAGGTGTAATGCAACTGGTGGTGGCATGGGAACAAGTGGCTTGGTAGGAGTTATTGGGATTATTGATGCATCTACAAGTGTTATACCTGCTTGGCAAATGTGGTTAGGCATTATATTGCTATGTTTCATATTGCCAGCACTTATATCTTTGGGTATGACTGTTTTGTTGAGAAAGGTAGGTTGGATTAAACTTAACGATATGAAGTTAGAAATAAGTTAGGAAATTATGTAGTTACATAACGAGGACAGATTAATGAAAACACTAATTTTAATTGATGGGCACAGTTTGATGTACAGAGCCTTTTATGCGTTGCCCCAATTAACAAACACGAAAGGGATTGTCACAAACGCTATATATGGATTTTTGACCATGCTGTATAAGCTTTTAGAAGAAGAAAATCCTACTCACCTTTGTGTAGTTTTCGATGCTAAGGGATCTTCATTTAGAAATGAGATTTATTCCGAATATAAAGGTACAAGAAAACCGACCCCAGAAGATTTAATTCCTCAATTTGCATTAGTCAAAGAAATTCTTGATGCCCTTGGGATAAAGACCATTGAAAAAGAAGGTTTTGAAGCTGATGATTTAATAGGTACCTTATCAAAGAAATATGAAATTTATACCAAAATAGTAAGCGGAGATAGAGATGTTTTACAGTTGATTTCAAATTCAACAGAAGTTATATTAACCCAAAAAGGAGTTTCTCAAACAAAAAAATATTCAATTAAAGAGCTAAAAGAAGAGGGGTTTACGCCAGCTCAAATCATAGACTATAAAGCTTTGGCTGGGGATACCTCAGATAATATTCCAGGCGCTCCTGGGATAGGTGATATAAGAGCAAAGAAAATATTAGCAGAATATAATAGTGTTGAAAAATTATTAAGTTTATCTGAAAAGATCCCCGGAAAACTAGGAGAAACTATTAGAGAAAACAAGCAAATTATTAAAGTCTCAAAAGACCTTGCTACGATAAAGACAGATATTAAGATAAATTATTCTTTAGATTACTTTAAGTTAGATTATAAACCATCTAGTCGATTTAACGATTATTTAGATTTTTTAGAAATGAAGTCGCTCGTTCCAAGGTATTCAAAATTATTTTCCGAAAGTCATACAATAAACATAGATGAAGAAAAACTGGATGAATTGTCTCCAAATAGACTTAACCAAAATGTTGATATCAAAGAGTTATCTTCATCTATCGCGGAAAAATATTTGAACAAGAGAGTTGTCCCAGATTTAGAATATAAAGTAACAGAAATTATAAGTTTAGATTCTTTTAGGTCGGTCATAAAAGATGTTTTAAAAGCAAATAAAGTAGCCTTTTTTTTAGATGAGAATTTGTTTTTTACATATGATGGTATTAATACATATAAAACTAATTGTAGATATTCATTATTTGATTACACATACACGCTAGAAGATGCTCTAGTTTTATTCAAAGAGGTACTTGAGTCGAAAGATATTCATAAAATTGGGTTTGATATAAAAACACTTAAGCACAGGTTAGCTAAAATTAATATTTCTATAAATTTACCTTACTGTGATGTCCAGTTAAAGGAATACTTATTAAGAAGTCATTTTTCATATAAAAACATAAAAGATTTATTAGGCGATAGTATAGCAAGTGAAAAATATCCTACTTATTTCTTTTATTTAGCACAAGTTCAAGATAGTGATTTAAGAGAACTTAATTTAACAAGTCTTTACGAGGAGATAGAAAGACCCTTAATTGATGTGTTATATAACATGGAATGCTCCGGTTTTACTATAGACCAAAAAGCACTAATGGATTTATCTCAAAAATATACAGAAGAAATAGAACTTATTAAATTAGAGGTTTATAATATTGCAGGAAGAGAGTTTAATATTAATTCTAACAAGCAATTAGCAGAGATTTTATTCGATGAACTACATATCCCGCCACAAGGGAAAACAAAAGGCGGCAGGCGTTCAGTGGATGCAGATGTATTACACAATATAAAACATCCGATAGCTAAATTGCTACTACGATACAGAACAGCAGTAAAGTTTTTGTCGACATACATTGATGGGTTACGAAATTTAATAAATAAGAATACAGGAAAGGTTCACACAGTATTTCAACAATGCGTAACTTCTACAGGAAGACTCTCTTCAACGGAACCAAATCTTCAAAACATGCCAGTTAGAAATGACGAGGGGAAAGAAATTAGAAAAATTCTAATTGCTTCACCAGGCAATATTTTAATTACGGCTGACTATTCACAAATAGAACTAAGGCTTGTCGCTAATTTTTCAGAAGATGAAACATTTATTAATTATTACAAAGAGAATATTGACGTCCACACCGCTACGGCGGCAAAAATGTTTGGATTATCAATCCCGGAAGTAACTGCTGATTTAAGACGAAAAGCTAAAGCAATTAATTTTGGTATCATATATGGAATAAGTGCATTCGGACTAGCTAAAAATACCGAGACAAGTATATCTCAAGCTAAAAAATTCATGGATAAATATTTTGAAACACACCCCAAAGTGCATCTATATATGGAGTCAAATGCTCTTTTTGCAAGAGAAAACTACTATATCAAAACAATATTTGGACGTATTAGATTTTTCCCTGAATTTATATTTGGAAATAATAATGAGCAACAGTTTGCAATGCGAGCTGCTAAAAACATGCCTTTGCAAGGGTCTGCTGCTGATATTATAAAGAAGGCTATGATTTTAGCGTCAAATTCTATAAAAGAAAGAAGTTTCAAGTCACAAATGATTCTCCAGGTTCATGATGAATTAATTTTTGATGTTCCTTTTGATGAAGTTGAAGAAATGTCAAGACTCATAAAATATTGTATGGAAAAAGCGGTAGGCTTATCTGTTCCTTTAACTGTTGATGTTAAAAATGGCATAAATTGGTTTGAAGCAAGTTAAATTGTGGGTTTTAAAATGTTTAAGATAGCAGTTTGTGGTGGTATAGGTACTGGCAAAAGTGAGGTTATGAAAATATTGGCGTCCAAAGGTTATGATGTTTTAAGCATGGACGAAATTAATAAAGAACTTTTATCTAATAGTGAATATATAGATTTAATAGCTAGTAATTTTCCAGATGTTGTTCTAGATGGGGTTATTGATAAAAAAGCTTTAAAAAAAGTGATATTTAATGATGAAAATAAACGGTTGTTATTAAACAATCTTTCTCATAATCGCATACTAAACATATTTAAACAATATAACTTTAATGAAAAAAAATATTTGTTTGTTGAAGTGCCATTAATAATCGAATCTAATATGGTAGGCATGTTTGATAAACTTTGGGCTGTAAGGTCGTCTAAAACGGTAAGAGTAGCAAGAATCATGAAAAGAGATGGTGTTTCTAAAGAATTTGCAAAAAAAATTTTGTCTATACAAAATAAAGAAGAAATGGTCTACAGTATTGCAAATGCTATAATATTAAACAATGGAGATGTAGATAAATTGCATATAGAGATTGAAAAGCAATTAAGCTTACTTCCTAAATTTTAACCATGAATAATAAAGTTTTTTTACATTGTGACGTTAATAATTTTTATGCATCTGTTGCAATGGTTCTAGATGCTAACTTAAAAGACAAACCTGTTGCTGTTTCAGGGAGTAAAGAGCTCAGGCGAGGTATAATTCTTGCTAAATCTAGACAGGCTGCAGAGTATGGTGTCCGCACGGGTGAAACAATTTGGGAGGCTATGTCTAAATGTCCAGAGCTAATACTAGTCCCTCCAGTATTCGATGAGTACAAAAGGTTTTCTGATATGATTTATGAAATATATAAATCGTATACTCCCTTCGTTGAAAGCTTTGGGCAGGATGAATGTTGGTTGGATATAACTGAAGTAGTAAATAGTATAGAAGAAGGTGCTAAAGTAGCCGATTCAATAAGGAAGGAAGTAAGAAAAAAAACAGGCGGATTAACTATTTCGATTGGGGTCTCTTTTACAAAAACTTTTGCAAAACTAGGATCGGATTTAAAAAAAACATACGGGCTTACGATTATTGACAAGAATAATTATAAAGATGTTTTATATAAACTACCTGTTCAGTCGATGATTTATGTTGGACGGGCGACAAATAACTTATTAAATAAATTAAACATATTCACTATCGGAGACTTGGCGGGGGCGCACGATGCAATAATTATTAACGAATTAGGAAAAAATGGCGAAAGACTACTTTCTTATGCTAGAGGTATAGAAACAGAGGGAATAAAGAAATCATCTGAATTTAGTACTCATCAAAGTGTTGGAAATGGAACTACTTTGCCGAGAGATATTAAAAGATTAGAAGATGTAAAAAGGGTGATTTATGCTTTGTCGGAGATGGTGGCATTTAGGCTAAGAAAATATAATATGTTATGCAATGGAGTATCACTAACTATAAAAGATAATATTTTTTCCACAAAAAGTAAGCAAGTCAGTTTGGGTTTTCATACTTGTTCCAGCTCTATAATAGCTGATAAAGCTATAGAAATATTTAATAGTTTTTATTCTTTTGATACGATGCTGCCTATTAGAGCAATAACTGTAACTTCATATGACTTGATAGAAGATAATCAGTCTATACAACTTAGTTTTTTTGATTCTAATATTATGAAATCTGAATCGCTGGAAAAGACGATTGATGATTTAAGGAGTAAGTTTGGGTATGATGTACTCAAAAGGGGCACCGAAATAGCATACGATGTTTCAACAGGAGAGATTATAGAGGATGATGTGCTTAAATAAATAAATCTTGTATTTTTTTCAATTTGTTAGGGATGCGTTTTAAAAGAAAATAACTAATAATGCCTGTAATCATACCTGAAATTAAACCTGCAAACAAAACATAAGGGACATACGAAAATACTATTTGAGTTCCCATAATTAAAAAAGCAACTAAAATTTGTATCAAATTATGAATGCATGCAGCAATGGCACTTATTAGTGGAATACCTAACATTTTAAGTCTTAACATTAGTATCATTACAATCAAGGATAATAAACTTGAAGGTAATGAATATAATATCATAATTGGATTTCCGAAAAGCAGAGGGATGGTACATGATTTTATAATAACTATAGTAATAGACGGCAGTTCACCAAGGATTATTACTGTAAAAATTACTACGATGTTACCAAACCCAATTTTAATAAATGGTAAAATGGGAATAATAGGTGGAATAAGCATTTCTAATAACCCAATGATGATGGTTATAGATAGCAGTAGCGCAGTATATGAAACTTTGAGAATTATGTTATATTTATGCATCTTTTACCCCGTTACAAACATATCTTCATTATTTGAAACAACAACTACAAATTTTTTTGGAGCACATATGATTCTTTCTCCTATTTTACTAATTGGGGGGGTTTTTACGCATGTTTGTGCATGACAATTGTTAGAGGTAATATATGCGGTTCTATTTTTGACCTCCAATATTATTTCTCCATCAATATTGAAGGTATAAATTTTATTTTTGTTTAAATCCATTTTTTCTATCATGTTCCCATTATGATAAACCTCTAAGTATTCACCTTGAGTAGAAGGCATGAATGTTACTATGAAAACAATGCTCATTGTAAACATAACTAGAATGATTAATATGTCAGCGAGACCAAATGGTCGCGCTTTTAAATAATGTTTTTTATAGTTTTCCTGCTTGTGTGTTTTATGTGTAATCATAGGTTTGTTTAATAATGTTATAGTTTAATTGTTTCGTACATATCGTGTATCAAGCAGGATGAAATTCTCTATGTTCCCTATTATTGTGTAGGAGAAATTTTTTCTGAAAAGCAGGGCAGAACATTCGAATTCATCTAATAATGATTTGGAGTTTTCAGTATCACCTAATATGAAAATCAATGTAGATAAATAATCACATATAGTTGCATTTTTTCCTATTATTGTGGCTGATATTATTGCATTGGATTCATCTAGTCCGGCAGGAAATCCTTCCGAATTAATTATATGATGATATTTTATGTCGTCTACAAAGTAAAAACGATGATAATCTCCACTAGTTGCAGTAGCCATTCCTTTATTTAGTTTGAACTTGGCTGCAAATGGCTGTGAGGTATTATCTTTTATAGGATTAATAACATGAACATGAATGTCATTATTTGTTTTTAGAGTGCCTCCAATATCTACTACCGCATTTCGGTCTTGCTTTAATT
>JAAZLE010000038.1 GCA_012799455.1 Clostridiales bacterium | reverse complement strand
TAACTCTACACTCTCACTTTCAATGAACATCTAGTACTGCCTCCAAACCTCTTTTCAATATAATCATATCATAAACATTCACCAAAACAAAGTGAATATTCACTATTTTCACTATTTAGGGGTGAATATTCACTACTGCCACTCTTCAGGCCTGTTTCATGTCCGGCGTTTATAAATTCTATACTTAAGCTAAGCCTGCTCCCCAAAATCAATAATTTTTCTTTTTTGGGGAATAGTGGCATATTTATCGCCGATATACCTATTGTCAAAACATCCTACCGTATCTCCATACATGAAATTCGACATACTATTAATATGTATACATCATTAAAACCGCATATATAAAGGATGAAAAAGTCTCGTTATTGTCATAAAGTCCCTTAAGTGATATACTATAATCATTAATGTGGTTTCAATATAGATTTTGTATCTAGGGCTACAAAACAGTTGGACGGGAGGTAATATTGAGCACGCCACTATCGTTTGAAGAAGAACTGAAAAACGCCTTTGCACCATGTGGTTTTCAACCTTCCAAAAGGCAAATAGATAACTTCTTTGAGTACTATACCTTCTTAGACGAAACTAATAAAAAAATTAACTTAACAGCTATAACAAACCTAACTGATGTCATATATAAACATTTTCTGGATAGCGTTATACCAGCAAAGCACATACCGCTTTGCTCGAGCGTTGCAGATATTGGAAGTGGCGCAGGATTCCCTGGAATCCCGCTAAAGATAATGAGAGAAGATCTCAATATGACTTTAGTTGAAAGCACAAAGAAAAAGGCAACTTTTCTAAGTAGTGCTATAGACAAGTTAAACCTAAGTAAAGCAACCGTTGTTCCTGATCGGATTGAGGTACTTGGGAAAAATGATATATATAGGGAAAAATTCGATATAGTACTAGCTAGAGCGCTTGCCCCGTTAAATGTTTTACTTGAATATGCTCTACCCTTGCTAAAGCCTGGCGGAAAGTTCATTGCTTACAAAGGACCAAACTATATTGAAGAATTAAAAGCTGGGAATGTTGTAGCTGAAATCCTAGGAGGCACTTTCATAAAGGCTGAAGAATACTCCTTGTCAGATGCAAGCAGAGTTATCGTTATGTATGAAAAAACCAAAACTACGCCCAAGAAGTATCCTAGAGAAACAAAACTCATCCTTAAAAAACCACTAGTTTAAATTGTTTCACTTACAAGCATACCCACATACAAACGTCGCTGAATATATTGCCGTAAATACAAAATACATAAAAAAAGATGTAATTTTATTAAATATTATATATAATCAAAGAGCACATAATTTGGAGGAGAGTGAAAATGGCAAAGAAAATAGGTAAAGGCCTGGCTGACCTTCTTGCTAACATTGAAGATGAAACTATTGAAGAAACCAAAGCCGTTGATGTAGTAGAAAACACTTCTACATCAGTTTATGAATTAGAAATTTCTAAAATATTCCCTAACCCTGACCAGCCACGTAAGTTTTTCGGCGAAACAGAGCAAAGTGAACTAGCACAAAGCATTAAAGTACATGGTATTTTACAACCACTGATTTTAGTAAAGCGTGGCGATAAGTACATGATAGTCGCTGGTGAAAGAAGATATCGCGCTGCTAAAAAGTTAGGTTTAGAAAAAGTTCCTGCTATCGTTAAACAATTTGACGAAAGCATGATTAGAGAAGTAAGTCTTATCGAAAACTTACAAAGAGAAAATCTAAATGCTATCGAAGAAGCAGAAGCACTGCGCGAACTAATGAGTATTAATGGATACACTCAAGAACAACTTGCAGAGCGTATCGGTAAAGCAAGATCAAGTGTTGCTAACTCACTACGTTTACTACAGCTAGACGATGAAGTTAAAAGTCTTGTCCGTCAAAACAGGCTATCAGCAGGTCATGCAAGAACTCTTATCCCAATAACCACTAAGGAAGATCAAATAGACTATGCATACAATGCAGCTGATGGCGGAATGTCTGTTAGAGATTTAGAAAAAAAAGTTCGCTACTATCTAAATCCAGAGCTAAAACCAAAGAGAATCTCAGCAGCAGATAAAGCAAGACTCACACTTGAAATGAGAAATCTAGTAGATGATATGAAGAGAGTTTTTAGAACCAAGGTTAAACTAGTCGGAAACGATAAAAAAGGAAGAATTGTTATAGACTATTTCAACTCTGATGACTTACAAAGAATATTTGAACTAGTTGAACACTTAAAAGATTTCTAATCTCCAAACTAATTATATAACTAATCTAAAACGAGGCTAAGTCTAGCCTCGTTTCTTCGTTTTATAAGCATATTGTTTTTCGTAATTTATAATGAATAAACATTACTAGATTCTTCAACAACTAAATTTAAATCTAAGTATCTAAAAACTTTGAGCAAAGTATTTAGATTAGGAATAACCTTGCCGGACTCAATCCTAGCAACCGAAGAATGAGGGATGCCACAAAGCTCAGCAAGATCGCGCTGCGAGAGGTTAAGCTTATGACGCCTCTCAATCATCGCACCTACAATTCTAGCAACCGCTTCCATCTCATCTATATCCTTTCCAATCTCAGGATTAGTTTCTTTTACATGTTTTTTATAATCTGTCCAAGTTTTCATAATAAATCACCTATTCCTTTTAATCCAATCATCTCGTCTTGCTTTAGCCTTCTCAATTTCGCGACGAGGAGTTTTTTGCGTACTTTTTCTAAACTGATGAAGAAGAACATAAGTATCATCTTTATAGTAAAAATACAACACTCTATTACAACCTGGCCTCAGCTCCCATATATCGTTCTCAATATGTTTTGTTATATTTTCGCCTAATCTTGTACCGTGACTTTCTAGTAACTGTATGTACATAATGATTTGTTTATGCTGGATTCTAGCATCTTTATTGTTTTTAGCCTTTTTCTGTAGAGCATCCAAGAAATTCCATACTTCTGATACACCATTGGCTGTTGAGTAAAACTCAATTTTGTACACAATCTCTCTCCTTATCTATTACCCACAGACATGATAGCAAAAATGCGTTCAAGAGTCAACTGCTGTTTTATCGAGTAACGCACAATTATCCTATCAGATTGTGTTTTGCATAAATGAATTATGATAATTAAATTAATTGATATGTTCGTAAAGCAAAGGATATGGATTAGTTACAGCCAGTTAAAATCTATAAAACCGAAACTGGAATTAAACTATTTTTCTCATCAATTGGATAAATATCGTCACTTAAACAAATGATTCCACCATTTTTTATTTCCTTGCCAGTCTTATCTAATACCTTAAACCTATTTACAACTCGCTTGTTAGGATTTGCAGACAATTTAACTTCAAGTGGAGTTAAACCATCAAAATCCTCCAGTATAATATCAATTTCATTTTTATCACTATCCCGGTAAAAATAGATTTCAGGTGGATTATACATAAGTTTATATTTAATAACTAATTGGTTCATTACATAGTTTTCAAAATACGCTCCAGCCATATAACTAGATTGTAAGTTTGCAGCCGAGGGTATGCGCGATACATACGAGCAAAGTCCCGTATCGTAAAAATACAACTTGGGAGTCTTTGTTAATCTTTTAAGTGAATTATTAAAATATGGCCTGATTAAATATACAACACCCATGCCCTGCAAAGTATCTAACCACTCTTTTGCGGTAGGCTGTGAAATACCAGCTACATTTGCAAGATTTGCGTAATTTACAACATTCCCAACTTGTAGGGCACAGGCAGACAAAAACAAATTAAACTTTACGATATCGGAAATTTTACCAAGCTCCATTATATCTCTCATCAGATATGAATGTATGTATGAACTAAAATATACATCTCTTTCTTCTTCATTTGCATTTAAAAGCTTAGGCATGCCACCAAAGTAAATATGCATAAATATTTCATTTAGCTCTAACCCAGGACTACCTGCATGAGCACTTATCAAATTATCAAAACTGAAATCCCTTGGCGACTCAAGTAAACGCCCTTTTATTTCACTGTGCGTTAGCGAATACATATTTAAGATTCCAATCCTGCCTGCCAGCGATTCGGTTACATTTTTCATTATTGAATAGCTCTGCGAACCGGTTAACCAAAACTCTCCAGCTTTTATATTCCTGTCCGCCATTATCTTTATGTGCTGAAATAGATTGGGGGCATATTGCACTTCATCAATTAATATTGGCGTTTTATATTTTTGAAAAAATAATTTCGGGTCATTTACCGCAAGTGTTCTTGCATCTAAATCATCTAACGTTACATACGTTCTATTTTCATTTTGCGATAAATGCTTAAGCATCGTGGTTTTCCCTACTTGCCTAGGACCGCAAACTAAAGCTACTGGAAACATGTTCGCAATAGTT
>JAAZLE010000037.1 GCA_012799455.1 Clostridiales bacterium | reverse complement strand
AGATTTGGCAGAGAGTTTGACGGTGGGTTTAAAGACAGTATGGGCACCGTGTTTAATTTAGACACAGAATTCCCAACCATTGAAACTTATTGGGCAAATCTTAAAAATGCATATGGATACGATATTGCGGAAATGCAAAAAGAGACTGCTGGTGCCGATCTTGCAACATTAATCAAAAATGAATTCATCAGATCAGAAGGCCCAAAGGCAATGACTGGTGGTGAAGTTATGAATATTGCTGGTATTCAAAAGACTGGTAACTATACAATGAGAATTGAAATGACCAAGTTTGATGCACCTGCGATATATCAATTAGGTGTAAGCGTAACTCCTCTCCACTACTATGGAAGCAGAGATGCATACAAATATTCAGAGAACAAATTTGGATTCACGAAAGGTGACCTTTCTAGCGTAAGAGCTAAAACTACTTCCCCAATGGGAGCAGGTCCATACAAATATGTGGAATTCGAGCAAGGTGTTGTTAGATTCGAAAGAAACGGATATTACTTCAAAGGATGTCCAAACATTACAACAATGCTATTCAAAGAAACTGCAGATGCGGACAAAGTGTCCGGAACTATAGCAGCGACATTTGATGTAACTGACCCAAGCATTAATGAAGCAGCAGTTAAAGCAATTCAAGAAGCTAACGAAATTAACGTAGATGAGAATCCATTGGAAATGTCAGGAGCCAAGATATATACGAGTTTAGTTGATAATTTAGGATATGGCTACATCGGAATCAATGCAGATAACGTTAAAGTTGGTGACGTAAAAGATTCTGATGCTTCCAAGAACATGAGAAAAGCATTCGCAACCGTCTTTGCAGTAGGTCGTGAGCCAGCTATTAACTCATATTATGGACCAAGAGCAACTGTTATTAACTATCCAATTTCCAACACCTCTTGGGCAGCTCCACAACCAACAGACGAAGGCTATGCCCTTGCATTCTCAGTGGATGTTGAAGGTAAGGCTATATTTACGGCTGAGATGCAACAGCCTGAAAGAGAAGCAGCAGCAAAAGCAGCAGCAATTGGTTTCTTAAAAGCAGCAGGATTTACTTATGATGAAGGAACGAATAAATTCACCGCTGCTCCAGCTGGCGCAAAACTAAAGTATGAAATAATCGTACCTGGCGATGGCAAAGGTGATCACCCTGCATTTGCTATCATTACAAAAGCAGAGGAGATTCTAGCCTCTATTGGTATTACATTAGATATCAACGACCCAGCAGATGCTAACCAGTTATGGGATGCTATAGAAGCCCATACACAAGAAATGTGGACAGCAGCATGGGGATCAACAGTAGATCCGGATATGTATCAAGTCTATCACAGTTCTAACGTTGTTGGCTTGCCAGGGAGTACAGAAAGTAACCACTATGGAATTCAAGATACTCACTTAGACGAACTAATCATGGCTGCAAGAGAAAGTGCAGACCAAGCTTACAGGAAGGGCGTGTATAAAGAATGTCTTGATACCATAATTGAGTGGGGAGTAGAAATACCTACATATCAAAGAAAGAATGCAGTTATTTTCAATAACGAAAGAGTCAATATGGAAAGCATCACACCTGATATTACAACATTCTGGGGATGGATGAATGATATTGAAGGCATCGAAATGAAAACAATAGCAGGATAATTGTTTGATATAGCTTGTTCAATCGGGAGGGACTCGTAAGAGTCTCTCCCTTAAATGTGCTCAATGTAGCACACTTTACAATATTAATGTACAAGTTATGCGATTCTGAAAGATTCAGAATCATTGTTTTATATGTGAAAATTAAATACATCATAAGGAAAAAGAGATGCTAAAGTTTATAATAAAGAGATTGTTGATAAGTTCTGTAATTTTGTTTTTTGTCATGCTGGTAGTTTATACACTTATGCATTCTCTTCCCACAAGTTATGTGGAACAAATGGCTAGGGAACTGTCGACAAAGCCAGGAAGCCAAAAAAGCGCATCACAATGGCTTGCAGAGTTGAATGCGCAATATGGAATGGATAAGGGAATTTTGGAAGGTTTTTTTGTTTGGCTTAAAGCTGCTATTCGAGGAGAGTTTGGAGACAGTTGGTATTATAGTATTCCAGTCCTCGAGCAATTCAATAAAGTTATTTGGAATAGTTTCTATCTTGGAGTTGCGGTATTTATATTAGAAATATTTATTGCGATACCACTTGGTGTAGCGGCTGCAAGAAAACAGTATAGCGTAACAGATTATACAGTCACAGTAGTTGCGCTAGTAGGAATTTCTTTACCAACCTTTTTTATAGCAACAGTTTTTAAACTGATTTTTTCGGTAAAACTAGGCTGGTTTGATATCAGTGGCATGCGTGGACGTAACTACCATAATCTTAATGACGTCCAAAAGTTTTTTGATGTCGCAAAGCACTATGTTTTACCAATTATGACATTGACAGTAATAAGCATTGGCGGATTAATGCGTTATACGCGTACAAATATGCTAGAAGTCTTAAATTCTGATTATATTCGTACCGCGAGAGCAAAAGGTTTGCCCGAGAGAAAAGTAATTAATCACCACGCTTTTAGAAATACATTGATTCCACTAGTTACAATTTTAGGAGGCTCGCTCCCTGGATTATTTTCAGGTGCGTTAATAACTGAAACACTTTTTGCATTGGAAGGTATAGGCTACACGTCTTATCATGCAATGGTCGCTGGCGACATCCCATTTACGATGTTTTATCTTTCGTTTATGGCAATATTAACGCTGCTTGGTAATCTTATGAGTGACATATTATATGCAGTGGTTGATCCTAGAGTGCGGATAGCTTAAAAGGTGCAGTTATGAAAAGAGACATGAGTAAACAAGAAAATATTAGAGAAGAAAATCTTAATGACATTAATAAAATCAATAATGCACCCGAAATAGATGAGTTGCCTCCTGGTGACTTTCCTCAACAGGCATTAGATGATGCAAGGCGCGTGAAGATTTTATCACCAAGTCTTTTGGTTGCTAAAAGATTTTTCAGAAACAAGTTGGCCATTGTAGGGTTAATACTATTATTGTTTATGTTCGCCTTCTGTTTTTTGGGTGGATGGATTATACCATATAGTCAAAAGGAAGTTTTTTACAAATATGGAAGAATATTGTTTGATTATGGAACGGCAACTGAAAGGGTTTCATACGAAAACTATTATGTAGGGGACGAAAAAGCTGTTCACCATTCTGTCAAACATAGAATGAATACTTATATTACACAGATGAATAGTGAAGAAAAAGATACTCTTGTTGTCACCGACTCTTCAGAAGACAGAAATACATATACTGTAAAAAGGGGCGCAAATGATATTTTTTCGTTACAGACAGAATTAATTGATGAAGTTGCAACGTATACTAATGCTGAGTTTTTTGGCAGTTACAATAGTTTTACAAACATGCTTGTGACAGATAATGTGGTGGAGAATGAAAATGCTTTTAAAAATTCTATATCTGACAGCATATCTGACGAGTCAATGACTTTTGTATATTCTGGTGATACATATTCGCTCATAGCGGGGTTAAAGAATGAGTACAAGGTGTACAAAAAATTAACAGATGGTGTGTTTGTGTACAAAATGGCAACTATTGGTGTTGCTTTTGAAACGGCTGTCAAAGGCAATCTTGACAGTGCAACATTTGCGCTGGGAGAAAGGGAGTTTTTAATTGAGAAAAAAGGTATTGGTATATACGAAATCTCGGAAAATAAGGGGGTACAGGTAGCATTATATTCAAGCAAGTATGTTTTTGACAAGTATGATGTAGAAGGCCCAGATGTTCCCAATGTTTTTAAAGTCGCTGCTTTTGCTGCAATGGCGAACAACACACCTAATTTTTCAGTGGCAGATAAGAATTATACTGTAACAAAAGATGCAGATGACGATAGAATTGTTATTTCCGATGTTACAAGTGGAAGCCCAGTTGAGTATGTAAAGGCGAGTACTTTTGTAGTTAGGCGGTACAATGGAGAAGATTCGCTGCCACAAGGGTTCAAAGAACAAGTTAATATAAAAGTGAAAGATATGGACACAAATGGCACCGTCGCTTCTGATTTTACATATTATACAGATTTACTAGATGAGGATGGAAACCCCCAGGTTGATGATAACGGCAATCCTATAAGAGGTGAAGCGAGTTTTTCTATTGAAAGAAAATTAGATAGTTTTGTTCTAAGAAATTTTCAAGAGAAATATTTGATAGACATATATAGCGCGCCGTCTTCCGCCCACTTGCTAGGTACTGATGCAAATGGTATGGATGTATTGACTAGAATGATGTATGGTGGCAGGATTTCATTGATAATAGGGTTTGTGGTCATATTCTTATCAATGTTCATAGGTGTTGTTCTTGGTGGTATTGCGGGCTATTTCGGGAAGTGGGTTGATAATCTCATAATGAGAATTGTTGACATATTTTATTGCATCCCGTCTATGCCAATTCTTATTATTTTAGGAGCTTTATATGACTCAATTAAGTTAGAACCTATGATGAGAATCATGTATTTGATGATAACGTTAGGAGTTTTAGGTTGGGCAGGCATAGCAAGGCTTGTTAGAGGACAAATCCTATCGCTTCGAGAACAAGAATTTATGCTTGCTGTGGAGGCTACAGGACTAAAGGCGTCGAGGCGTATATTTAGGCACCTTATCCCAAACGTTATGCCACAGCTTATTGTTAATGCAACAATGGGACTTGGCGGAATAATACTAACGGAGTCAACGCTATCTTTCTTAGGGTTAGGAGCTAAATATCCGCTTGCCACTTGGGGGGCAATGATTAACTCCGTGTCATCTGCAGCTGCAATGACTCAATATACGTATATTTGGATACCAGTGGGCGTGTTGATTTGTTTAACTGTTATAGCTTTTAACTTTGTTGGTGATGGGCTTAGAGACGCTTTTGACCCGAAGATGAAAAGGTAGCTTAGGATAAGGATAATTGAAATGGAAGTAAAAGATATTACTACGAAGATTAAAAATATGTTCAAACCTAGAAAGAAAGAATCTGGATACATTTCTGCTAAAGATTCTGCTAGGATTTCTCGCGAAAATAGAAAAATAACCAAGGTTATTGAAAAAAGACGTAAGAGAAGAAATGTTCCTGAAAGTGAATATATTACTAGCATGAAAGATAGTAATAACGTTGTGGAATTTGATGACGTTCATACATATTTTTTCACTGACATTGGAACAGTTAAGGCTGTCGATGGCGTGACATTTGAAGTCCCAAAAGGAAAGACGGTAGGTGTTGTAGGCGAGTCGGGTTGTGGTAAAAGTGTAACAAGTTTATCTCTTATGCAGCTTGTGCAAAGACCGCAAGGACAAACCATAAAAGGTGAAATTAGGTTAAATATGGGCGACCATGCCATTAATGTTGTAATGGCTCCAGAAAAAGTCATGCAGAAGATTCGTGGAAACGAGGTTACAATGATTTTCCAAGAACCAATGACAAGTCTAAACCCAGTTTTTAGAATTGGTGCGCAGATAGAAGAAATTCTTTTTTTACACTATGATGACATGACTAAAGAAAAGGCTAAAAAAAGAACAATCGAGTTGTTAGATTTAGTCGGGATAGCTAACAGCGATAGGGTGTATACTAACTTTCCACATGAATTATCTGGTGGAATGAGACAAAGAATAGTAATTGCTATGGCTCTTGCATGTAACCCTAGTGTTATTATTGCAGATGAGCCGACAACTGCATTGGATGTAACGATTCAGGCGCAAATATTGGCACTCCTTAGTGAAATTAAAGATAAAATTAGTAGTAGCATAATGCTTATAACGCACGATT
>JAAZLE010000036.1 GCA_012799455.1 Clostridiales bacterium | reverse complement strand
CAATCCAAAACTAATGAATAATGTAATGGCTGATATTTTAATTCAAATACCGAAACAAGCAGAAGAACGAAAACATTTATCTTCGTTTTTTGCAAATCTTGATAACCTTATCACCCTTCATCAGCGATAGTTTAATCCCTAACTTAGCCCCGACATCAATCTCATAATTAAATCTAAATCTTGATTTTCTAATTCCTGTATTACATGAATGTATGTTTTTTGAGTTGTTGTCATACTCGAGTGCCCTAATCTCCTAGCAACACTAGCAATCGATACTCCAGCAAATAATAACAAAGAAGCATGAGTGTGACGCAACCCATGAACCGAAATAGTTGGAATTCTATTACGTTTACAAATCTTCGCCAGCCTATCATTTACAGTAGAATTATAAGCTTTATCAACTATGAAAACCGGCTTGTTCTTAGGCTTATCCTTAACAAATTGTGCAAACTGAGTAACTAAATGCCAGTCAATTTGAATCTTTCTATTAGATGTTTTGTTTTTTGTGGGCTGAAACCCACTGCCCCCTTTATAATCCCATGTTTTATTTATTGATATGGTTTGATGCGCAAAATCAAAATCATCGGGAGTCAATCCTAATGCTTCCGAAAACCGCATTCCTGTTTTGGCAATTAGTAGTATTAGCCAATCCCAACTATCTGTAGCAATTAGTTCTAAATCTGATAACAATGTATGTAGCTGAAACTGGTTTAAATACTTAATTTTTTTAGCCCTCGGGTGTTTACCTTTTATTATGACCTTACGCGTGGGGTCTCTGGGTATCAATCCTTCATCAACAGCATCTATAATTGCCCCTTTCAGTAAATGGTGGAAATCCATAGTTGTTTGTCTTTCATGCGATATTGCATAATCATTCAACAATTGTTGATAAGTGATTCGATTTATTTCACCTATTTTTAATTTTGGGGCATTTTTGTGCAACCATGATGCTGTTGAGTAATATTTTCTTAATGTCACATCTCTCAGTGCGCCTTCTTTATATATTTTAATCCATTTCTCATAATACACATAAAACAACATATTCTTATTAAATTTCATAAAAACCTCCTAATTTTATATACTTACGCTGATGAAGGGTGATAAGGTTGTCGAGGTTAATAAAAAACTGTCCTATATTCACTTGTTCCTCTATTTTTGGGGTATAAACATACATATCCATCACCTTTGTTTTAGAGATATTATATCTAGAAATTCCTTGGGCTAAAAATTGAAATTTCCTTCTAACTTCTGGAGAACGTAGCATATAGGCCATGTAATATGGATCTAATTTATCCGTAGGTCTATATCCAAAACAAAAGCTATTAAGATAGACATTTAGCTTGTTCCCTAGCCAGACAGAAGACATCCCAACTTCTTCTGGTGTTTCTGAAGACGTTGTAAAAAAGATATCTCCATATTCAACCTCGTTTTGTCTCTCATCCACCTCAACATTTTCTGTTTGAGTAGTTGAGGCAATAGAATTACTAAAGATATTCATATAAGTCACAAATTCTGCCTCTCCATGTCCAAAGTCATCTTTCGTTTTTCCTGTTAAACCCGTAAATGTTTTTCCTATTTCCCCCAACTTACGCTGTTCCCAAGTTATACAAAAACAAAACCACCAAAATAATTTTGGTGGCTATGTAGTTCGTAGTATTAGTGATGCTTCTTTATATTTCTATTTCATCAACATCAACACCACCCCTTAAAATAAATTT
>JAAZLE010000035.1 GCA_012799455.1 Clostridiales bacterium | reverse complement strand
TTGCGGTTTCATCAGCTTTTATTACTTTTATTTTTTCAAGCGCGGTGCCTTTTAGTAAGACTAGCAGTTCTATCTCTCCGCCATAACCTCTTTCGGAAACCACTCTTATAACTTTATATTCGGCACTGGTATAGTAGTTTTCTATCCTACAATAGTCAGCGATATTTTTTTGTTCCGCAGTAACAGTAACTCTTTCGTATTCTCTAGTATTATCTATCATCGGCGCATAATTATCTTGAGAATCCTTGCATGCAACGCCAAAAGTCACTAGCGCCACACACGCTATCAATAAAACAACTACTATTATTTTTGCTTTCATTTTGTTCATACTAATATTATCTCTGCATCGAATAATATTGTCAATTTGTCTTTATTTATTGATGAAATCTAAAATTGGCATTATATATTTTTTATCTGTCCAGTCTGCCTTTTCATCTCCTGCATCCATAAGTGCCTTAGCCCAAGGCTCATATTCTGATGGATCTTTTTTAGAAAGCATTTTTCTTAGCATATTACATAGCTTTCTATCTATAAAAGACATACTGTCTAAATCCCAAGCCCCACGGCAATAAAAAAGTGGAATATTGGAAAGGTCTACTTTCATGTTATGCTCCTTAAGCTGAAGAAATCCTTTTTCTTCATATGGCGATGCGCCACAACAAAATACAACCACCTTTTTATCCTTAAGCACACCTATGTTTTTTCTTAAAAACTTAAGACCTGCAATTCCTGACGCATAGATACCACCACCTAAAATAACAACATCTACATCTCCTATCGATTTAATATCTACCTTATCCGTTTCTACGCACGAAAACTTTGTTGCTTCTGATAGCCAGTCCGCATATTTCTTCGTTGATCCATACTTTGATTTATATAAAATTATTCCTTTCATACATTCCTCCTAATAAAACCTTTCTATTTAGTCCATAAGTTAACATATTGTGTTTTGTCGTTTTAATGCACAAGATCACGTCCCTTAAACAATATCATGTATTATAAGCGCACCTTTAGGGCAATAAAACTTAGTTATCTAATCCATGTTTAGTTCATCTAGAAAGATTTCTTTTAATGCATGCAGCCTTTCTGTTCTCTCCCATTAATTACTACACGGTTTATGCGAAAATACCCCTCGCTTTATATGAGTATATTTTACCACCTAAGCAACCAATGCAATGTAAAGTTAATGTAAAATATGACATATGAAATAAATACAACCAGTTTCCTTACAAGATGCACCTTCTTGACAAAATTCTTTACTTATATATAATATATAAATATGTTCGAGTCTAAAGGCCTAAGGCGATGCTATGGTTTTAGACCGGGGGTAATTTCGAAAGGTACTACTCTTCCATTGTGAAAAGAACATACTCTCTCTCAAAAGGAGCTCTTTTCACGTGGTAACGTGAATTTTTATTTTATGGGGAGCTCTTTATCTATGAAAAAAATTAAACCTATCGTCCTTTTTGGTGTTATATTAGCACTCATTCTTTCTATGATGTTGTTTTCTGGCTGTAAGGATACTCCCGAAAACAATACTAATGATGTAAAACCAATTACAGATGATGATTATACTCTTACCTTGAGTGGATTGCAGGATGCAGAGGGTAATTTATTAGAAGATATTGTAATTAAAAAATCTACAATTAAAACGCTTTATGAAACCAAGCCTGCCATATTTGATGAAGAAAACCCCGCAGTTGCAAGCGATAAACAAGATGACGATGGCAACTTAATCCCCCATACAGTTAAAGGTGTTTATCTAGAAGATCTACTTGCTGACTATACAGAAAGCGCTCCAATTAATGTATATGGTAGCTTAACCCTTTATGCAACAGATGGGTATGTCGCCGTTGCCACCGATGAGGTTTTTGATAGCGATGGCCGAGGTAGCAAAATGGTCATTGCCCTTGAGTTTGATGGAGAAGTTTTAACAACCAAGTCAAGCAACGGTGCTTTAAGAACTATATTCCACGATCAAGTCGCCAACACCTGGGTTAAGTACTTATACAAGATTGAATTTTCCACAGAACTTCTAAAAACCCCTACTGTATACTCCCTTTATTCTCTTGATGAAATAGATGTTACTACATATGGTGGGCAATATACAAAAGAAGAAAGCGATGGAACTTACACATATTATGGGCTAGACATTTCAAAGATGATAGGTCCAAGCAACATATTAAAAGGCGTACAAGAAATAGATAAGATGAGCGTGGTTGCTTGGGACTATATTTCAGGCTCTGACACATATCGAGAATATCAAAAATGGGCAACTTACGACATATATAGCAATGCATATATATTAACATCTGGCGTTTGCGATGCTGATGCTACCTGGGCACTAACCAGGACCCCCGTCTTAAACGGGCCTGAATTCCCTGATGGAATGTCAGTTAAAAACGTGCTCTCTGTATCTGTATTCCACTCCGCAATTGTTTCTTTTGATACTGCAATGAAGCGTTATGACCCAGATGCAGATGGGAAAACCGATGGTTCTTTTAATATGAAAGATCTTTTGATTTTACTTAATATGTTCAAACTCGATACTCAATACTCGGTAACAAAGACCAACAATTCAAAAGTAAATGTTTCATACGCCCAAATGCTCGGAGCCAAAGTCACAAAAAACGATGATGGCAAGTATGTCCTTAACTACGGAGACACCTCAATAGTATTTAAGGCTATAGATGTGGTGATATAACACGAAAACATGGAAATAACCTAACACTTTAGGTAAATATAAACAAAGGAGAGAGAAAAAATGAAAATGAATAAAAAACTAATCGCACTATTTCTTATTATTTCAGTATTAGTGCTAAGCATGACTTTATTTGCATGCAACAAAGCCGAAAACGACCCTGATGAAAATAAGGTTGTTTATCAAATACCAGATGGTTTAACCATCAATGTTGCGATATATAACAATGATATGCTACTAGGGACCATAATTAATGGAACGTTTACAAATGTTGAACAGCACAAAATCACCATGAATACTACAAATTCTTTTGGAACAGAAAGTTCAGTCGTATATATTGGCTACAAAGTGTCTGATCTTATTAGTTCCCTAGGAATAACTCTACCCGAAATTACTGGCGTATGGGCATATGCCTCCGACAACTACTTAATTCAGGCTGAAAACATCGAAAACGCTTACATTACCATAGGCATGGAAGAAGACGGAGTGTTCGTGGTGGACAATAAAGGACCAAGATATATATCAGATAGCAATAGTGCTGTTTCTAGCACAATTAATCAATTTATAGCCAAAATAGTATTTAATTATGTTAAACCCGCTGAAGAGCCAAATGGAAATAATGGCGAGAATACCGGTGGTGATACACCTGTTGTCGTAGAAGATGTTGTCGTTAAACTCAATGTAGATATGACACAAGGCACGAAAACTAATACAATTACGGTACCATTTACTACAGTTGCACCAAATGTAACAAATATTATTTATGACAATAAAGGCACTAAGCTCTATGGCTTTACCCTATCTGACATCC
>JAAZLE010000034.1 GCA_012799455.1 Clostridiales bacterium | reverse complement strand
TGCTACTATGTTTAGTACAAAAGCATCTTTACCAGCAATTTCTGCGAAGTTAGGCTTTTTATCAGTTGCCTTTGGGCTTGCCGCATACGCTCTAGCATCAAACACCGATAGGTTTTGAAGCATTGCCACCATGCCTAGCATGTCTCCTAGCATCCCTTTTACAAGACCGTCTGCTGATGCCATCTTGTAGCCAACTGGTGTAGTTTTTGCAAAATCTTTACCAAAT
This sequence comes from Clostridiales bacterium, assembly GCA_012799455.1. Lineage (GTDB taxonomy): Bacteria > Bacillota > Clostridia > Christensenellales > DTU072 > MWEH01. Next base: position 10,355 of record JAAZLE010000034.1, on the reverse strand, counting down.
AGTAAATCTGTTATCATTTTGGACATTAACTTAGCATCCTCAACTTGTGAGAATTTTCTCCAAGTAAACGTGTTGTTTAGGATTTGTTGTCCAAAGTAAACAACTTCTTTTGTACCTTCTGTTTTGAAATATAGTGCTGCGACTACGCCTAGAGGATTTTCTGCTTTAGTATCTCTAATTTCTATTAAAGCGGCATTGTTAGCAGCATTTGTGCTATCAATACAAGCTTTAATGGCTAACTCTAAACTGAGATCCATAGGCTCTAGCCCTGCCATTGCTCCAGCATTAACCTGTACATAAACAGTAGCGCCAACATAAGCTGCACTTTTTGCTGTTGCAAAAGTCTTAAACGCACCATCAACTCCCGCGACTAGATTCTTCACTTCAGTCGAAAGAACGGCCTTCGTCGTATCTTTTGGCGGATCTTTCTTGTCTGCTGGTGGCTTCTTATTATCTGGTGGAGTGGACGGACCACAAGCAACCATCGTCATAACAAGACCTAGAACGAGAATCAGCGCAAGTATGACAGCTATTAAATTTTTCCGTTTCATTTTCTAACCTCCTATATAGGAATATTATCTGGACACTGTGGTCCAGTATATTTTGATTATACCCCAGACAAAATTGGGTGTCAATATATAATGTTTTAAAACGGTGCGCATGCATGCGCGTTTCCTATTATATATATTAAGTCAACTTTCTACGCCTCACTAATATTTTGAAATAATTTTGAAATGTGCTTGTTTGACTTCAAATATTCCGAAAAAGTTGTAAATAATGCAAAGATTTACGCATATCGGACACTTCTCCAACGCAACTTTAGAATAAAAATTTAGTAAAACTTACAAAACAAATTCAGTATGAATAATAAAAATTTAGAGATAAAACTAGAAGTCTAAGTAACTTATATATAGTTTTTCAAAACTTGGGTGAGCGGCCATATTTATGTATTTTGCATTTTCTGAGATATAGAACACTCTATTGAACCCTTCTACTACTGTTTTTGCAGCACCTAGTAAACTACGATTAGGAAGACTTGTGGTTTTGTTTTTTAATCTCTCTGGTATTAGTCCGCTTTGGATTAAACTTTGTTCTCTAAGCTTGCTTGCAAACCCACCAGTGAAGATAATCTCTTCTATGTCATCGTAGCTTGCACCAATTTCCTTAATTAGAAGATCTAACCCAGCTCTAATTGCAGCTTTAGCCTTTTGAAACTCTCGTATATCATTTTGGTTAATTTCAATATCTCCAAATATTTTGTATGGTTTTCCAGTTACTAATGTGCCTCTATTATCGATAGCCCCAATCTTTTTGAGGGCTGATATAGTATCAATTAAACCCGTCCCACAAATCCCTAAGGGCTTACTATCTTCCGTAACTTTCTTATCATAAAACATAATAGAGTTCATGCCGTTTTTATCCACATCAACCATGTAAATTGCCCCTTCAGTTGCTGGCATTCCTGAACTAATATTTGCTCCCTCGAAACAAGGGCCTGCTGGCGCTGAAGTTGTTATTGTTTTTTTAGACCCTATAATTGCCATTTCCGTATTAGTGCCGAGATCTATAAACACTTTGTATTTATCTTCTCTAGGAGGGTCTATGGTACTAAGCCCAGATACAAAATCTCCCCCTACAAACGCAGATATCGCTGGAATAAAGTATATGGGAATATCCAGTAGTGTACCTGGTGTTGCCTTTCTTAGTATCTTCCCGTCAACATCACATATCATGGCCTTTTTCCCAGTTTTAATTTCCATTCCAATTTCTTTTGTTGTGACTGGAGGCACTCTCAAAAGAGAGGTGTCAAATGGAGCCTTGGTAATTGAGCTACAACTTTTTCCAAGAAACATAGTGATCATGGTAGTGTTTCCACTAAGCACGATATACTTCAAGCGGCATTTCCTTCTTTTTGATGCTTTTTCGATTTGCTCAGCCAGCCTACGTACTACAAGTTGCTGTAATTTACTTGCGCCCTCGCCTTTCAAAGAGTAACTAATCCTACTTACGACATCTTTCCCATAAATAGACTGCGGATTAACAAAAGTTATCGACTTAGATCTATAACCATAAACGTTAGGTCTAAAATTTACATAATAACTATTGTATATTTTGGATTTTATCGCCTGTTTTTTAAACCTGTCATCCCTTGCAAATAAAAACCTAGTACTTTTTAATACTCTAGCTTCTTCTGGCGCACTTGAAGATTCTATAACCGACCAGTCTCTTACACCATCGATTCTTTCCCTAGGATAAACATAGGATATTTCATATGGCTTGCCAGGCTCGCTTTCCATATCCTCCATATCGTCTATGGCGTTTTTTCCTACAAGTTTTAAATATGCGTCCTCGTCCTTTAAAATCCCACCATTTTCATCTAATATGATTTTATCGCTTGTAATAACCAAACTAATTGTAATATTAGAGGTCCCTAAATCAACTACAGCAACTGCATCACGGTATTCTAGTCTGGACCTACATGTTTCAAACTTATTGAGAGTTGAATATCTACGGCTGTCTAATCCCATGAATTTGTACGGCAAAGTCACTAGTGATAACGTGATATCCTGGTCTACTTCTACTTTGTTCGCAGAGATTAAGTTATCATCAATAATGACATCGCACTTCCCCTTGCCACAAAAACTTGGGTCGTTAGTTTTGCAATCATCGCAAGGCTCAACAAGATTAATACCTTGCATGCGAAGAGCCTCGCCAAGATTTGTGTTTTCATCTACTAGAAATGTCGTGTTTAAATTTTTGATTGTTATCCTATACTTCTTCACAGTTTCACTACCATCTTACTTTTGTGTACTTTATTGTATCATAGATAGCGAAGATTTTTCACTAACAATCACATTAAATGATAAACGCCAAAACCTGATAAAATATTTGTTCAAATTTATATGTGAAGTTTAACAACGCTAACAAGCGGATTAAATAAACTTATATTTTTAATGAGCTTAGATTGCCTCTAAAAGTTTGATACATTGAACTTATAATAACATGTATGTTTCGTTGCATTTAACTGCGTTAATTACCTCATGAAGCAATGATTTAATGAGCTTAAATTTCTTTGGTTGACATTATTTTGATATGTTACTAAAATATACATAAGTTCGTTAAAAACAACATTAAATTAATATTTCCGGGAGGTAAACAAATGGCAGAAGGCACAACAAAACGTGGACAAGCAGGAATGTTCACATACAGAAAGACAGACAAAGGTAACTTCATCTTTTATTTAGTTGCATCAAATCACGAAACCTTAGCTTATGGTGAAGCATATCCATACGAATCCTCATGCCTTGCAGGAATTGAGAGCGTTCGTAAATTTGCTCCTATCGTATTTGATGGAAAAATTGAAGATCAAACCAAAGCTAAAGTAGAAGAAATAACACATCCTAAATGGGAAGTTTATAAAGACAAAAGCGGCAAATTCCGGTTTCGCCTAAAGGCAAACAATGGTAATCTTTTAGCCGTGTCTGAATCAGGTTATGCAAGCAAGCAAGGATGTATTAATGGCATGATGTCTGTTGCAAACCAATCAAAAGATGCCCCTGTAATTAAGCTAGAAAAATAACTGCTTGTAATTTTGTTCTTTCGTATAATAAAACCACATAGTCTAACCGCACTATGTGGTTTTTTATTTTCCAATGTTAGTAAACTAACGTAATAATATGAAGACCGTTAATCTTCAAGCTCATCAAACTCTATCATCTCATCTGTCGAAAGTGGTTGCGTTTTTTTAGAACTGATGAGCATATGAGATGGTTTTACCGTTTGGTTTTCTACTTTTACTTTTTTCTTCTTTTTAACAATACGCCGCACTATAAAAAATGATACAGTAAAATACAAAGAGAGAAGCAAACAACATATCCCTCCCCACATCTCATCAAATACTGTCATTAAGACTATCGAAAGTACAAAGAGTGCACAGCAAAAAAGTCCCCATAGTGATATGCCTATTATCTTAAAAACCTGTTTTGCAAGACCTGTTTTTTTTGCTATTTGAACTGCACCTCTAGCTATAGGTTTTCTCTTCTTAATTAATGTTCGCACAACAAACCGTCTAGCGAGCTTTTTAGTGTTGATAATTTCTGATAATTTGGGTTTTTTCACTTCAATAACTGATTAAATATATATGCTTTATGCGTATACAAACTCATTACATCTTCTCACTCTTTCATGTGTTTCTGGATGTGATGAAAGTGCTTTATCTAAAAGAGTCTGCCTTTCTTTAGAGCCTTGACTTCCAGTCTGGTCTATCATTAAAAGTGCATTCGCAAGATTTCTGCCATACCCTATACTGCAAGCAAACTCATCTGCTTCAAACTCTACCTGCTTGCTACTTATATTTCTCATTAGTATTCCCACTAAAGCCCATAGTCCGACAATGCCGTTTATTATCATTCTTGTAAACATAATGACTACAAATGTAGAAATTCTACCAGCGAAAGAGTCTTCACCAAATAATAATGCTGCAATGCCGATAGCATATAAAATTGCTTTTATTATACCTGCAATTATGTTAATAATTACATTGCCTGTTAGCAAAAATAACAAAACTACCGTATCTCCATGATATAAATGTGCTAGCTCATGCGCTATAACACCCTTTAAATCCTCTAATGGCAAAGCCAATATTCCTTGTGTGAAAAATATTGTTTTTCTCCCAAGAGCTGCAGCATTTTTGGCACCAGACATGTCCAAGTATAACTTAATACCCTGAGGCAATCCCTCGTATTTTGCACTTGCTTTCGCATAAACTTCATCAAAGGCATTTTTTAAGTGCGCAAATTCTGGCATGTTATCAATTCTTTTAAGACCTCTTGTGGCTCTAAAGAAAAACTCGCCTATTGGTGATATAAAAATAATAGCCCCAACAACATATATACCTATACCAATTAGCCCGTTATATACTTTATGTTTTTCTATATCTGTAACACTTGCAAATGGAACTAAATTCATCCAATAAAACAGGAAAAATATCAGTGTAATATTGGCTAAAATGTAGATAATTACAGGTATATTATGCTTTTTGAATAAATTTTTTATAAGTGTTAGTGAATACAATGTCTACTCCTTCACTAAGGCTTTTATCTCCGGTTAGTCTTTAAACTTATGGTTTTACATACCTTAGTACTGGTTTTCTTGCTGCCATAACTTCGTCTGGCCTTCTTATAACCGCATTATGTGGGGCTGTTTTTAATGATTCCGGGTCAGAGTATGCTCTAGCATGCAAATCATTTAATAACTCAATTGCCTCATCCAACGTTTCTTTTGTTTCCGTTTCGGTTGGCTCAAACATTAACGCTTCATCAACTATAAGTGGGAAATACATTGTTGGCGGGTGGACACCACCATCAATCATGGCTTTTGCAATATCCATAGCCGAAACACCAGTTTCTTCTTTTATTTTCTTTATACTGATAACAAACTCATGCATGCAATGCCTGTCTTTTTCGGTGTCAAACTTGTCTTGTAACTTTGCTTTTAGATAGTTTGCGTTCAGCACTGCGCATTTTGCCGAATATGGGATACCCTCTTTTCCAAGTGTTAGTATGTATGTTAGCGCTTTTAAGTAAACTAAGAAATTACCATAAAAGGATCCTACTTTACCCATACTTTCCGGCAGGTTAACTAAGAAATATTCCTCTCCGTATTTTTCTACTTTTGGTCCAGGTAAAAAGCATGCAAATTCTTCCTTGCACCCAACTGGGCCAGAGCCCGGACCACCTCCGCCATGTGGCGTAGAGAATGTCTTATGTAAGTTTAAGTGAATAACATCAAAGCCCATGTCCCCAGGTCTTACTACTCCCATGATTGCATTAAGGTTAGCTCCATCGTAATATAACTTTCCACCTGCACCGTGTACTATCTCTGCAATTTTCACAATATTTTTTTCAAATAAACCTAGTGTCGTAGGATTTGTTAGCATTAATGCAGCAGTATCATCGCCTACCACTTTTTTAAGTTCTTCTAAATCCACTCCATGTTCTTCATCGCTTTTAATGTTTATGACTTCAAAACCAGCAAGAGTTGCACTTGCAGGGTTAGTGCCATGTGCACTATCTGGGACTATTATCTTATTTCTCTTCAAGTCCCCTCTAGCCTTATGATACTTGGAGATTAGCTTAAGTCCAGTGTATTCTCCATGCGCTCCTGCAGCGGGCTGCAGTGTTATATCATCCATTCCCGTTATTTCGCAAAGATACTCGGATAATATGTGCATAGCCTTCAATGCACCTTGTGCATTTTCTTCGTTTTGTAAAGGATGAATGTTTGTAAAACCTCTCATTTGGGCTACTTCTTCATTGACTTTGGGATTATATTTCATGGTACATGAGCCAAGAGGATAAAATCCGTTATCTACACCAAATGCTCTTCTAGACAGTCCAGTGTAATGGCGAACTACCTCAATTTCAGATACTTCAGGAAGGTCTAAGTCTTTTCTTCTATACCCTTCTGGAAACTCATATGCAGGTACATTTTGTTTTTTAATTTCTACCCCTTTGCTGCCAATTTTGCTTTTTTCAAAAATAGTTTTCATAAGACACCTCTTATTAAATCAACTACAAAATCTAGACATTCTTTGGACACTGTTTCGGTTACACACCATAGAATTCTATCTCTATCTAATTTAAGACCTCCAAGTATATTCACCTTATTTAATTCACTAAGTATGGCATCAACTTTTCCTGGAGTTATTGTCACAAACTCATGGAAGAATTCACCTTCTAAAAATTCAACACCTTGTACTTTTGATAGTTCATTTTTGAAATAATGTGATAAATTAACACACTCGTTTGCTACATCTATAAGTCCTTGTTTGCCAATGGTAGACAAGTAAATAGTAACAGTTAATGCGCACAATGCTTGATTAGAGCAAATGTTTGAAAGCGCCCTTTCCCTACGGATATGTTGCTCTCTTGCTTGAAGTGTTAATACATATGCTTTTTTTCCATCAGCGTCTACTGTTTCACCAACTATTCTTCCTGGGATTTTTCTCATCATTTTTTCAGTGCAAGCCATAAATCCTAGATATGGGCCACCAAATCCTAGAGGCAAACCTAAAGGCTGTCCATCACCAACTGCAATATCCGCCCCGCATTCACCTGGACTTTTTAGTATTGCGAGAGAGATTGGATTACATCCCATAATGTATTTTGCTCCGCTTCCCTTAACAATATCCCCAACCTCTTTTGCGTCAATAACATTGCCTAAGTATCCAGGCTGTTCAACGTAAACACATGCAACTTGATCATCTAGCGCTTCTTTTAGCCCTTTTAGATCTTTATCCAAAGGTATATCTAATATTTCTAACCCCTGGTCTTCTGTATATGTAATTATAGTTGATTTAGTATCAGGTCTAATATCTCCTAAAATAATGACTTTAGATTTATTTCTCTCTTTGCACATTAAGATTGCTTCTGCCGCTGCAGATGCTCCATTATATACGCTGGCATTACTCACTTCCATTCCCGTCAAGTTACATATCATCGTTTGGTACTCAAAAATTACCTGAAGTATTCCTTGCGATATCTCGGCTTGATAGGGGGTATATGCTGTTACAAACTCTGCTCTAGAACTAAGATTTTTAACTGTGGAAGGAAGAAAGTGTTTATAACTTCCTGCCCCTCTTAGCACCACATCATATACTGTGTTTGCGTCCGCAAGTTTTTGCATAAATTCTAAAACTTCTTGTTGAGTTATACCCTCTGGTATGTTTAACTCTTTTAGAAGCAGTTTTTTGGGGACATCAGAAAACAGCTCAGTCTTAGACTTTACGCCTATGTCTTTGAGCATTGCTTTAATATCCGCTTCGGTATGTGGAACATAATGACTCATAGCTCGTCTCCTTACATATTATGCTTTTAAATGACCAGGTATCACCTAGGCACGGCAGATTGGGCTTTATCTATAACCCAACTTCAAACATTGTCTTAATTTGTCGCCTGTTTTATGAATTTTGTTTTAGGTATTCTTCTTCACTTAATAGTCCATCTGGAAGGGTAGAAAACTCAATTTTACAAATCCACGCGCCTCTTGCATTTTCGTTTATTTTTTCGGGGGCATCTTCTAGTTCTTCATTTACTTCAATAATTTTCCCTGCCACTGGCGCATAAATTTCACTAACAGCTTTAACGCTTTCTACTTCGCATAAAAAGCCACCCGCATCGACGGTATCACCCACAACAGGTAGCTCCACAAAAACTATGTCGCCTAATTCGCCTTGTGCAAAATCAGATATTCCAACTGTTGCAACTTTTCCATTGATTTCTGCCCATTCGTGGGTTTCTGCATAATACAAACTCATATTTAAAACTCCTTTTTAATATTTTTCTCTTCTTTTGAAGATTTTTTAACTTTGATTGACAAATTCTTTTAAATTGCTTAGTATTAGTATGTAGTTAATCATAAAAGAATTATCTTTTTAGCCGGGAACGTATGAAAGCCCGGTATTTTTCTGCTCTTTTCTCGTGCTGTTAATTACCAGCTTTGTAAAAAGGCAGAGCAGCTCTTTCAACTTTTAGTTTTTTCCCTCTCACCTCAACTGTCAGATCAGCATCTACATATTCTTTTTTAACCCTTAGTACTACTATGGCTTTGCCTAGCGTCGGAGAATGTGTGCCAGACGTGACTACACCAACTTCCGTATCTCCGGAAAACACTAAAGCTCCTTCTCTAGCTATCCCACGGTCTATAACAAATGCACCAATTTTTGAATATGCAGGGGCATGTTTTTCTAAAGCCGATTTTCCAATAAAGTTTTCCTTTTGCATCTTTATTGCAAAAGAAAGCCCTACTTCATTTACAGGAATTTCTGCTCCTAGTTCGTGTCCATATAGCGGAAGTCCCGCTTCAAGCCTTAAAGTATCTCTTGCGCCAAGACCACATGGGATAATATCCATCTCCTTCCCTTTTTCCACAATTTCCCTATACACTTTAACAGTTTTATTTGCAGGAGCGTATATTTCATAGCCAAGCTCGCCAGTATATCCTGTCATAGAAACAAGACAGTTGACTCCAGCTACATTTACATTATCAATGAATGTATAATACTTTTCAGGGAGTGCGTTAGTTATCTTTTCTAAAAACACTTTAGAAAGAGGCCCTTGTACTGCTATGAGTCCAACATTATCTGAAATATTTTCAAACTTTACATTAAACCCGTCCATATTTGATTTTATCCAGCTTGCATCTTTTTCGAGGTTTGAAGCATTTACAACAAGTAAAAATTTGTCTTCTGCGAGTTTATATACTAGCAGGTCATCAACCGCACCGCCGTTTTCATAACACATTAACGTGTATCTGATTTTTCCTACATCCATGACTGTAAAGTCATTGGTGAGAAGATGATTTAAAAATTTTACTGCGTCTTTTCCTGATATTATAAACTCCCCCATATGTGAACAATCAAAAAAACCTGCTCTTTCACGAACTGCAGTATGTTCCGCAATTATACCTGATGGATATTGTACGGGTAATTCATATCCAGCAAAATCAACAATTTTTCCTCCGAGTGCTACGTGCTCATCATATAACGGTGTCTTTATTGCCATTTTGTTCCCCCAAAAACTTAGTAAACTAAGCGCAAATGCGCGCTACATATATATTACTATTATGCGCGCACGTTTTCAAGTGCAACCAGTTTTAAAAATTCACATTTTATATGCTTTTATTAACCGGTTAATAAGATATCAAATCACATAAAAAGACCGCTATACTTTTCTAAATACAGCGGTCGCTTTAAGTATGTTTCACCACTTAATCTTAGAGCTATGAACCTATTTCCCAGTATATCCCCACACTACTGTTCGTCCTCCTGGCATTTTATAATCTTCATTCCATTTGTCATGCCAGTCGTCAGGCTTTGAAGAAGCTCTTACGTTTATTACCATGTCCTCTTTAGCACCATCAAAAACGTATGAACCCATTTTCATAACACTAAGTGGTATGATTATCGAAGGCAATTTTTTACACCCTGCAAACACCGACCCATCAATTTCTTTAATACCTTCTCCTAGTTCAACAGAAGCAAGTTCTGTACAGTCTCTAAATGCAGACCATCCTATAGCTTTAACATTTTGCGGGATGTTTATCATCCTTAATGCTCGACATTTATAAAAGGCTGAGTGCCCTATGCAAAAAAGCCCATCAGGAAGCGTTACTGCTTGTAACCTCTGACAATCTTGAAATACTGACTCTTTAATTTCAGTAACCTTTCTCGGGATTTCTATAGATGTAAAACCTGAACATCCACTGAAAACACTTCCACCCATAGTTGTAAGACTATCTGGGAGTGATATCTCAGTTAAACTCGTGCACCCATAAAAAGCAGAGTCACCAATAGT
>JAAZLE010000033.1 GCA_012799455.1 Clostridiales bacterium | reverse complement strand
TTCCTGCCATATCTTTTGCTCTAAAATAATATATCCCATCAGCAGTTAGTTCGGTTCCAGATATATATGCGATATAAGACGACCCAGCTGGTGGTATGTACTCCATGTTTTCAACCCCACTTCCCGTATCGCTCGAAATTGCGCTTATTCTTGGCGTGCTTATAATGGAGCCGCTTTCTACTATGTTGTTTCCTGCTTTTATAATCACGACAGGTGGTGTATTATCATAAATAATACTGCTTTCTATACTTTCATTTCCTACCGTATCTATTGCTTTAAAATAGTATGTTCCATTTTGTCCAGACACCAAAGTGCCATCTGTATAACTTTCATAGTTTCCACCCGGTCTTTTAATGTAGAAGTTTTCTATCCCGCCTGGGTCTATTGCCGTGTATTTAAACGCCCTGTTCGTTACTGTCCCGCTGCTAACTAAAGCCCCATTATCTAAATATAATTTTCCTAAAGGAGATGTATTATCAATGGTTACATAGACGGTTTCGCTAATATTTCCAGCATTATCCACTGCAAAAAAATAATAATCTCCATCATTACTTGAAGTTGGGATGGTATAAACAGAAGATGTTGTTCTTGAAAAAACACCGCTTCCTCTTTTAAAATAGATATATTTTATGCCCGAAGCATCTGTTGCCGAATATGTAACTTCTCCCTTTACTCTTGTTCCTGAATTAATTGGTTCGCCCCCGCTTGTTAACAAACTTGTTGGCTTTGTGCAATCTGTTTTAAAATTAAAAACAAAGGTAAAGTTTACAGAGGTAGAACCTTGCACATAATCAACCTCGTATGATAACTCATATATCCCATCGCTTAAGCTTCCAGAGTATAATAAAATTGTTCCATTACCAGATAATGAATTGTTAATTATCACCGTTCCGTTTCTTTTTAGTATGAATCTTTTATGACTTTGTACATTTATAGCTCTCGCTTCAATGTTATATTTTTGTAACGTTAAAATAGTCCCTTTATTAATCGTCTCTGTACCTGTATATCCATCCTCTCGTATTCTCATCTCTACTACACTAGTAGAACCATACATTATGGTGCTACCTGATCCAGACCCCGTAGTCGTTCCCGCAACTGTACTTGCTAAATATGTATATGTTCCATTAAGTAGATACATTGGATTTGCAGCTTCTGCAATATTATCTACCGTCCCTTTAAACATAAAGCCTGTTATACACATCGCAAAAACGAGCAAAACTATTGCTACGTACATTTTTCTATTATTAAAAAGCCTTTTTTTAAACACTTTTCCTCCTGGCAAGTAAACCAATTTTTAAGTTTTAAGGGGTATATCCTAAACGACTGTATTCAAACCTCTATATAGTGCCTATGCATACACCCCTGCATATATAGCCAGAAAAAATGCCCATTCGTGATGGGCAGGTTTTTTAACATTAACTGTCAATTTTGAAATTATTAGTTCGAAGTTTAAGCTTAACAGCAAAAAACAGATAACGAGATTTTAACTTTTTAATCGAAGTGCTCTTTAGTTTTTTGACCGATTCTTTACTTAGAGGTATAAAAATCTTTACTTTTTAGCGACTTGCGGTTTAATAAGTAAAGATAAGGAGTCGTTTATGTATTCATGTAAAGTTTTAGAACAAATACTTATAGCTAAAAACATAAAAAATCGATTCCGTTACGGATTGTAAAAATGGATTTAATAAAAAACACTTTTCGCGTTTACTTTACTTGACTACCACACACCTATTACTGTTTTATAATGCGTATTTGTTGTTTTTTGTCCGTTTTATAATGCGTATTTGTGAGAAAGAGACTTCTTCCTAAGAACTGTTTCTGTATGTTTTAGACTGTACACTTATTTTCATCTCCTAATGACAATCCTTCATGCATCGTGTCAAACTTCACTTCTTATCATAATGTTCTGCCGTGAAATAATGTTTCTCTTTCTTCATAGTTATATATATTCTCTTCGCAATCCATCTCGTGTCTAATTAGCATATTTAAAATGTTTATTTTATGTTCTAATTTTGTAATTTCACTATCGCTTTTATGCCTATTTTGAACGAGACTAGTTTCGTTTTTCACCTCTTTGTAATATTTGATGGTCTCTTGCATATTTTTGCCTTTTTCTTCTACTCTTGTTACATCAAAAGTGTTAACTACATCCGCCAACCATTCAAACTCTATTACCACGTTCCTTAGGAGAACATGAATGTCTACATATGTCATTTTTATTGAAGAAACGTATCCGCTCCATTGTTTGTGAACAAAACCATTTTCGGTTAAGAATTTACAAATTTCGGCATATCCTTTTGTCTTGCTACCAGTTAACTCATATAGTTTAGTGGTATCTAAATCAAAATTAATCGCTTTTTCTGTCGCAATATCGTCCATTTTTAAAGCTTATTCATCTATAACTTTTTATTCATCTTAATCCAAATCTTTTCATTGAAGCTAAAACATCTTCATCATCGAAACTGTCTCCACCCCTTTCCAGATTGTGAATTGCTCTCCATTTAATTAAATATTCCATTACTTGCATGTCTAGCGTTATCGCCATAAAAAAACATCCTCTGTTTCTATACTCATTGACAGAATCATCTGTTTCTAGGAAAATCCCGCCACCAGTCTCACCATATGTCTTTTTAGACACTTTTAAATTAACTTTATTTGCATTCACTTCAATTCTCTTGTACAACTCTTTTATGTCCTGTCCTGGATTTTCTCTTATAAAACGCTCCTCGTCTAATAATAAGTATTCGTACATCATGATTTTATCCTCTCATAGTAATATTTTTTGAATGCAATCAGTAAAATAGTTAGCAACATTACTTTTAGCTATATTTTATTATGTTTCTTTCTATGTAATACTGTTCACACAGAATATCACAAGCAAAACCGCGTTTCAAGACTTAATTCATATTATTATTTACGCGTCCCAATTTTAGTACACGCGACATTTTCTGTTGGTTTTTGAGTGTAATTAAGATGTATTTTCTCGTTTTTACAACACCAAATTATTTATGTCTTTTAACCCGACGAGTTTTTCTTCCATAAGAAGTTTTTCTGCACGTTCTTTTGCTAGAGATATTAGTTTATTCCTTTTGGTCTTTTGATTTGTTGAAATGTAATGAATAAGTTCATTAATTTCATCATCTTCTAATATGTCATCTACTAGTCTTAGTATGTCTTCTAGACTAATTGATGGATCAATTTCCGTTATGTTTAGCGTTTTGTTTCCTTCTCTTTCAATCTCTTTTCCATAAAATGCCGCTTGGCTTGCTCTTTTTTTCATTTCATAATATGTTTTATCTTCTTCAAAAAACCTACCTTCTTTTTCTATCTCTTCTTGTAAAAAACAATCTAAAAACGGACATTCATAACTAGGAGTAAACTTTGTTTTTAATGGCTCATATCCAAACACAGTCACTATTGCATTTCCCATATCGCCTGGCTTGTTTAACCTTTGTAGTTCACTTGGATATATTAGTGGCCTTTCTTCTAACCTATAGTTTTCAGATACTTTTTCTTGGTCTCCTTTCGTTACCCCTACAGTTTTGGAAACAACAGTATATTTTCCACATCTTTTCGAAAACTCTTCTACAGTTTTTTGGTCTGTTGTTCCTATAAAAACCTGTGTATTACAGTTTGCTTTAATTATTTCTGCAGCATCTTCTTCATACACTTTTGAAAGCTGCGCGTAACTTTGAATAACTAAACTAAGCCATATATTACGGCTTCTCCCAACCGTTACCATCTGTTCTAATTTATGAACTTTAGGAAGATTTCCAAACTCATCCAGAATAAAACACACTGGTCTTTTTAAAGTAAGATCCTTTTCATCATTAGCTTTAGCTACTAATTCTTTATAAGCCTGAAGTACAATCAAAGACGCTAAAATATGCCTTGTTTCTTTTTCATCTGGTATCTGCAAAAAGATTGCCACACTACTATCTGACATGTCCTTAAATGTTATTTCGCTAGATGAAGTCATAGAGCATATCCCCATATCTGAAAACATTCCTAACTTATCGTAAAGCGTAGTTAGGTAGCTAGTTCTTGTGTTTTCAGCAGCTGTAAGTACTTGTCTTGATAAACTCGCAGCCTTTGATAACGGACCTCTTCCTTCAAAATATTTCCTTAAATACTGACAGTTTCTTTCACTTGATATTGCTATCTTCGTAAGGTTGTAAAAGTTAAATCGTTCCTTTGTCATACCAAGTTCTTTTCTCTCACTGTCTTCAAGCATTGCAAGAGCTATTGCTAAAGCAAAGTTTTGCGCGCCCGATTCCCATATTGGTTCTTTAGTGTTTTTAACGGGACAAAGACCTGTAATTATATCATGCAAATCTTCGTATGCTTCTCCGTATATAATTTGTTTTTTTACTTGTGCTGCTTTTTTCGCATCCTCATACATGCCATAGCTTTTTCCGCTAAACATAAACACTCCCTTCTTCTCATCTCTATATATTTCCTTTTCAATATTTAGCATCTGCTGATACTTTTCATATATAGGTTCTAGCGGATTCCATTTAACCGATGCAAAAGGATTTCTTAAATTAATAACTTTTACTTCATATCCCTGTTCTATTAGTGCCTTCGAATGCATAGATGTTAGTTCTCCTTTCGGATCTGCTATTAGCATACTTGGTTTCATTTTTGTTTTAGATAAAATCTGAATGGTTGGGTTTATATATGCAGTGGTTTTCCCAGAGCCAGTCGTCCCTATTATCATAGTATGAGAAGGTTTTGCAAAATTTATTTCATAATCATTTTTCACACACTCTGCTCTAACTATTACTCCAGGCGACTCAATTTCTTTAATCTCTTCAAATCTATATTTTCTAAAGTTTTTATCTCTAGTTTCGCTTGTCATGAAAGAACTTCCTTCGAGGTTTGCATCCACTCTCTCTGCATTTTGTTCCTTTATTATCTCTCCTCCTTTTACCCAAGAGCGTTGATACCACTTGTATAATATAACAGCAATAACACTAAGTTGTGATAGCCCTATAAATAACCACATCCTGCTAGAAAAAACATCTCTTCCTTTGGTTCCTTCAATCAATGATGCAATGTAATTAATCATTATCCCTAGCGCAAATGAGAAAAGTATGGAGCCTATTAAATACAATAATATTTTTGTAAGTTTTTCTTTCATTAGTCTACATTCTTTCCTAACGTCAATAATATGCTTTCCATGTTATCTACCATCTCTTGAACTAGCTTGGTTCCATCGATATACTCTCCTTTATCATCCTCTTTAAATCCAGGAGCCATGACATCTACAAATAAATTAGATCTATACTCCGAAAAATCACTGCTTTTTGCAGACCTCTCTTTTTTCTTTTCTTTAGGGAAATAGTTACTTAGTATGGTAGCATCTTTTTTGGGAGAGATTTCTTCTAGTTTCTTTAATGCCTTATCTAATTTCCTTAGAGTAGAACTTTCTTTTTCTCTTGCGTTTACGGCAATTGTATATACTTGATCTAAGTCTCTTAAAACAGTATCTAGTTTTCCTGGAACCACGCTAAGTCTATCTAACTTTACACTTTCAGAACAAAGCCTACTTACTAACTGATATGTTAAATCTATCATGTACCTGATATCTATAAGCTCATCTTTTAGGGAGGAAATAGATCTGCTCTCATCTTCTTTACATAGGTCTATAAGTCCTGATATAAGCGCAAACCGTATCATTTCAAAATCGCTATTAAAAAAACTTCCTAGTGTCTTTTTTGCTTTTTCATACACTTCTTTTATCCCTTCTATACTCTCTACAAAACAAACAAATTCTTCTTTCCCTTTTACTTCAAAATTCATAATATGTCTCCTTTTTTTCATTAACTTTCAAATATGCTCTTTTATACTCATTACTGAGTACTAATCCATAATCTATCCATGTAATCCTTATTTCGTGATGCTTTTATTTTCTTTTTCTTCAAAATACCCGCTTAACTGTTTTCTTAGTCTGTCTCTTATCCTTTTCATACGATGTCTTATTGCACTTGAATCAACGCCTTCTCTTTTTGCTATCTCCACCATCGGAACTCCTTCATAAAAAACCTCCTTAACTAAATTCCTTTGTTTTTCTGTTAAAGTAAAAAGTGCATCCACTACTTTATTAATCTTTTCTTGGCGAATCTTTTCCTCTAACGAGCTAGGTTCATTTGTAGCAAACTCCCAGCCTTTTTCTAGCAGCATATCTCTTGAAACATGTCGTCTTGTTTCTTTTCTCTCTATTCTTTTTTCCTTCTTTCTCCACTCCATATATTTTTCTGCAAATTGTTTACTTACCTCTACTTCTGAAACATTCCCTTCATCGTCTATGTATTCCAGCTTTACATACTCTTCCATCTTTCACCTCTTACGTCTCTTTACTCCTTAACATTCTTTCTTAAGTCTCTTTTGTTCAGACTAAGCTACTCTTTTTAACTACCTTAAATTAAAAAACCCCTACAAAATCTTTCGACTCTGTAAGGGCTCCGATAGTTTTATTTTCTAAAAATAATAACTTCTTCTCTTCTTACTTAATTCCAAAAATCAATCGCGTCCACTTTAGCGCCTCATTCTATTTATGGAAATTTGCTTTAATTTTAACTCTTTAACTACTCATTTCTTTTGCTTTTTTTACTGACTTTTTCACCTTCACACATAGCTCTTCTGATGATAGAGATATTAGTTGTGTAGACTTACAATTACTACATGTCACTAATAATTTGGATGGAGAAAACAGCACAGCTTCTATTTTGCTTCCACATTTTACACAATAACAATTTAGCATTTTTCACCTCTATATTTTTAGATTTAGGCATCAAGTTTGTAGACTTTGGTAGTCTTTATCTGTTTTTGTTGCTGCCCGGGCTCAACTTTTAAAAAAACTGTATAACGGGCTTTTCTACAAACCATCTTCTAGGATAATCTTCTAAAAACATTTCCTTATCTTGGCCTTGTATCCGACATACGTATTTTATTGTGCCTACTGTACTTGGAACTTTCTGCGAGCGAGCTTCTATAATTTGTAGCACACCATCTACATCATATGTTTGCCCCTCCCATATTACACTTATAGGGATTAGCGTTCCATCCGTTCTCATCCTGACAATCACATCTACATATGTCTTAACAAACCTTACCATCATCTACGTCCTCTATCTTTTTGCCTGCCTAGCCTTCCTTCTCTTTATAGATATTTTCTCCCTTCCTGCAGCCTCTAATTATCAAAATATATTCAGCAATCTTGTTTACCTATGTGTTTAGTTTGTTCTTATGGCTTGCTTTACTAACACTGCTTTTATTGCAAAATGTATTTGGGCTTGTTTTATCTGTGTTTATGTTTTGACCTTACTAACACTGCGTTTTTACAAAATATATTCGGTTTAATTTTACTTGTGTTTATGTATTGACCTTACTAGCACCCCTATTATATTGACCTCTTTTAGTAGAATATCTTGAAATGCTGGATTTTCTGGTCTTAGTATTATATGGTCCTTTTGGGGAATAAACCTTTTAAGAGTAACTTCTTCTCCCATTATCGCAACGACTATGTCTCCACTATCTGCAAAGTTTTGTTTTCTAATAACTAAAATATCGCCATCATCTACACCTGCGCCTATCATACTAGTTCCTTCCGCTCTTAACATAAAAAGCTCTCCCGAACCAAATATCTCTTCTGGAAGCGCAAATGTTCCTTCTATGTTTTCTATAGCGAGTATTGGCCCGCCACACGGCACGCACCCTACTAGCGGAACAGGTTTTGGCCTAGAATGACTAAGGCGAGGGTCTATATATATTGACTTTCCTTCTTCTCCTTCTAAAAGACCTCGTACTTTTAATTCGTTTATATATCTATGAACAACACTTAAACTTGATAGGTTTAACTTTTTTTGAATATCTCTATATGATGGAGATCTTCCCTTTTCTTTTTGATGTTCGTTAATATACTCTAAAATCATTTCTAGAGCTTCTTCGTTTATCTTTTTCATACATCCTCCCTACCTATTGCAAGTTAATGGGCTTGTTATAAAAGAACGGTGCGTTCTCTTAACCCTAGATTATCACCTCCATTTCAGTTTTGCAAGGACTTTTTTGAACTTTTTAAACAATGTCCCAAAACTGTCCCGTGCAATCTTTTTTGTTATTTTTACCATCACGGTTTCTACAAAGCTAATTACATAAAACTACTGGATATATTGTAGGATTGCAGAGAAGCCACTCATTCTTTTAACAAATGCTCTTACATAGACATCTATACAGTACCTATTGGCCATAGCGTAGCGGTTTAGATAAATAGGTTGAATTTGTCCTATATTAATATATAATATGATTGAGATTAGGAGGTTCTACTATGAACATAAATACCGACACATTAGTATCTATGACTGAAACTAATCAAAACTTTTCTAAAGTAGCAAGACTTGTTGACGAAAAAGGATTGCTGTTATTATGAAAAACAACACACCACGATACGTTGTAATAGACTTTTCACAGTTGAAAACAGAAGACTCTATCGCCGATGAGTCTGTTATTGAACTGTCTAAACGATTTATGGAAAAAAACCGAGAAACTTATCTAAAACTCTCAAAATGAGTTACCCCACTAAACAGCAAATTTTGTCTTTTCCACATTTTTAACTGTTTTTGAAATCTTTTTTATTGTTTTGCTTTTCTATGCGCATTTATTGTATTATTAGAATACTTTCTTTTTAATAACTGTATATACTAATACACTGTAATAACTGTAAACAGGAATAGTATATAGCTAGGAGGTAAAACATGTATCCAGATGGTTTAATTGATATAAATGGAGTAAAATACCTTACCCCATATGGAATTTGTATTGGTGTAGGTATACTCGCTGCATTTTTGGTTATTTGGGGACTTGCTAAAAAAGGTAAGGTTGAATCTAAATTTGTTGAGCTCACCAGTTATTCTTTAATAGCATCTACTGCGGTTGGTTTTGTTTTTGCAGCAATCTTCCAATGGCTTTATAATGCTGTGCAAGCTCAAAATGAAGGAAGACCCGTTCCTCCTTTTACCTTTGAAGGAATGACCTTCCTTGGTGGTCTTATTGGAGGAGCTTCCGTTTTTCTACTAATTTATTTTATAGTCGTATATGTTATAGGCAAAAAAACAAAGAACCCTACCTTCAAATTCCAAGGAAGACTTATTGATGTTATAAGCATCCTTCCAGTGGGACTAACACTAGCTCACGCTTTTGGAAGAATCGGGTGCTTCTTTGCAGGATGCTGCTATGGAATCCCTACGGACAGCTTTTTAGGAGTACAGTTTCCACACCTTCCTAGCCCTGTTCATCCAACCCAACTATATGAATCTGCGTTTTTGTTTATTTTAAGCTTTATTATGTTTATTCTATACTTCAAAAAACGCTTCCAACAAAACATGGGAGTATATTTGATTTCCTATGGCGTGTTTAGATTTTTAATAGAATATATAAGAGGAGACGAAAGAGGTTCTTTTATTGGATCTGTATCTCCTTCTCAATTTTGGTCCATCGTTATGGTCATTTTAGGCATTGTTTTAATAGTTTTAATGGTGCCAATCGCGAAAAAACGCAAGTCCTATTTAGAAGAAAACCCAATTGTTGGGCCTGTAAAAGCAAGCAAGAAGTCTACTAAGACTACAGCGACAGAAAAAACTCTTGTTAATGAAGCCTCTGCTAGCGAAGGAGATACTACCAGTGTTAAAGCTCCTACCGACTCTGTAGAAGATGGTTTTCAATTAGATGAAAAAATAGTGGCTAATGTAATATTAGAAAAACACCTTCCTGAAGACTTTACAATACCGGAAGACATTACTGAAAAACCTGAAGTTGCTCCTTCTGTTGGAAACGTCATAGAAACTCCTAAAACAACAGAGGAAGACCTCCCTACTTACGACGAAGAATCTAAACCTGAATTAAAAATAGGAGAGGGTGTTGCTTCTGAAGGATTCTCTGTGGACACAAAGGACGAATTTGTATCCGTTACTTCTGAAGAAGTTACCGCCAATGCTTCTCCTTCTACTTCTGCTAAAAAAGATTCGGGTGATAAAAAAGAAAATACGCCCCCTGCTAAAGAAGGCGATGAGGATAAGAAAGAAGAGCCTTCCATAGCGGTTTTAAAAGAAGCAACCGAAGATAGGCCTACTGTCTATGTAGCTAAATCTAAAAGAGGCTCAAGAGCTCCTGCAGTAACTGTAAAAAAAGATCAACCTGCTAGTTCTGCTAAGAAAAGAGCGAACAGCAAAAAGGAAGAAGTCGCTCCTTCGAAGGCTACTGCAGAGAAAGAAATTCCTAAGACAACTGTAAAAAAAGAAGACGTTCCTCCTGTTAAAAATGTTGAAGATACTAAAACAGAAGAGACTTCAGTAGCTGTTTTAAAAGAAGCAACCGAAGATAGACCTACCGTTTATGTCGCTAAAGCTAAAAAAGGGTCCCGCGCTCCAGCCGCAACCGTTAAGCCAAAAACTGCTACAAAAAAGACTTCTACCGCGGCTAAGAAGCCAACTACTACGTCTGCTACCGCAAAAACAACTGCACCTAAAGCTACGAATGCAAAAGCGACTACGCCTAAAGCAGACGGCAAAGTAGCTGCTACAAAATCTGATGCACCTAAGAAAACATCAACTGCTGCTAAACCGAAAGCTCCTGCGAACAAAAAGACTAACCCGCACGTGCCTACAAAATAACGCTTCATTTTAACACTTGTAACTAAGACCGTCACAGAAGCCTCTATGACGGTCTTTTATTGTATACAACCACTAAAATAATTTGCGATAAACGATCTCTATAGGCAAACAGCATGCCAACTACTGATAAGTTTCAATCTCTTTCCAAACGAAGCTTAAATAAAATGTTTGTATCATCATTTATCTAGCAACCAGTCTCTTACATTTATTTGAATTATTCCTTCGTGATGGGTTTTAGGGTCGTCATCAAGGGTAAGTAAATATTTAGGATGATGGTCTTTTATTAATTGGAGCGAACGCAATTCTCTTTCTAGCGTTTTGGGATCGCGAACCGTTAAAGCTACTTGATAATAGGCCGTGCCTACATTATCATTAACAACAAAATCTACTTCACAATCATCAACCTTTCCAACATAAACATCATATCCACGCCTTAATAACTCTAAATAAACAACATTTTCAAGAACTCGGCCCATATCTCCACCCTTACTTCCAAGGAGCATAAGGCTAAGTCCTATATCTACAACATAATATTTTTCTAAAGTTTTTAAATATTCTTTACCTCTTATATTATACCTTTTTGCTTGATATATGATGTAACTTTCCATCAACGCCTCTAAATATTTTTCTACTGTTTTAGAGTCTATTTTTCGACCATCACTTGTCATTGTGTCTGCTATTTTTTTAGGAGAGATGACATTGCCAATATTATCAAAAACAAACCTAAGAACACTTTTTAGCCTTAGCGTGTCGGAAATTCCTTTACGTGTTACTACATCCTTAATAACAATTGAGTTGTATATACTTTCTAAATAATCTCTAAGTTCTTTGGGCTGGTCTTTTAACTCTAATGCATATGGAAAAGAACTTCCTTCAAGATACTCCATAAACTTAACGCCTCTATCTTTTGAACTTCCCGTGCTTTCCATGTATTCTTTAAAAGACAGTGGGAGCATTTCTATTTGAACATACCTGCCCGAGATAATAGTTGCAATTTCACTTGAAAGCATATATGCATTAGACCCTGTCACATACATATCTACATCATCTCTGATGTATAAACTATCTATGACTTTTGGGAATTCTTTTACATTTTGAATTTCGTCTAAAAAAATATAATGCCGCTTGTTAGGAATCATTTTTCCCTTGATATACGTGTGCAGCTTTTTATAATCCGTTAACTCTTCAAAGTCTAAATTTTCAAAGTTAATTGATATTATTTGATTGTCGCTCACGCCTTGCTTTTTTAACCACTCTTGATACAACTTTAGTAAGGTTGATTTGCCACAACGCCTAACGCCTGTAACTATTTTTATTAGTTTTTTATCTTTAAACGCTATAAGCTTATCAATATATTCTTTTCTTTGAATAATCATAGCTATTCTCCTAGTTTCATCTTAGTAAAATTGTACCATAATCAGAACCTTCATTCAATAAGTTTTGGGAATGAATTCCAACAACTTTGCTTTTTCGGAGAGTTTTGGGAATGGATTCCAATAAAAACACCAGTAACAACACATGGTCATTACTGGTGTTAACGCTAATTTTGTGGAGCCCCGCTACTTTGGTGGTTTTCTTATTCTAAAATATTTGTGGTTATGTAATCGACTCCCCAGTTTATTAATTTTTCAGCGTCTTTGGGAGAGTCTACCGTCCAGACATTTATTTTTATTCCGTTGTCATGGAGTTCCTTTACCCTTTCTTCTGTCATTTCTCTAAAGAAAATATCTAGGTCCAGTTTGTTTTTGACAAGCAGATCAACAATTCCTTCATGATATGAAGAGCTTAAATATTGAGCAGGCTGATCTGGGTATTGCTCTCTTAGCGAGAGTAAATTTTCTAGGTAGAAGGAAATAAACACTGTGTTTTGAAGGTATTCTTCTTCCTTTATTGATTCACAAATAGCTTTTATGTCTTCTGGAGTAAACGGCTCTTTTAATTCTACAACTGCAATCTTGTTTTTCTTTTTACATGCAAGTATAAACTCAATAAGTGTTGGAATTATGTATCTACTCGAGGCGTTTCCATACATGTCCGTAAGTTCTATAGATCTAATTTGTTCCGCAGTACTATCTTTGATTACAATATTTTCTCTTGCAATCCTTTTTGTATCACCATCGTGTATTACGAAAAAATTCCCATCCTTTGATTTTCTAATATCTGATTCTATTCCATAATAGGAGTGTTCCGCTGCAAGTTTAAATGCTGGAATGGTATTTTCTTTTTCTAACTTAGAAAGACCTCTGTGAGCAATTAGTAAAGTGTTCCCCTTTTCTATTTTTACGGTCTCTTCGTATTGCTTTTTGCTCTTTAGCTGGCTTACAAATATTGCTGGATAATGCTTTTTTGATATTGTTGTGTTGTCTATACTCATTTTTTATTCCTCCACAGTTAGAGCTAAGGTTTATTTATCTTCTGTTTCCTCGCTAGAAAAGTCATCTACCTTTGTTTTAGCATTTTTCTTCCTCATATACAATAGTAAAACAGTTATGTCAGCTGGATTTACACCGCTGATCCTTTCCGCTTGTGCTACTGTTAAAGGTTTTACCCTGTTTAGCTTTTGTCTAGCTTCTATTCTTAGTCCGTCAATATTCATATAATCCATATCTTCTGGAAGTTTTAAGGATTCCAGACGCATCGACTCTTTTATTGCTCTTTTTTGTTTACGAAGATATCCTTCGTATTTTAGTTCTGTTTCTATTATTTTTACATTTTCAGGAGAAAAAGATGCAAAAGTAGGGGATATTTCGCGGATGTCTTCGCTTGTAATATAGTTTCTTCTTAGCATATCTCGAGCCAAAACACCTTCGGTTTTTGGCAGTGTCTCTCCTCTTCTTTCAAATATATATTCTATGTCCTTAACCTTGTATTTTTCACTTAGGCTTTTTCTAATCTCTTTTAATTCCTTTTCTTTTTCTAGGTATCTTTTATACCGTTCATCTTTTACAAGCCCTAGTTCTCTCCCTATCTCTGTTAATCTTAAGTCGGCATTATCTTGTCTAAGATATAACCTATGCTCTGCTCTAGATGTCATCATTCTATATGGCTCGTTTGTTCCTTTAGTTGTTAAATCATCAATCAAGACACCTATGTACGCTTGGTCTCTTCTCAAGATAAAAGGTTCTTCTCCTCGCATTTGCTTAGATGCGTTTATCCCAGCAATTAATCCTTGCGCAGCAGCTTCTTCATACCCGCTAGTTCCATTAATCTGCCCTGCCGCAAATAGCCCTTTATACTTTTTGAGACCCAAAGAGGGCAAGAGCTCGAGAGGGTTTATACAGTCATATTCTATACCATATCCATATCTTGTAATCTTTGCGTTTTCCAGTCCTGGAACAGATCTTACTAGTGCCTCTTGAACATCAAAAGGAAGGCTTGTAGAAAGTCCTTGTGCATACATCTCGTGAGTATCTGCTCCTTCTGGCTCAATGAAAACCTGGTGTCTTTCTTTATCTCTAAACTTAACTATCTTATCTTCTACTGAAGGACAATATCTAGTCCCCGTTCCCCTTATGTCTCCATTAAAGAGGGGACTTCTATCTAAGTTATCAAGTATTATTTTATGACTCTCTTCTGTTGTGTATGTAAGGTAACAGGGATGGTCGTTTCTAATATCAAAATCTGTCATATTGCTAAACTTTGGGTTTCCAAAGTGCCCTTCTTGGATTTCCATTTTTGAAAAATCAATAGATGAGGCAAGTAGCCTTGGAGGAGTTCCTGTCTTAAACCTACGTATGTCTAAACCTAGATCCAAGAGGTTTTGCGTAAGAAGAGTGCTTCCTTTAAGCCCGCTTGGCCCTGTGTTTTCTGAATGGTCGCCAATTATTATTCTGCTGTTTAAATATACCCCTGTAGCAAGGATTACTGCATCCGCATAGTACTTAGCACCAAGACCAGTTTCTATCCCACAGACTTTTTTATTTTCATCTACTAAAATCTGCTTGGCTTCTCCTTCCAGGATGTCTAGATTCTCTATCTCTTCCAGTCTTTTCTTCATTGTTCTTTGGTAGAGTTTTTTATCTACTTGAGCTCTTAAACTATGAACTGCAGGTCCGTTTGCAGAGTTTAATGTTCTCGACTGAATGGTAGCAACATCTGCAACCTCTCCCATGAGCCCGCCTAGCGCATCTACTTCTTTTACAAGATGTGCTTTTCCAGTACCTCCAATATTGGGATTGCATGCCATATTGGAAATACCATCTAAAGAAAGGGATAGGATTAATGTTTTGTGCCCGCGAACAGCAAGTGCATTTGCAGCCTCAACTCCTGCATGCCCTGCTCCTATTACTATTGCTTCATACCTATTGTTCTTTAGTTTATACATTTTTATCTCTTACTTTCCTACACAAAACTTGGAAAAAATCTTATCTACTAT
>JAAZLE010000032.1 GCA_012799455.1 Clostridiales bacterium | reverse complement strand
GCAATCGCCCTTTTGGTAGGTAATCGTCCTTTTAATAGATAGCGATTAAATAACTAGTCATAAAAAATCATCAAAATCAGTTGAAATAAAGACTCGAAATTTGTACATGCTCTCAAAACAGACAGTTAGATGGCGTGTCTTAATAAAAATAAAAGGCTTTGACATTGTATCAAAACCTTAGTAAGAGTTTGGCGGAGAAAGAGGGATTCGAACCCCCGTGGGCTTGCACCCAAACGGTTTTCAAGACCGCCGCGTTATGACCACTTCGCTATTTCTCCACGACTTCTAACTTTGTACAGTTATTTTATCATATGATATTAGTCTCGGCAACTTAACAAGAACCGTTTTTGCAAACGGTTCTCATTTTTTTTTATTTAGTTTTAACTCACCATATATTTGGGACGATATAAAATGAGTGTGGTTTTAATTACATCTTTGTGGTTTTGTCTTCCCCTATTCCTGCAGTTCCATCAAAGACATATTCTTTATCGTTTATATCGACAACTTTTCCATAAACCTTTCCAAATGGTAGATAATATTTAATCATAATAATACCTATATCTAGTACCATTTTAAATGTATCTTCCATTACAAACTTGAGATCAACTTTCCCATGCTCATCTTTTACATACCAGATACTTTTATCGTTTTCATCATACTTAAAATACACTGGTGGTAGTGGAGATGATGTTCCATCAAGCCAAAGTAGGTTTTCGTTATAATCATCTTGGTTTATAGACTGATTACGTGTTAAATTAAATCCAATTGTCTTAATTTCTCCATCTACTTCTTGCCTGGACATAGTTGTCAGCCAGTCGTAGTGAGCAAGCTTTGGATAATATCCTTTATGGTCATCTATGATTGCAACTGTTTTTTCGTTAGCATCATACCTTTTACCATTTACCGTTACATGCCCTTTTACAGAGAATATATTCTTTTGGGAATATAATGGAAGATTTGCATCAAACGGAATAGACACTACTGAAGGATCAGAAAGATTTGTTAAGTCAACATCAAATTCAATTGTACCACTCTTTCCTTTAGATGATGCTTTCGCATATGCCTTCCCTTCTGAAAAGTTATTAACTAGATTATAATTTGTTTTCCCAGCATTTAAACTTGTTATTCCATCAATTAAGTTATCTGCAACAAATGCTTTTTTTCTTGGTACTATCTTTAGCCAATTATGTGTTACTTTTCCAAGTTTTTTATCAAAAAATACAAATATAGCAAACCCTATTGGATTTGTAGAATATACAGCAGTTAGAAGTGTGAAATCTTCAAACGAAAGCTCAAGCGCTTCCCACTCCGTATATCTTTTGTAATTTTTCTTAGCTGGTGCATTATTGAGTTCAAGCAAGTTCATATTAGGAAGCTCAGCGTTAAATGTGCCAAATATTGCTTGCCCATCAACCACTAATTTTTCTGGTGGCGCTACCGGCACTCTTTTGGGGCTAATATAACTCGGATATTTAATTTCTTTTGTAGATTTACTCATAATTGTTCCTCCATATATTTTCTAGTTTATATTATATATTATTAAATGTTTTAACACAAGATAACACATTTTGGTGTTAATCTTGTTTGTAATATTTTTCAATACCAGTTGAATACAATGTGTATCTTAGAGTTCAATAAATTGACATATCATAACAATGACTGTAAAATTAGTAAAGTTAATATTTGTTTCTGTAGCTCAGTAGGATAGAGCGTTCGCCTCCTAAGGGTGAAGTGAATATACAGATATATTCCTAATAGGCTCTGAAAGCCCCATAAATAGCCACTTTATTGTATAATATAGATGGCTAACGAAAACTAAAATATATTTTGCACCCTGTTTGGTTCATCTAGGGGGCAAGTAAACCTAACTTAATTTACGCCGTGTTCGTGTAGCTCAGTAGGATAGAGCGATCGCCTCCTAAGCGATAGGTCAGGGGTTCGACTCCCTTCACGAACGCCACCAATTAATTAAAACCGCCCATTTTGAGCGGTTTTATTGTTGTTTCTTTACTTGTTATTTATCAGCCGAATAGATTGTTCAGTTTCTGCGCTGCCTCTTTATCACTAGATTTTAAGAAGTGGCTATATACATCGGTTGTAGTACTTGTTCTTGCGTGTCCTGCTCTACCGCTTACTATGACTAATGGTACTCCTGCCATTATATGCAAAGTTATATTGGTATGCCTTAAGCTGTGGAGTGTTACTGAAGGCAAATTATTATCTTTACATATTTTTTTCAACCAAGCTACGACACTGCAAGGATGAATCTTATCTCCAAACTCTGCTGTGAATATTCTACCTGTGTCTATCCATCTATCTCCTAAACTTCTAGCTAAATCTTGTTGCCATTCCTTATACTCTTTTAGCTGTTTTATTAAGCTATTTGGCATACTTATCGTTCGGTTACTGCTTTCTGTTTTTGGGTCTTTTTCTACTTTGCCAAAGCCTTTGACAGTAGTTACACTTCGAGCAACTGTCAATGTTCCTTGCTCTAGATTTACATCAGCGGCTATCTGCCGCCCCTTTAAAGATAAAGACTTTAATAAAAAAGGCCCATTAAAATG
>JAAZLE010000031.1 GCA_012799455.1 Clostridiales bacterium | reverse complement strand
TATATATCAATGTGAACTTCACTGCCAATAATTGTATAGTCTCTATGAACCAGTGCATTTACTATTGCTTCTTGTACTGCTCGCTCAGGATAATCGGGATATTCGACACGATAAACGGGACCTTTTTTCCACATTTTTCTGTTATTTCGCTTAACAAAGTCTAAGGATACTTTCAACAGATATAATAAACTACCTTCATATTCTTGGTCATCTAAAGCTTCCATTAGCCCGTGTGTTTTAGTGAGCCCGTTCCATCTAGTGCAAAAAACTCTAGATTGATACACTTGGTATCCATCAGCAAATAGCGCACCTGCTATAGTTAGCGTTCCATTTTCGCTAACTAGTCCAAAAGAGTTTAAATCTTTTTCTTCAAATTGAGAGCCGCTTCTATTGTTGTATTCTATTTTCAACTCTTTAAAAGTCACATTATCAATATGTTTGTCTGATAGCAAGGAGTCGTAGGATTGTTTTTGACCTTTTAGTGTAAGATTTAACAAATCAACGCTTGTAGTTACGACACTTTGATTGCCAACTCGTTTAAATGCTGTCCTAGATCCGCTTTCAATAAAGTAATATGGTGTATTTCTTCCTTGGAAAATAGATAAGATAATAATTATTCCTTCATCAAATTCTTTAATTTCCATATCAAAGTCAGGAATAGGATCTATTCGAGTTTTAATAGTCTCACTGATAAACTCAGAGTCTTTTTTGAAATTATCTAATCCTAAAATTTTATCATTATCAGTAACTCCAAATAATATTTTACCGCCACTGCTATTTGAAAAAGCAGAAACGCTTTTTAACCAAGATTTAATTTTGGTTTTCTCTACTTTTTCTTTTTTGTCATATAAATTGGTCTCACCTAGATAATCTTTCAAAGGCATAACTAATTCTCCTTTTGAATATATTCATCTATTCAATTATAACCTTAAAATGTGTTAATTGCACAAGAAGAAAATAGACAACTCTCAAACAATATAAAGTGGGGTGGAGATAAATGTAGGTTATCTCTTTTTGCATAGACTCTGAAAAGGTTTTAAACAAGAGAGATTTTATCTGTGGTATAATGAGTTTGGGAGTTTCACTGCTGAAGAATATCCATACGAACTAAAAGAAGGTTATCAAGTTGATAATGTGGTTATCCCGAAGACTCTACTAACAGGAGAGACAGGCGAGATTGGACTTGTATTAGAGGCGCACTATCGAGCCATTACAAGTATCTATTACAAAAAAGTAGGTGACACAATACTATTATCGCAAATTAGGTTTTACGATTAATGGCTGTTTAAATAAAAATTAGTAGTATGAGAAAGGGTACGGATCGGATTCAATGGGTCGTGCCTTTTTTCATTTTCTAATAATATCTCTTATAAACTCCAATTTTATATATCGTATTAGGCATAATATTAGCAAAAAATACATCCAGATTATCTATATCATCAATGTGTATTTCAACATTATCTTCTAGTTTGTCTCTAAACCATTTCTTGCAAATATATAAGTGACTGATATTATTCAACTCTTTCAATTTTAGAGCAAGTTCCGAGCACTTTTTTACACCCTCCGATGAGGTGTCTCCACTTCCAATAGGAGTATCGCAATCACACATACCGTTCGTTAACCTAAACAAGGAGCCACCTTTTTTTATGGCAGTAAATAAATCATTATATTTGCCTGGCAGAAAGTTATAATACTTGTTTTTATCTAAAACATCTCTTAACGCATCGTTCATTTTACCGTCAATTATTCCATATAAGTAATAACACATAGTACCTTTCACTTCCATAATAAACTATCATTGGTATTTTAATTCATTTTTAGCAATTGGTCTATGACATTATACTTTTTATATTTGTGCTTTCCTAACTTTTCTAATTTATAATATCTTGTGTCTAGAAGTTCATATAAATTTTCTACTATTTATAAAGCATTATCAGTAGTATTTGCTACAGGATCAAGCAGGTATGCTATCCATCATATATTGAAAATTCATCTCCTTTTGTGTCGATGAGTAATAGCCTAAGTTGATCAGGTGTCTTTTTAAATAACATGCTACAGATTATGGTATGCAAAAGGGCGCTCTTATATGCTTTAGTTTTTCCCCCATTAGTATATGTCGTTGTCCCAATAAAAGGACATGAGCCTAATTGTTGACATTTAAACTGTTACTAAAGACATAAATATGTGTTATTCTATCTAAACAGGATTTTTTGAGATTGATAGAATAGTTTATACTTAATTGGCCAACTTTTAGTTGCTATAACTATGTATGATATTTAAAAGCAGAATGGGAGATATAAAAGGAAAATGGAAGATAACAAAAATGATATAAAAGAAGATGGTTTGTTCTATGAAGGTGCTTTTTGGATAATAGCTGATTCAGTAATAGATATTTTAAAAGGTAAGTTTGAATTGTTGGGTGAAAAAATACTGGTAAATTATGAAGGTGATCCAGTGGAAATTGTTAAAACCAAAAGAGGTGACGTGCCACATAAAAAACTATGGCAGCAAGAGGCTTATAACACGTGGAATAAAAAATATGATTATAAGTTCTTTCCTCGAGGCAGAGTATCTGTCTACAAAGGAAATGCATTTGTGAATATACATTCAAAGATGAATACTCCGAAAATAATAGATTCAATTACTGAATATTATAAGATAAGAGGTTTAGATTTAAATATAGTATATCCGAACAATCAAGGCGACCACTACGAATTTGGTTTGGAGTAAAAGATAATCATATACTTTTGTTAATTTCTCTTATGTAAAAAGTGCAAAATTAATAACGCTAGGATAGGGTACCTAATTGTATCAAAGTGATGGTCATACATGTAATAACTATGTTTTCGCTACCAAATCTAGAGTCTCTAAAAATGATGAATACTAGTGAGTGATAATTTTGAGTAAATAAACATATGTGTAGCAATATTATTGCAATATGAGATAATGGTTTTTATTAAATATTATTTAACAAATGACATTTTAAAAAGTTTTGCTATTTATTTCGGAAAAGTATATAATAGTTTTGTGAGGTAATTAGATATGAAAATAAGAAAACACTATCTTGAAAAACTTATAAAATATTTAGACACTGAGTTTATAAAAGTAATCACGGGAGTTAGGCGATCAGGTAAGTCATTTTTACTATCGATGTTACATGAGTATTTACTCGGCGAAAACAAACAGGTTTTATATTTAAATTTTGAACATCCAGATACATTTGAATTTCAAGATTCTAAAAAGCTTTACCAATATATCAAAAATATAGTTCAAGAAAATGAAAAGATATATTTTTTATTTGATGAAATTGGACTGGTTACGGATTGGCAAAAACTCATAAATGGTCTGAGAGTTGCTTTTAACTGTGATATATACATCACTGGTTCAAATGCCAAGTTATTATCAGGGGAACTCGCTACATATTTATCAGGGAGATATGTTGAGATAAAAATATACCCTCTTTCGTTAGATGAAATCAGTGAGTTTAATGGTGTTGATAATAATGATATAAACCTCGAACAATATATTAAATATGGAGGATTTCCTTCAGTAGTCTTGGTAAAAGACGAACAAATGAAAAAAGATGTACTAAGAGGTATATATGACAGTATCTTGTTAAAGGATGTTGCGACAAGAGGGGGTGTTGGTCAAGTCGATATACTGCTAAAGTTATCACTCTATTTGCTAGATAATATTGGAAACCCTGTATCAAGCACTAAAATTAGCAATTATTTTAAATCAAATAATGTACAAATACATACTGACAGTATAAATAAATATTTGCAGTTGCTAGAAGATGCTTTCATTTTTTATAAAGCAACTAGATATGATATCAGAGGTAAGGAACATCTTAAAACTTTAGGCAAATACTATGTGGTAGATACTGGATTAAAGAACGTAATGCTGGGAAGAATGAATTCTAACTTAGGTTCAATGGTCGAGAATATAGTTTATCTAAAACTAATTAAAGATGGCTGGAGTGTTTTTGTAGGCAAATATGATAATCGCGAAATTGATTTTGTATGCTTCAGAGATGAGGAAACAAAATATGTACAAGTAACATTAAGCCTTCCTCTAAAAAGCAAGAGAGAAACAGAGAATTTATTATTAATTAAGGACAATTACAAAAGAATAATTGTAACTTATGATTACAAAGATGTGGGAGTAATAGATGGTATAGAAGTAATTCATTTAAGCGATTTTTTAACAGCATAATATAATACTGTTACAACAATTATTCAAAATATGAAAATGTAAAAACTAGGAGGTAGACTTATGCCACAGGAGAGCGATAAAAAACTTCTAATATTATACATTTATGATGTGTTAAAAAATGAGAGTGATGAAGATAATCCTCTAAAACAAAAAGACATAATTGATAAGGTTAAATCAGCATCTGGTATAACTTGCAACCGCAAAACGATCAAGGCTAATATTGATGCGCTTAATACATATTTTGACAATATTAAGAGTGATTTACAAATTATAAGAACACCAAAAGGGAAAACAAAAGATAAAAGTGGTTTTTATTTAAGTGGCAGAGCATTAGAACGTTCGATGTTGCAATTTTTAGTGGATGCTATTTATTCAAACAGAGGTCTTTCCGCACAGGATGCTAAAGAGATAGCGAACATATTGATGAGTGAGGAATATAAAGAAGTAAAAAAGAAGTTTGAATATATCCTTAACGCCCCAAACATCGCACGAACGAGAAATCGCGATTTGTTTTTAAATATAGAAATCATCAATGAAGCGATAGAACAGAATAAGAAAATTAAATTTCTTTACCTTGAATATGATATGCACAAAGAGCTTGTTCCAAGGCACGATGGAAAAGAGTATGCAGTAAGTCCATATTTTATGCTAAATAGCCAAGGTAGGTATTTTTTGGTATGTAAGCGTGATGACAAGGACGATGTCGGCAATTTTAAAATTGATAGATTGAGGGACATTAAAATACTTAATGATAGACGATATCCTTTTAAAAGTATCAAAGGGTATGAAAAAGGGATAACAAAAGAGCAGTACATTAATGAGAACCCACTGATGTTTGGTGGGGAAAGGATAACAACGATACTACGGATACATAAGAATTTTATTATCAACGACTTAGTTGAAAGTTTTGGCACAAATGTAACATTTCTTAACAAAAGTGATGGAATCTATGCATATGTTCAGTCTAGCGCTAAAGCCATAGTAGCTTGGGTTTTTCAGTACGGAGAAGCTATAGAAATAGTAGCTCCCGCTAGCCAAGTTGCTGAAATTAAAGAACTCTCTGAAATTGTATATGGCTTTTACCATAAATCATAGTTACTGAAAAGCAAAGTAGCTGGCATTGACACTACTGCTACCTTTAGTTGATTTGTTTCAAATATATAACACTAAGGGAAACAATACTTAGCTTTTTTGGTATTCAAACATTACTTATTACAAAAAAATCGTGATGTAGACATAAATATTCAAAGAAGAAGCGTAGCTACCAATAACAGGTAACTACGCTCGTTTGTTTTTTTAGATGCTTACAGATAAAAATCTCAATGTCATTACAGTTTTCGCTTGTTAGGCCATATATGGTTTAAGTTCAGCATTGAGCTCATCAAGTTCCTTGTCAATTTTTAATATCTCTACATCTATAGGTAGAATCTTTGCTAAAATTTCTTTGCTTTGCTTAACGGTTATGTCGTCATTGTCAGCATCGGCTTGTATTTTTGCAATTTGGTCATTTAACTCCTTTTTCTTGTTTTTCAGTTCTTCCATTTTGTCAATTACAAGTTGTAGATGTTCGACGAGACGATCTTGCTCTTCAATACTCTCTTTGTATTGCTGTATAGTTTTATCACTAGCATAAAAATCAATATGCCCACATGATAGACACATATATGGAGACACACGAAAATATAAACCAGCCTTTCCTTCGCCTTCAAAAAAATCACTCTTCTCAAACTCTGCTACAGCTCCTCCACATATGGTACACTTTCTTTCCATTTTTTATTCCTCCAAGAAGATATATTTTGTTTCAGTCTGTGCATAAATCACATTTGTTTCCCGGTATTTTGCAACTCTTGCCTTAGTTGTTATTCAATAGTAGTCTTGTTTCCTCACCATCTAGCAATACGGTCAAATATGTAAATTGTTCATAATGTTCTACTTCTATCTGCTGAATATCTTCTGTCAACAATTTTTTACTACACCAATAGTGAGAAGTAATGTTAGCAAAATTTAACATGGCTATTTCGCCGCTATAACTCTCATCAAGGTTACCATCATCTGTAATGAGGGGATTCCTGTTACCATGCACGCCGGGGTAGTAATGATCAACGAGGACTCCGTGTCCTTTGTATTTTCCATCTAGTACAATACCCGCAAGAGAATAATCAGAATAATATCTTGTATAGTTTCCAAAAATGCTACTCCCATTCTCGTATTCTTTCCAGTCCGCATTTACGTAGTGATAAAGGTAATGGCGAAGTGGATTTTGTGATGCATCAAGTTGGGAATAAATAAGGTTTAAATTTCTCGAGCCAGTTGAGAACACAGTATTTGCTAAATCAGATAATTTTTATCCAGACACGTCTTCGTGGTAGAAACATTCTAGATTACCCATAAGGATTTCATATGATATAGCCTTAATTTCTTCCTCTGTTACCACTTCTGGGTTAGGTAAATTCTCAATTAGTTTCAAAGTCTTGCCATAATCAAATTGTTGATCATTTTTAGCAATGTCTACGCCTTTAGTTTTTAACCAGTTATAAATTTGACTATAAATATCATTCATTTTTAATTCCTCCTTAACATATATTTGATTTTATTTAAACTTATCGTGCCATCTTTTTGTATTATTTAGCTAAACCCTCAAGCTTTTGCCAAATCCTTACCATTGCGGTGTATCAAGCTTACAATAGTTGAAAAAGCTTTGCTGATACAATGTTTCTTAGTTTAAGCAATTATATCATAATCAATGGGTAAATTTTTGGACATGTAAAAAGTTTATGAATTATTTTTATCTATAAAATCTTCAGTTAATTTTAGAATCTCTTCTTCTCTAGATGTTTTATTGACAAGTACACATACTGGAATGAAAATGGCTTAAACACTGGAATGAAAAGACCTCAAACACTGGAATGAAAAAGTCTCAAATACTGGAATAGCATTGCTATCATGCCACGAAAATGATACAATATTCTTGAATTAAAAACGAGGTGAGACTTATGAAGACGTATTTACCGAGGATTATAGATAAATTATTGAAAGACAGATTAGATGCTAAGGGCGCTGTCCTATTGGAAGGTCCCAAATGGTGTGGTAAAACAACTAGTGCAAAAGAGATAGCAAATAGTTTTATATCAATGGACCAACCAGACATGAGTAAACAGTACCAATCAATGGCTGAAATTTCTCCGCAGCAACTGTTGGAAGGCGAGACTCCTAGACTAATAGATGAGTGGCAAATCGCTCCTAACTTATGGAATGCGGTCAGATATGAAGTGGATCAAAGAGATGAGTTTGGACAATTCATTTTAACTGGTTCAGCCGTGCCTGCAAAAATAGATGAGTTTATGCATACTGGAACTGGTAGAATCTCAAGGCTTTATATGAGACCAATGAGTTTATATGAGTCTAATGATTCCAACGGACAAGTTTCGATTAGAGACTTATTTGCAAATAAAGAAATATCTGCAAAAAGTGATAAAGATTTATACGAAATAGCGTTCTTAATTTGTAGAGGTGGATGGCCTAAATCAGTGGGACTTGCTGAAAAACAGGCTCTTTTTCAGGCTATAGACTATTTTGAAGCTGTTGTCTCTAGTGACATAAGCCGAGTAGATTATGTCAAAAGAGATAAAGAAAAGGCAAAAAGATTCTTGAGATCTTATGCGAGGAATGTTGCAAGTCGTGCCTCATTAGAAACAATTAGGCAAGATATATTAGCTAATTATCCAGGTACATTCGATCCCACGACTTTTTATTCATATAGAGACGCATTGGTAAAAATCTTCGTTATTGAGGAATTACCAGCATGGAACCCCAATTTAAGGTCAAAGATTGCAATTAGGACAACGGATGCTAGATACTTTGTTGACCCATCCATTGCGACTTCTGCTTTGCAGCTCGGACCAAATGATTTACTAAACGATTTAAACACTATGGGGCTCATATTTGAGAATTTATGTGTGCGTGATTTAAGAATATATGCTGATTACTTAGATGGCAGTATTTATCAGTACAGAGATAGTAATGGATTGGAATGTGATACGGTAATTCACTTGAGAGATGGTTCTTATGGTTTGGTTGAAATTAAATTAGGTGGCGATACATTGATTGAAGAAGGCGCAAATAATTTAAAAGTTCTAGCTTCGAAAATCGATACAGATAAAATGCAGGCACCAGCATTCATGCTCGTTTTATGTGCTAATGCGCCATTTGCATACAGAAGAAAAGATGGTGTTTATGTGGCACCAGTTACCTGTTTAAAACCATAGAACGCTTACTGTGATGGTATGGCATGCCAAAACTGAAAACCAAAAAACTATCAAACAGCTTTCATATTTTTAGTGTATATTATATTCGGGGAAGCTTTAATTGTATGCATGCC
The DNA here is from genome assembly GCA_012799455.1 of Clostridiales bacterium. Taxonomy (GTDB): domain Bacteria; phylum Bacillota; class Clostridia; order Christensenellales; family DTU072; genus MWEH01. The sequence goes on along the minus strand of JAAZLE010000031.1, from coordinate 29,429 downwards.
TCATGCGGATTTCACATTGACCTAATTAAAATAATATTATATATTAATAGCAGTACATAATGGGGTGTATTTTGATATAATATGCAACATTATATTAATGGTTTGGAGCAAGGTAATGAGATATTCACAAAAAAGTATTCGTCCAATAGGGATAACATTCATTAGTGATAAATACTATCTTTTTTATGGTAAAGCAAAACAAAAAGGTATTTTTTATACCACATCCATAGATTTAATTAACTTTGAAAGTGAGATAGAAATTGGTATTGATGAGGAATGTGAGGCTGGATCGGTACTGGTTAAGAATAAAAAAATATATATAATCTATTCCACAGCAAATAAATCCAACATAAAACTCATTTCAATGACTTTAGGGGGCGAGGTAGAGGTATTCCCAGTTCCAGTTATTGCAAAGAGAGGGTTGATGCATCCAAAGGTGTTTCACGATGGGAATAAGTATTATCTTATAGCATCACGAAGAAATGGCGTTATGAGTATATACGAGTCCATTAATATTTTAAGTTGGGTACATTGTTTAGATATAGATACTTTTAAGGCTTTGTCTCCTACCCATCCTGCGCTTCAAATGTCAGGTGAGGAATGGGTGCTGTTTTTTAGGACTAATAATTCGTTTTGTTACGTAAAAGGTGCAATTGACCTTGAAGGGAAAAGGTATGATTTTGATACTGAGATTAAATGTCTAGATAATTTAGAATGCCCTAGAGTAAACGTTATAGGGGATGGAAGAAACATTTTACTTGGTGTTATAGACGACAGCATAGTAATGCGTGAGCTTTGGACAAAATCAGGCGATATTGTGTCTATGCAACTAAGAGAAATTAAAGCAAAGTGCAGAGTTGTAGGAAAACAGAAGTTAGGAAAAATTTGGAGAGGCGAAATATCTGAAATATATGATGAAAATTTCCAGTTACATATTTTGTTTCCGAATGGGCTAAAGGGTGAGTTTACACTTGAACTTGGAGATAATCCTCATGATAAAGCATATATATATTTTGGCAACGGGACTGCAATTCTTAGTGTAGGTAACTTAATTGATAAATACAGTCAAAGAGCATTAAGTGATGCAGAAAATCTAGAGTGCGATATTTATTTCATAGATGATATAGTTAGTGTGTTTTTGATAAATGAAGGAACTACACTAACGCAAAAACTAGATGTATCTAAGATTTACGATAAAAAAATGATTTTAACATGTGATGATAACTGTGATATATATTACTCAGAATTTTGATAAAAAAATATTATCTTGTTATGGATAGGTGAGACGAAAAAGGAGAGACAAAATGGATACGATGCAAGCAGTTAAAGAGACTTTTATAAAAATTTATAACGACAACATAAAAAGGAAAGGGGCAAAAGAGTTTCTAGATTATTTATGTTCAAGCAGTAGTGATTTTTTTGAAGCCCCAGCGAGTACTAGGTTCCATTCATCTGAGCCAGGTGGACTTTGTATGCACAGCATAAAGGTTTATTATAGGCTAAAGGAATTGGTAGCTAACGAAAAAAGTTCTTGGGCAAAAAACATTACAGATGAAAGTATTGCTATAGTAGGCCTTCTCCATGATGTATGTAAAATTAACTTTTATAAAGTTGAAATAAGGAACAGAAAAGATGAATCAGGGGAGTGGATTAAAGTTCCGTTTTATACAGTTGATGAAGAACTTCCATATGGGCATGGTGAAAAATCTGTATATATTCTCAGCAGTTATATGAAACTATCAAGAGATGAGGCCATGGCTATAAACTGGCATATGGGAGGATTTGATCCAAGAGTGTTAGGTGGCAGTTATCAGCTTGGACCTGCTTGTTACAAACATCCATTTGCAGTGCTGGCTCACGCAGCAGATTTGTTTGCTACATATTTTGATGAAAACCCAGGTGGAAATGAATAGTTCTCCACAAAAATAAGGCTTCATACTAATGGATAAAGATTATCATTAAGATTGACAAAATACGATAAAATACATTAGTATTTGTATCATAAAACATAAGATTTAAATTCAAAGGAGATCAAAATGGCAAGGAAAAAAAGAGAAAGGAAAAAGAGCACTTTTATTCATGATTTTAAAGCGTTCATTACAAGAGGAAATGTAGTAGATATGGCAGTTGGTGTCATTATCGGTGGTGCATTTGGTAAGATTGTTAGCAGTTTAGTTAATGATATGTTAATGCCTTTAATAGGTGCAATGTTTAACACAACATCAATTGCAGAACTACAATGGGTATTTAAAGAGGCTATAATAGGTGCAGATGGAACTATTTTAAGACCAGCTGGTATTTTAAGATATGGAAACTTTATTCAAACAATAATAGATTTCTTAATAATAGCGTTTACGATTTTCTTAATGATTAGAGCTTTAGCAAAGGCAAAAGAATTAGGGGAAAAAGCAGCAGAGTTAGCACATAGAAAGAAGGAAGAAGAGGAAGCAGCTAACGCAGAAAAAGTAGAGGAAGCTCCAGCAGCTGTAGAAGAAGTTAAAGCAGAACCTGCAGTAGTCGCCTCTGAAGATGTTGCAGATATCTTAAAGGAAATTAGAGACCTTATTAAATTAGATAAGCTTCAAGAAAATAAGGATAGTAAGTAGTTACATATAGTTTCTTTATATTTAGCAAATAATGAGAACCAATAATGAAGGCTTTAAGTCTAAATTGTTGGTTCTTTTTTTATTGTCATTTTGACATTGAGTGAAAAACGTTTTGCATAATATTTGTTTGATTTAGGCGAGTAGGATGACAATGCTAGTAATTTTTGCTATTATATTTAAATATTTAAGTGTTTAATGTGATTTTCGCGCTATGAACATAGAGTTATTTTATATAAAGCGTGACAAGACACATTTTTATTAAGCGTAATGGTTGGAGGGCAATAATGATAGAAGAAACTTTAAAAGCTGTACTCGAAGCAGAAGAACAAGCAGAGGAAATAGTTAGACAAGCTTTAGAAGATGCTAAAGAAACAGTTGCCCATGCCGACGGTGAGGCCGAAAAGATTCGCAAAAGGGCAATAGAAAAAGTGAGTGAAGATCGTAAAAGCGTGGTAGCACAAGCTAATATTGATGCTGATTTGCAGTTTAACGAAGTAATTAAATCTGAGTCTAAAAAATGCGCAAAACTAAAAAAAGATACAAAACAAGATGATGCAGTTGCATTTATAAAAGATAAAATATTTGAAAAATATCAAATATAAAATAAGGGTTTAGTTAAAAAAATAGACATTTCTTAAGGGATATGGGGAGAAAGTTATATTAAATTATATGTAGGAAGGGACACATGGCTATAGTAAGTATGCATAAGATGAATTTAATAGCACATGCTAGCGAAGAAGCTAGACTTATGAAGCTGTTTCTTAATGCAGGCTATGTTGAGATAGTGTCTAAAGACTTACTCGAGTTAACAAGTTATCCCGATATGAGAGAGCGTCGATCTGTAGTGGAAGGGAAACTACTCAAGTTAAGTTTTGCTATTACATTTTTAAGAGAAATGTACATAAAGCAAAAAACCCAACTGAAAAGGGATGAAAAAGAAGATGCTAAAAATAAAAAGCAATCTATAAAATCTGGGACAGAAGTTGATAAAACATTAGGGCAAAGTGATATCCAGCAAGGAGAGAGTAAAGATAAGGCATTTGACGTAAGTGAGCAAGGCTTATTAGATGATATCCAAGAAGAAGGTAGCGAAGATTTAGATAAAGCTAGTGCATTTGATATTAAGAAGTTGTTTTTAAGGAAAAAAGATAGCAAGTATTCTTTACCTAAAGCCAATTTTAAAAGGGAAAACAAGTTAGTAACATTAGAAGAGTATGAAGACCTTGCTAAAGACGAAGTGGATATTTTAGCTATTGTTTCAGAGTTAGAAGATATCAATGGTTTTTTAATTGACTTAAAGAGCGAACAAGCGAGAGAAATTGCAAAGCTCGAGCAGTATAAACCATACGTTGATGCAGATATAAGATTTTCAAGTGTTAAAAATACAAAATCAACAGTATCATTTTTTGGACTGGTGCCAGCCTCAAAACTTGAGTTATTAAAAGAAAAAGTATCCGAAATTGGTGTTATAAAAGACTTTGAAGGGAAGCAAGCAAGGCCGTTTTTTATGATGTGTCATAAAGATAGGACTGAAGAAGCGAGAATAATATTAAATGAGTGCGAGTTTTCTAGATGCTCATTTACTGATGATAGGACGGCAAGAGAGGTTATTAACGAAATAAATGAAAAACTCGAATGTCTTGAGGTTTCTAGAAAACAAAAATATAGTGATGCTATGAATTATTTGCCTGATCTATATAAGTTTAAAGTGCTTTATGATAATTACATGCTTGAGATTGCAAAGATTACTTGTATGGAAAATAGTCCTGGTACAAAAAAAGCATTCTTAATGGAAGGTTGGGTTCCAAGCGAAAAGGTGGAAGAATTAACAAAGTTAATAGAAGAAAAAAGTAAAAGAACAGAAGTGTTTTTCAGAGAACCTTTAGAGACTGAAAATCCGCCAACGCTAACTAAAAACAATAAATTTGCAGATTCGTTTACAGGGATAACAAATGGGTTTGGCGTCCCGAATTATAGAGAAAGGGACCCCGCTATATTTGTTGCATTCTTTTATTTCCTAATATTTGGAATTATGTTAGGTGATGCAGGATACGGGATATTGATGGCTCTTGCCTGTTTTGGTTTTATAAGAGTTGTAAAACCTGTAAAGGACAGTGGCAAGATGATATGGATGTTTGCCTTTTGTGGAATAAGCACAATTATCTGGGGCGCGCTATTTGGAAGCTGGTTTGGCATATCACCAGAAAAAACTTTCTTGCGTTACTTTACATGGTTTAACCCTATGGATAGGCCGCTAATGTTATTTGTTGTAGGTATTGCCGTAGGACTACTTCATTTGGGTACGGGCTTTATACTGAAAGGTGTAGCAGAAATAAAAGCTAAAAGAGCATTGTATGGTATATTTAACCAATTTAGTTGGGCAGTATTATTTGTTGCAGTTTTTTGTTATTATCCTAACTTGATGGTGTTCTTAGGTGCAATTAATCCTGACCCGGTGCCAGCATGGTATGGGGTATCTGCAAAGGTAGGAACCTACATAGCTTTAGTAGGCGTTGTTATGTTAATAATTGGTGGCGCTATCGGAAAGAAAAATCCATTTAAAATGGTTACTGGTGCGCTTGGGAATATGTACGGAAGTATAAATGTAGTTAGCGATTTGCTGAGTTATTCAAGATTATTTGGTTTAGGTTTAACATCTGGTGTTATAGGTTATGCTCTAAACATGCTCGGAGGCATAATTGTTAATCTAATATTTGGTGGACTATGGATAGGCTGGCTGGTAGCAATCCCAATACTAGTAATAGGTCATACGTTTAACTTAGGCATTAATTTATTAGGTGCATATGTACATAACGCAAGACTTCATTATGTAGAATTCTTTGGAAGATTCTATGAAGGAAGTGGCAGAGCCTTCCAGCCACTAGGATATAAAACGAAGTATACATATTTGGATAACTAAAGTATAGGTTCAAACTGATATAGAGGATAGGAAAGAAATCGATTTGGATAATTAAAACAGAGGTCCAAATTAATATAAAAACAGGAAACAAACCGAAAGGTTAAAATAACATAAACAAACCAATATAAGGAGGTTTTACACATGGAAATAATGGGAGTAGTTTATGCAATGATTGGTATTGGCCTTGCAGTCATTTTAAGTGGCATTGGCTCATCAATAGGCGTTTCAAGGGCGTCGCAAGCAGCAGCAGGTGTTGTTGCTGAAGATCCTGACAAGTTTATGAAATGTCTATTATTAACACTTCTACCTGCAACACAGGGAATCTATGGCTTTATAGTAGGCTTTATGGGCCTTATAAAAATCCAAGCTCTAGCAGGGTTTATGATGCCAGCTACTGGTACATATATAAGTGTTGGCGGTGGGCTAGGGATAATGGCAGCATGTATTCCAATCGCAGTTGGAGGACTTGCCAGTGCTATATACCAAGGCAATGTTGCAGTTGCATCTATAGGACTAGTTGCTAAAAAACCAGAAGAAAGCGGAAAGGGTATGCTTATGACAACCATGGTTGAAACATATGCACTTTTATCATTCTTAGTCAGCTTCTTAGCAGTGTTTATTCCTAACTGGGTGTAATAAGGAGTCAATATGAGCGGACGTGAAGCAATTATTGCAAAAATAATTGAGGATGCCAGGAAAAAAGCTAATACAACTTCTGAAGAGGCTAGTGCTAAGGCTAAAGAAACTCTTGAAATCGCCAAAAATGATGCTGATATTTATTTAAAGAAGAAGATGGAAGCATCATATGAGGAAAGAGAGGACATTATAAAGCGTAGACTGTCAGCTGCAGAAATAGAGGCGAGAAAAATGGTGCTCCAAACCAAGCAAAACATCTTAACAGAGGTTTTCGCTGCCGCTTTACCTGCCATCAAAAGTGATGAGAAAAAGTATAAGCGCCTCATAGAAAAAATGATTGAATCTGCAGATGATGGCGATGTGGTTATAGTCTCTAAGTCGGACAAAGATTTGTTGACAAGCGACTTTATCAAAAAAGCTGGTGAGAAGGCGAAAAAGAAAATAACACTTTCAAAAACATATGGTGATTTTGCTGGGGGTATCATACTAGAAGGCAAAAAAACTGATAAAAATATGACCTTGGAAGTGGAACTGGCAACTATAAGAGATAAGTTTGAACCAGTTATAGTAGAAAAACTTTTTTAGTGATAGCTAAAATTAGGTGAACTTATCATTTAAGAAAAGGTAATTAGTATGAAAGCAGGCTTATTATTTGCTAACGGTAGGGCCAAGGCAAAGGAAAACAACTTCATATCGGAAGAGAGAATAAGACGGATGATAGAATCAAGGTCTTTAGATGAGGCTGTGCGCATTTTGTTTGAAATTAACTATGCGGGCGGTATGATGGTTGACCCAAATGACTTTTATACCATATTGCACGAAGAAGAAAGATTACTTTATGAGTTTATGCGTGAAGTAACTCCTAAGGAGATGGGGCTCGAGTGCTTCTTTTTAAAGGCTGATTATCATAATCTTAAAGTACTGTGTAAAGAAAAATATGGAAACATATTGGATGGAGAAAAAATACTGTCTCATTATGGATTAATACCACTTGCAAAGCTAAAAGAACAGTTTAAGGAAATTAGTTTAGATAATCCACATATGCAAGAAGCTTTTGAATATATCGATGGATTATTTGAAGAAGGAAAAGGCACCCCAAGAGTTATAGATGTGACTATAGACAAAGCCATGTTTAGAGATTTAAAGGAACGACTTTCTGAGCGTGGCGTGGATAAAGCGGTAATTGAATATTTTCAGGTACTTACTGATTCAACGAACATTTTGACCTTTTTAAGATCGGTGAAAATAGAAGCGGGATACGAGTTTTTCGAATCCAACTTCGTTGAAGGAGGCAATTTGTCGCTTGAGTTTTTTAAAAAACTTGATGGTCAAAAAGAAAAACTCGAAAAAGAACTCAAAGGAACGGTATACAAAGAGTTTTATGACAAGGCAAGTGGAGTAGACCTTGCAATATATGAAGCAGAGCAGGATAACTATTTAATAAAACTATTTGCTACAAAAAAAGCAGATATGTTAAGTGCGGCTCCAATAATTGGTTATTACGTTGGTAAACTAAATGAAATCAAGGTAATTAGAGTGATACTTGTGTGTAAGAAAAATAATGTTCCTAAGGCTGAAATGGAAAAGAGAGTAAGGCAGTTATACATATAACTATAAAACAAAGAGTAAGGATTTTGGTATAGATGGATAGAAATAATAAAATGGCGATTATAGGACAAAAAGATAACATACTACCATTTAAGGCGGTAGGGGTGGAAACTTTTCCTGTCACTCATTATTTTGAAGCAGTGGAGACTCTAAAAAAAGTGGCAAGGTCATATTCTATCATACTTATAACCGAAGATTTTGCTAAAAAAATAGAAGATGTAATAGACAGGTACAGAACCAAGCCATATCCGATAATACTGCCTATACCAAGCGCACAGGGAAGTACAGGGTATGGAATGAAAAACATATCATCTAATGTAGAAAGAGCTATAGGTGTAAATATACTAGACATCAAATAAGATGTAAATTAAACATATATTAGGAGAGACAATGAAAGAAGCAGTTGGAAAAATTGTAAAAGTAAGTGGGCCATTGATAGTAGCAGAAGGCATGGCAAGCAGTAAAATGTTTGACGTTGTTAGGGTAAGTAAGGAAAACCTCATAGGTGAAATCATAGAGCTTAGAGGCGACAGGGCTTCTATACAGGTTTATGAAGAAACTGGAGGAATTGGGCCTGGAGAACCAGTCGAGTCAACGGGCGAGCCATTAAGTGTTGAACTGGGACCTGGTTTAATTGAATCTATTTATGATGGTATCCAAAGACCTTTAGAGATTATAAAGCAAGCTAGTGGAGACAGAATAGGTAGAGGAATTGTTGCTAAAGCATTAAATAGAGAAAAGAAGTGGAAATTTAACCCTACAGCCAAGGTCGGTCAAAAGGTAGTTTCTGGAGACGAGCTTGGGTTTGTGCAGGAAAATAAAGTAATAAGGCACAAAATAATGGTGCCCATTGGACTAAAGGGTGAAATTGAAAGTATAGAAAAAGGCGAGTTTACCGTAGAAGAGACAGTTGCAACAATAAAGACTGACGAAGGAAGTGTCAAGGTAACAATGATGCAAAAATATCCTGTTAGAAAGTCTAGACCATATTTAGAAAAGCTTCCCCCGAACACACCAATGGTAACGGGGCAGAGAGTTATAGATACATTTTTCCCAATAGCAAAGGGGGGTGTCGCTTGTGTTCCAGGTCCGTTCGGGAGTGGAAAAACAGTTGTCCAGCATCAGTTAGCTAAGTGGGCAGATGCCGATATCATTGTTTATGTCGGCTGTGGTGAGCGTGGTAATGAAATGACGGACGTTTTAAATGAATTCCCAAGACTACATGATCCAAAGACTGGTGAAGCACTGATGAAACGAACAGTATTAATTGCTAATACTTCCGACATGCCTGTTGCGGCTAGAGAAGCGAGCATATACACTGGGATAACCATTGCTGAGTATTTTAGAGATATGGGATATAACGTGGCTATAATGGCTGATAGTACTTCTAGGTGGGCAGAGGCACTTAGAGAAATGAGTGGTCGTTTAGAGGAGATGCCTGGTGAAGAAGGTTATCCTGCATACTTAAGTAGTAGACTAGCAGAATTCTATGAAAGAGCAGGGGTTGTAAAAGTTCTAGGTAGCACTGGTATAGTAGGCAGTGTTACAGCGATAGGTGCAGTCAGCCCTCCAGGTGGAGACTTGTCAGAGCCAGTTTCGCAAGCTACTTTACGTATAGTAAAAGTTTTCTGGGGGTTAAGTGCAGCACTAGCATACAGAAGACACTTCCCAGCTGTCGATTGGCTGAAAAGTTATTCATTATATACCGAAAAACTTGGTAGTTGGTATACCGAAGAGTTAGGCCAAGAATGGAATGGTTTAAGAACAATGGGTATGAGACTTTTACAAGAAGAATCTAGTCTAGAAGAGATAGTCAGGCTTGTTGGTATGGATGCGTTAGGTGATAGAGAAAGGTTAGTCATGGAGACAGCGAAAAGCTTAAGAGAAGACTACCTGCATCAAAATGCATTCCATGAAGTAGATACATACGCCTCCTTAAAGAAGCAGTTAAGGATGCTAAAACTAATATTATTCTTCCACGATCAAGGCCTCAATGCTCTTAATCATAATGTGGAAATAAATGAAATTATTAGTTTACCTGTGGTAGAAAGAATAGGTAGATCAAAGTATATTACCGAAGATAATATGAAAGCATTTGATGAAATAGAACATGAGATTAAAAGGGCATTTACAGAACTAATAGGCTAATAATAAAGGCATCATAGGAGAAGGAAAGATGTTAAAAGAATATAAAACAATCAAAGAAGTTGTAGGACCGCTTGTACTTGTAGAAGGTGTAGAGAATGTTAAATACGACGAGCTTGTTTTAATTGAGCAAGCAGATGGCGAGTTAAGAAATGGCCAAGTGTTAGAGATAGATGGAGACAAGGCCCTAGTACAGTTATTTGGTGGTTCTGCGGGTCTCAGAATTTCTACCTCGAAGGCAAGATTTTTAGGAAAAAGACTAGAAATCGCAGTTAGTGAAGATATGTTGGGTAGGGTTTTCGATGGTATGGGAAATCCTAAAGATGATGGAGCTCCGATAATACCCAAAAAGAGGGTTAATGTTAACGGTAGCCCAATAAATCCAGTTGCAAGAGATTATCCTAATGAGTTTATTCAAACGGGTGTAAGTGCTATAGACGGATTAAACACACTGGTTAGAGGTCAAAAACTACCAGTCTTTAGTGCCTCAGGGCTTCCACACGCAGAGTTAGCTGCGCAAATTGCTAGACAAGCAAAGGTTTTGGGTAGTGATAGTAAGTTTGCAGTTGTGTTTGCGGGAATTGGCATTACTTTTGAAGAGGCAGATTTCTTTGTTCAAGATTTCAAGAAAACTGGTGCTATAGAAAGAGCTGTTCTATTTATGAACTTAGCAAATGACCCAGCAATTGAAAGAATAGCTACTCCTAGAATGGCATTATCTACGGCTGAGTACTTAGCTTTCGAGTGCGATATGCATGTGCTTGTAATAATGACAGATATTACTAACTATTGCGAAGCATTACGAGAAGTTAGTGCTGCAAGAAAAGAAGTCCCAGGAAGAAGAGGATATCCAGGTTATCTCTACACGGACTTAGCTTCACTGTATGAAAGAGCAGGAAGGATTCAAGGAAAGGTAGGAAGTATAACACTAATTCCTATTCTAACAATGCCAGAAGATGATAAAACCCATCCTATTCCAGACTTAACGGGATATATTACTGAGGGACAGATTATTTTAAGTCGTGAGTTATATAAGCAAGGTTATGCGCCACCAATAAATGTGCTACCATCTCTTTCCAGACTTAAAGATAAAGGAATCGGTAAGGGGAAAACAAGGGAAGATCATGCAGACACTATGAACCAATTATTTAGTGCATATGCAAGAGGAAAAGAAGCAAAAGAATTAAGTATTATACTCGGCGAAGCAGCATTAACAGAAGTTGACAGAAAGTTTGCTAAATTCTCAGATGAGTTTGAGAAAAATTATATAAATCAAGGGTTCCATAAGAATAGAAGTATTGAAGAAACGCTAGATTTAGGGTGGGATCTTCTAAGGCTTCTACCTAGAAATGAAATGAAAAGAATTAGGGATGAATATGTTGAAAAATATTACGATAAAAAAGCTAAAAACTAATACAGTATACGCATAAAAGCTAAACTGCTAAACACAAAAAAGGAAAAAAATGACAAGACTTAATGTAAATCCGACAAGAATGGAGCTTAGGACTCTAAAAGATAGGCTTAATATGGCTATTAGGGGACACAAGCTTTTAAAAGATAAAGCTGATGAAACAGTCAGGCAGTTTATGCTATACATTAGGGAAAATAAGAGGCTAAGAGAAGAAGTAGAAAAAGATATCTCAGAAGCTTTAAAATCTTTTTTACTTGCCAGCGCAGTAACTAGTCCTGAATCAATGGAAGAAGCAGTGTCTATGGCAGGATTTTCAGTTGAATTAGAAACTTCATCAAAAAATATTATGAGCGTTCCCGTTCCGGTTATTTCTATTACACCTTCAGAGAAAAAGGAACTATATCCATATTCATTTGCAAGTGTAAGCAGTGAACTCGATATGAGTATTAGTAATTTAAGCGAACTGCTGGTTAAGTTGGTAGAGCTTGCCGAGATAGAAAAAACGTGTAATATGCTTGCAGATGAGATTGAGAAAAACAGACGCAGAGTTAACGCATTAGAGTATGTAATGATTCCTCAACTTCAAGAGACAATTAAATATATTACGATGAAACTTGATGAAAATGAAAGAAGTAACATAGTGAGGATGATGAAGGTTAAGGAACTCATAGAAAAAGCTGAAAAGCAAGAAGCAGAGAATAAAAAATAGACCATTTAAACGAAGTAAATATTTTTTGACATACATAAGTTCATATTGTTTGTTAACTAAAAAAGGTGGTTGTAGTGGTGGAAGTATATAACATACTTGTATTGCAACAAACTAACTTTGAATATATAATGTACTTAATAAGATTTAGAATATAATAAGGAGAAGAATATGACAATTTGGCATGATATTAGTGCAGAAAGAATAACTCCCGATGATTTTATTGCAGTTGTAGAAATATCAAAGGGCAGTAAAAACAAGTATGAGTTAGATAAAGAAACGGGACTACTCATTTTAGATAGGGTTTTGTATACATCTACTCACTATCCTGCTAACTATGGGTTTATTCCTAGAACATATGCAGAAGATAATGACCCGCTAGATGTGCTTATTTTATCAAGCGAAAGCATTAGACCGCTTGCAATGTGCAGATGTTATCCCATAGGAATGATAACCATGTTAGATGAAGGTTATAATGACCATAAAATTATTGCCATTCCATTTAGAGAGCCATCTTGGAGCGAGTATGAAAGCATAGAAGACTTACCTAAGCATATAATGGAAGAAATTGCTCACTTCTTCACAATATATAAGAGTTTGGAAGGCAAAGAGACAGCAGTGGTAAAAAATGAAGACGCAAAAGCTGCAAAAAAGGTAATTAAAGAAAGCGTTGATGCATATAGAAGAAGATATCTTCCACATTCACAAGGAAGATAATATTTAATATAGCTTAAACAAAGGGCATCTGGCAGGTCCAGATGCCTTTTTATATTGCTACAAGCAAAAGTGAATGTTTTGTTATTAAAAATCACAATCTGTTCATTTTAATTTCAAGGTGTTAGTATAGAATAGAAGCATTAAAATATAGATATTATATATTATAGGGGAATATGCGCAGATCAGATAACGAAAGATATACGTATGGAAATGCCAAAAGACTTACATATGAGGCACGTTCAAAAAGGCCGAATGTGGTTGTTGTAAAACAAAGGTTGTCTATTGGCACTATTGCGGTGTTTTTAATTCTCGTTCTCGGTGGCATGGTAGGAGCAGGGTTTTTAGGTGCAAAAATAGCTAGTGATAAAGCTAAACTTAATGTTCCCCTCGAGAAAAATACAGTTGTTTATGTAGACCCAAGAGAAAGTGGAGTGGCTATGACACAGCCAGGTGAAAAAATGAGTGCTGCCAGTGTGTATGAGGCAGTATCACCATCTATTGTCAAAATATCAACAGGGTATAGTAAAAGCGAAATACAAAATAATATCGAACTTAACTCAGGGGTAGGAAGCGGAGTAGTCATAGGTGCCGAAGGGGAAATTTTAACAAGTTATCACGTTGTTAAAGGAGTGCCAGAAGGTGATATTATAGTCACTATGAAAAATGGTCTACAATATCCTGTACAAAGTTTTAAGGGAGATGCGGTAACAGATACTGCAGTACTTAAGATAAATTTAGATACTAAGGCAATACAAGCGGTAGTGAGCAAAAACTATAACATAAATATGGCAGAAGAATTAATTATGATAGGATATCCTATGAATTCAACTAGCCAAATAGTCAGCCATGGGATTTTATCTGGGACAGATGAAGAAGTTGTAGTTAATAACATCGACCTAGAAGTTGAAAGAACGACGGTAGCTGTGAATCCAGGGAATTCTGGTGGCGGTATTTTCAATATGTATGGTGCGCTAATAGGTATAGTTAATTCTAGAAAGGCTGGAGAGTCTGGAGCAGGTATATCATATTTTTGCAGGGCTGATAAGTGCTTGAATGTAGCAAGGCAGCTTATAGAAAAAAATTATGTAGATAAAAGAGTAGATCACAACATTATTGGTTTTACTGAGGTTACTAAGACATCTGGAAACAGACCTATGATAGGTCTATACGTGACAAGAGATGATACGGGAAAATCAATACTTAATCCAAACGATTATATTGTGACAGTTGCAGGTAAAACGGTGACGACAAGAGAAGAATGGAAAAGGGTGTTAAATAGTCATATTGTTAACGACACCATAGATATTGTATATGTGAGGAATGGAAATACCTATACTGCGAAGTTAACCTTAACTCAAAAGATGTACTGTGATAATTAAAACTTAAACACTTCCAATACGGAGGTGTTTTTTGTTGTATATAAACGTTGAATGTTGGAATGTGCTCTTAAACATATGACAATATGAAAACGGAAATAAATAGTGTATAATTAAAACATAACAGTTTAAGAAGATATGATTTTTTCGTAGGAGGACGTAATGTATAAAGTATTAATCGTTGATGACGAACCAGAAATTAGACAAATGCTAGTAAAATATTGTCATTTTGAGGGTTTCACTACAGGTGAGGCAGGAGATGGTTTTGAAGCTATCGAAAAGGTTAGAGATGGCGACTATGATATCGTTATTATGGACGTAATGATGCCTGCGTTAGATGGATTTTCTGCTGTTAGAGAAATAAAGAAGTTTTCAAATATTCCGATTATTATGCTATCTGCAAGAACAGAGCCTTACGATAAAATTAATGCTTTTGAAATTGGAGTGGATGATTATATTGAGAAACCTTATGATAATAAGGAAGTCATGTTAAGAATAAAAGCTGTTATGAATAGGACTACTTCAGGTGGAGTTCCTAAAGACATATTTGAGGCAGGCAAACTAAAGATTGATTTTTTAGGGCACATTGTACATGTGGCTGGAGAGAGAATTGAGTTATCTCCTAAAGAATATGATTTGCTTACATTTTTAGCGCGAAATAAAGGTATAGCTCTTTCAAGGGAAAGGTTACTTAATGAAGTATGGGGTTATGATTTTTATGGAGACGATAGAACTCTCGACACCCATGTAAAATTACTACGTAAAAGTTTAGGTGAGTGCGCTGATATGATAGTGACAGTAAGGGGAGTCGGATATCGATTTGAGGGATAAAAAAGAATCAAAAAGAATGCTGACAGCATCTCAGCGGATTGCTGTTATAATTTCGGTATACATTTTCATTATCCTAGTAATCACTTGGTTACTTGGATTTTTGTTGCTACTTCCTTTTTATGAAACTTCCCAAGTAAACAATGTGAAAAAACAAGTTAGTATTATTGAAAAAAACATTGATAGCGAAGAACTCGCTATTTTGGCGCACCGTATTAGTAATGGAAGAAATGTTTGTATTATAGTGTCACAAGTAGGAGCAATAGATGACCCAATAATTTCAGAACATATTTTTGGTGGCTGCGAAATGCATAGTAGACCAACAAGTGAGTATTATAATTTAGCTAGAAATAATGATGAAAAAACATATCAATCAATTGTGGAGGGACAGTACGCAGGCACTGCATATGATCCAGACAATTACGAAGGGCGAGTGCCAAGATCTAGCGCAAAACCTAGAGATTCATATGTTTATGCAAAAATAGTTAAAGATACAAGTAATATTAGTTATTTAGTGGTAGTAGAAGGCGTCTGTTCTCCATCTATGGCAGAGGTAAATACTCTCGTATATCACTTAATTTCTCTTTCAGTGCTTGTTGTTATTTTTGGGATTTTAATAATAAGGGCGATTACTAAAAACTTAATAGGACCTGTTGTTACCTTAAGTGAAGCATCTAAAGATATAGTTAGAGGTGATGCGGAGTTTGATGTAATAAATAGGCCATATAAAGAAGTAGACGATTTAAGACAGTCCTTAGATTATGCATCCAAAGAGTTAAACAAACTAGAAAAGTACAGAAGAGAACTTATAGCCAATGTATCTCATGACCTTAAGACCCCACTTGCATTGATAAAAGGTTATAGCGAGATGATGAAAGATATTCCTGGCGAAGCAACCCCTGAAAACATTCAGGTAATCATAGATGAAACTACAAGATTAGCAGGGCTAGTCAATGATATGTTAGACCTGTCAAGACTTCAAGATGGTGGAGACAGATTAAAGATAAAAGTATTTGATTTAGTTAAGGCTTTGGAGGAGCCATTAAAAATACATGGAAAGCTTTTAGAAGCCAAAGGTTATAAATTAATACTAGAGCATGAAGATGAGGCCTTTGTATATGCAGATGAAGGTAAAATTATACAGGTAATATACAATCTTTTAAATAACGCTGTTAACTATGCAGGAGCAGATAAAACTGTATGGGTCAGACAAACAACAAACGGTTTAAATGTAAGGGTAGAAGTTATAGATAATGGGGAAGGCGTAGACGTGGATATTTTACCTCACATTTGGGATAGGTATTATAAATCCGCTAAGTCTCATAAGCGAGCAGTAGTTGGTACTGGTCTTGGTCTTTCAATTGTGAAATCGGTTATGAATATGCATCCAGGGGGAGTTTATGGTGTAAACACATCTGTAGGTGAGGGAAGCACCTTTTACATAGAACTACCAAAGTTGGATCCAAGATTTATGGACTTAGATAAGTTTCCAGAAATAATCGAAGATTAATAAAACTAAACATTTAATTATTCCAAAGACAGTAAATAGACATAAAAAAGAAGAGCCCACTTGCGTGCTCTTCATTTGTGGAGGAGGGATTGAGAAATTATTAAAAATTTTTGTTGTTACATATAGTAACTGCAAGTGGTACCAGCAATCTTTTTAGTATGGGGGAAAATAAGACTGCTAGGTTGATTATATGATAACAATGCATTATGAATAACATACATATCAATAGTTGAATGTTTGGTGAAAATTAAAAAACGAGATGTTGTGTTAAATTTTATCTCGTATATAGATAAATATTTGTATCTAGTAACAAGTAGTATTTCTTATTTTTGCAGCGAGTCTAATATGTTTAAAACATCTAATGGGCGGTCTGTAATGTAATTTGGTGATAACTTAATTAAATCAGCCTTATCGGTAAAACCCCAGGTGCAAATAATTGAAGTAACATTTGAATTAATAGCTGTATAATAGTCTATTTCACTGTCGCCTATAAATACGACTTCATCAGAGCTTACGCCCAGCAATTCTAAAGCTCTTTCTATCATTTCTGGATGAGGTTTAGCGGGAAAACCTTTCCTTTCACCAACGACTGCACCGAACTTGTCTTTGAAGAAGAAGTCTATGATTTTGACAGCTAAGTGCTCTCGCTTGTTAGTGACGACACCTAAAAGATATCCATCTTTAAGGAGTGTATCCACTAATTCTCGTATGCCTGGATAGGGAAGACTTTTTGCTGTTAAGTGGGAGTTATAATACTCAATAAAATATTCTCTTGCTTCTTTTTGAGATGCAACATTCTCCCCTAATGCACTATGTACTAGATTAGTAACTCCTTTTCCCACAAATGATTTGATTTCACTTTCTGTTCTTGTAGGGTTATGTGTTTTACTCATAGAATAATTTGTTGCATCATATAAGTCCCAAAAAGTATCTACTAAAGTGCCATCTAAATCAAATAACACTGCTTTAATTTTTGCCATCTCATTCTCCTTTTGTTTTCATCATACGGCAAACATGACCTGTAGTTTTTGTGATAAAGTTAGAAAAGATCAAATATTATTTTCTATTTATTGTTAAATCCTTAATAACCTCTCCTGCCAAAATAAGTCCGGCAACACTTGGAACAAAGGAAGTACTTCCTGCAATTAGTTTTCCAGATGTAGGGTCAATAACTGATTCGGTGCGAATTGGTGTCTCTTTACTATATACTACTTTTAGGCTGGTGATGCCTCGTGATTTTAGCTCTTTCCGCATAACTCTAGCGAGTGGGCAAACCGAAGTTCTAGAGATGTTTGAAACTTCTAACATTTGTGGATTTAGCTTATTACCGGTTCCCATACATGATATAATTGGAACCAAAAGCGCATTTGCTTGAACTATAAGTTCTAGCTTTGAAGTTACTGTATCTATAGCATCTACTACATAATCATAGTTAGAAAGCCGATATGCACTAGAGTTTTCTGGACTATAAAAAACCTTATGTTCTGTTACCAGGCACTTAGGATTAATGGATTTAATTCGCTCTTTTGCAATGGTAACCTTATCTTTTCCTATAGTGGTAGATAGGGCAAAAAGTTGCCTGTTAATATTGGATTCAGAAATGGTATCGTGGTCAAAAAGATCAATGTGACCTATCCCTGCTCTCGCTAAAGCTTCTACACAAAAACTTCCAACTCCACCTAATCCAAATACGGCTACACGGCAATTAGATAGGCGTTCAACACCTTCTTTCCCGATTAGCATTTCCGTTCTTGATAAATCCATAATTTCTCCAATTAAGTATAATTAATATCTTCTTTACCATTTCAATCTATACATCTAATATTAGAAAAATAGAATGGATAGGGCAAACAAATTTTGTGCTGTATAGTATGTAACTAATATTGAATAAACATGTAGAGGATTTTGTTCGTTATCCGTAAACTTTTTAAAGCCCATTATTGTATCTGAAATAACAAAGAGTATCGCCGCCACTAAAGCTAATATAGAAAACACTGATGAAGTGTTTATAATAAACATATTTACCCCAGCTATCAGCATAACTGATAAAAATAGAGCATAAGCATACATAGGAATTCTAAGCTTGCCTAACTTGAATTTAAATATAATGGTTATTAGGACAAATAATGCTGTGAATGCGACAGGGATAAATAATAACCAATAATTAAATGTCCCAGCTACATAAATAAATATAACTGAAAACAAAACATGTCCAACAGCAAAACAAGCAGCACCGATTGCAATAAAATAGGGTTTAAATTTGGCCAGCACTATCTGATCTAAAGTTAGAAAAATATCGCCTAACATTCCTGCAAATAGAGCAATCAAAACAAGTAAAAAGTATGAGTTGAAAAAACCTCTACTAAAAAACGAAAGTATTGCTGTTGCGATAAATAGCGCAGAACCCAATGTTTTAAAAGAAGTTCTTGCCATTGGTCTATTCAACCTATTGAAATAACCTGATAAAATTCCGCTAATAACGGAAAAACTAGCTGTTATATAAGCAGCGATATCCATTTCTCCTCCAGTTCAAATTATGTTTTACGATTTATAACCGCTAAGTATTATGTTTAATTACGAATCTGCAAAAATCCGTAGTTCAACTGATTTCCAAACTGCTTTGTAGTCGGTAACCCTGTTTTTAGGTACATATATCTTGCACGTTGGCATTTGTGAAAAATTAAAACTTTGCCCATCTATTATAGTACTACTTGGTGTCCACTCGCCAGCATCACTTTCGCCAAATCCAAAATAGATTCCCTCACAACTTGTGAGTATAGAAAATGCGTTTGTATCAATACGCAGTATCTTTATAGGCATATAAATCTTTTTGACGTTGTTAAGCTGCTGGAATGCATTAGACACAACTCTCTCTACAACATATGGGTTACTACCATTTTCATTCATGGCTATTGTTTTTACAACTAAGTTTATATCAAGATTATCAGGTTGATTATTTTCTGTATCTAGATGAGCTAAATTCCATCCTCCTATCAGTAAACGTAGTTTGGGTGGATCTTCACCGGGGTTTCCAGGCGTGCCTTCAATTGTATGTCCTTGATATTTCCAAATTTTAGCTCGTCCGTCTACCCATTGAACTTCATATCGCTTATATATTTCAATGGCTTGCGAGCCCGCTTCTGACGGTGTAGGGACTTTTTGATAAAACCTATTAACAGTAGCTAGAGAATATGCTGTAGGTAAATAAGACTCAGGGTCTTCTGGATTTGGTACTGTTACTAAAAATTTATTTATATAGTTTGTCATGAAGTTTATCCCTGAATGATTTTCAGGAACAATTATATCGGATTGACAAGTTGGATAGCCAAAAACATACTCACCAATTCCTATGGGAGGTGTTTCTCCTAGGAATGTAATTATGGCGTTTTGAGTATCTGCAAAACAGCGAGAAGCTAGATATTTAGTATTTTTTTTAACATAAAATGTTGGTTTAACCATATCATTATACGCATAAACCAGCATGTTTCCGATATATATTAGGTGGTCCTTTACTACATTTGAATTATTGTTATTTTTGGTTTTAAGCCAAGCAGTAGCATTTTTTTGCTCGGCTCCAGTTATTTGTCCAAATGCGTAGCTCCCTAGTTTATTTAAGCTATGGCCATTGGTTATATTTGCAAGTTTTGTGCATCCCCAAAATGCTTTTTCTCCAACTTCTTTTACGTTTTTTAGGTCGAAAGAGGTTAGGGCGTTATTATAGAACGCATAAGCACCAATGGTTTGTAAGCTAGCGGGGGTGGTAAATTCGGAAAGTAAATTTGCATTATAAAAAGCACGATTTCCTATTGTAGTAGTTGTATCAGGGATAGTTAGGTTTTCTAATTTCACAGAATTAATGAAGGCTGACTCTCCAATTGATAAAGCATTTGTGCCACCGATTGTTACGGTTTGTAAGCTTGCATTATCAGCAAAAGCACCTTCATCTATTTGCTCTATACCTGCACCTATTTCCACATTGTCTAGTTTTTCCATTTCGTTAAATGCATATCGTCCAATATATGTGTAATTATCGGGTATTACAATTTTTGTAGCATTTTTATTTTCTGAGAAAGCATATGCTTTGACACCATCTACGGGCACATCTTGGTTATTAGTAGTAGGTAATATAATTTCATCGTATGGTATATACGAATGTGCAAAGCCAGTAACATATACTTTGCCATCTATGGTTTCAAATTTGAATTCAGCAAAATCTGGATTAATTCCCCATAAGGCATACAAGGTAGTTGTTTTTGTGATTTGAGTATTTTCAAAGTCGAACTTTGTGCTTTCTTTGTATTCTGGAGAAGTATACCATCCAAAAAGCTGGTAGCCAGGACGATTATATGAGGAAGTTGGATCTGTTGCATATTCTCCTACACTAAGGCGTTGGGAAGGGAAGGAGCCTTCCTCGGTTACAAAATAAACACTGACTTTATTATCTAAATTATTTGGTATTATTGGCGATTTTGGTGAGGGGTAGATTAAAACATTACAACTACCTATAACTCCGTTTACTTCAGCTTGTAATGTGACTGCACCTTCTCTAAGTGCTGTAACAGTTTTACCATCTTTTTCAACTTTCAAAATGCTAGTATTTAAGCTTTTTAAAGAATATGATTGTCCTCTGGGTCTAGTTATAACTGTTGGTATAATTTGTTTTTGTGGACCTTCACTTTCTAGGATAATGTGATAAGTAGGCTCGGAAAAATAAACCGAAACTGTTTTATTACAGGCAGTCAAAACAAGTGCTATTAAAAAAATAGCGACGAGTAATAATAATGTACTTATCTTTTTAATCAACTTCATATAGTGCAGTATAACACAATAGTGTGTAATAAGTTAGATAATTTATTGAACAAATAAAACAGGTAATATCTATTTTAAGTGTTACCTGTAAGTATGTTCGTCGACAAAAACTACAAACTAAATATGTCTATAGTTTTATTCTGCTATTTAGTTCTCGTAGTTTGTCAGCATCTAGTTTTACAACTTTTCTATCATAAGTTAATATGCCATTTATTTCGTCTTCTACGTCAGTAATTTGGGTGTATACTGTAGCGGAAAGACCTTTTTCAATAAGTGGGATTATAGATCCTTCAAATAGTTTATGATAGGCTTGCTCAAACTCTTCCTGTGATGAGAACTTTCTATACCCAAACGATTTTTTAGAGTTGAATACATGACCTTCGGTGCCCAAACTGTATCCGCCAAATTCAGACAGTATAAAGCATCTTCCTTTCCTATCGCTTTCACTAGGAACCTTGATTGGCACAAAGTAAACGTGGGTAGATTTAAAATCGCCACCACCTTGATCTAACCAGCCGCTTGCGTGGTCAATGGGCCTTGTATTATCTAATGTTCTTACCCAGTCAGTAACTTTGAGTGCATCAAATTGTCCCCAGCTTTCATTGAAGGGCACCCATAGGGCAAGGCTTACAGTGTTATATAGAAGATCAATGGTTTTTTCGGCATCTATGTAGTATTCCTTTCTACTTTCCTCTTCTTTTCTACCTCCCCAACGATAGTTGGTATCGTCGGCAGTTCTTCCTATTATGGACAAAAATCCGTTATATAACTTGTTAGCACCTCTTCCTCCGTTAATAAAGTCTTGCCACACAATTACTCCTAACCGATCGCAGTGATAATACCAGCGCAAGGGTTCTATTTTGATGTGTTTTCTAAGCATGTTGAAACCTAAATCTTTGGTAATTTGTATGTCATAAATCATGGCTTCATCAGTAGGTGGGGTATAGAGACCATCTGACCAATACCCCTGGTCTAATAGTCCATTGTGGAAGTAGGGCTTGTTGTTTAACATTAGTCTTGGAATACCTTTTTCGTCGTTACCAACACTAAATTTACGCATTCCAAAGTACGATGAAACTGTGTCTTGTCCTAGTGCTATGCTAATGTCGTATAAGTTAGGTTCTTCTGGTGACCAAAGCTTAAATTCTTCAAATGTAATGGTTGCCTTTCCATTTTCGTCAGTTTTTGCAGATATTATTTTTTCTTCGCCAAAAGAAACTTCAATATCAGCAGGTATTGATAAATCTTTGGCTTTAATTTCTATATTTACACTGGAAGTATCTATATCTGGTGTGATTTTTATGTTTTCAATATAGTTATCTACAACACTTTCTAGCCAAACAGTTTGCCATATCCCAGATTGTGGGGTATAAAATATTCCTCCTCTTTTAAGCTTTTGTTTTCCTCTTTGTTGAAAACCCGTATCTGAAGGATCTGTTACTTCCATCGTTAAATAGTTTTCTTTATCAAGGAATATAAAATCAGTTATATCAAACGTAAATGGGAAATAGCCGCCTTTATTTTCTCCTACCAACTTTTGGTTTATGTAGACTTTACATTGATAATCGACTGCACCAAAGTGTAAAAGAACTTTATCTTTTTTGAAGCCCTTAGGAATAGTAAATATTTTTCTATAATATAAATATTCTGCTGGCTTTAATAGTTTGTTTACGCCACTTAAGGGGCTTTCTGGTGAAAAGGGCACTAGGATTTTACCTTGGTATGTTGGCAGTTCAGATGGCTTTGATAAAATTGCATAGTCCCAAAGCCCGTTTAGATTTATGTAACTGTCACGCACAAGTTGAGGTCTTGGATATTCTGGCAGTGGACAATTTTTGTCTATGTTTTCAGCAAATTGGGTATATAGTACGTTTATGTTTTTATAATATTTTTCCATGGAGTCCTCCTCTAACGAACATTATTTATATTATAGATTTAAGTGAGCTAGTAATCAATAACTAAGCTCATTAACATCAATAAATAGACTTAAATGTTAAGAAAAACGTGAGAAACTAGATATTTTTTGTAAAGGTTATAAAGCCGTCTGGAGAAAATCCAGCTTTGTTATACAGGTCTTGTGCAACCATATTTGTTGATAAAACATCTAGTGTTATAGCAACTGCTTTTTCATGGAATTCAGTTTCTAACCACCGTAAAAACATTTTACCAAATCCTTTGTGGCGATGAGTAGGCGATATAAAAAGCTCATCTAAAACTATAATGTTACCATTTTCTTCATGACACCAATAAGAAGTTATTAGAGCATATCCGACAACGACTTGTTCTTCTAAGTCGGTTATAAAAAATCCCCATAGGTTTTCATGTTTGGAAATTACCTGATTAAAGGTCTTTTCAGATACTATTTGGTCATAATCGCGTTTTGTAGCCCCAGAAGAATAAAACTCTTTTGCAAGTGAGTAAAAAATGTCCGCATCATTAATATTAAATTGTCGAACTAACATATATTGTGGAATAAACCCCCAAGATGTTAAAATAAACATCCGAATAATTATAAGTTTAATACAACATTTAAAAGTAGTAAAGAGATTTTTTTGTTGCTAATAAAACAAGTTATTATTGGTTTTACAATATAGTACCAAGCAAGTAATTGTTTGACTTATCTTATGTATTATTTATATAATCGTTTTAATCTTACAAGAGTAGATAAAACATATGCATAATTTACTTTAAGGTGCGAAAAACGAAAAAACAGAAGGTTTTAAGGAGAGAAAAATGACCGCATTTGATATTGAATTGGTTGGAAAAGTTGGTTCTATGGCTTTGATTAATAAAGCCAACAAAGATATTGATTATAATATTTTATCGCATATTGCAAGAGCCTTAAAACCAGGATATGTATGGGTTACATCGGGTGCGACGGAAATAGGCAGATTGGATTATATGAGAAGAAATAATGGTCAGGAATTAAAAGGCAAAGAAGATGAGGTAAAAACTGACTATGCTGCACAAGGGCAAACAATACTAATGGAAAATTATAGGCGCTTTATGGACAGCGGATACTCTTTAAGGCAGTTTCTTATAGAACATCAACATTTTAATGATCCTGCAAAAAGAGAACATATTAAAAATGCACTTCTTAGATGTCCTGCCCAAAATGCAGTGCCGATTATTAACTATAATGACCCTGTAAGTTATGAAGAAAATCGCAAGCTTGAAATTCAACAGTTAAAAGCTAAAAACTCACACGTAGTTGAAGCTATAGATAACGATGAAACTGCAGCACAAATATCAGTGCTGTTAAAACCTAAGTATTTACTTATCCTAACAGGTGTAGATGGTATATATAGAGATGTTTCGGATAGCAATTCTTTAGTATCTGAAATTACTGGCTCAAACGCTGAAGATGTTGTAGCAAACATTGAGTTTTTCCAACAGTGTTGTGAAGGCGCTAGTAGAAAAGGTGCTCGCGGGGCAAGAGCAAAGCTAGAATATGTGAAGGATTCAGTAAGACTTGGAACTAGCGTATTTATAGCAAACAGCAAATACCATATAGAGGATATACTAGAGGAAAAAGTACCATCAACAAAGATCTATATTTCAAAGTAAATTGTTCTAAAGAGATTTAAAAAGCGTGTTAGTAAAAAGCGTGTTAGTAAAAAACTAGCACGCTTTTTGGTTATAGACACGTTGTATAAGATATTATGCTGTGTAGCCTCCATCGACTGGTATGACAGCTCCAGTTATATAAGAAGCTTCTTCACTTGCTAGAAATATTGCACATGCGGCGATATCATCTGGAGTTCCCATGCGGGAAATAGGGCACTCATCGATTAAAGCTTTGAGAGTAGCAGGATCTGCATTTTTATTCATATCGGTATCAATTACCCCTGGGGCAATTAGGTTAACAGTGATGTTAGAAGGGCCAAGCTCCTTGGCTAACGATTTAGTAAGACCAATTAGACCTGCCTTTGAGGCTGCATAATGTACTTCACAAGAAGATCCATTTAATCCCCACATGCTACCAATATTAATAATTCTTCCAAATTTATTTGATATCATATGTGGCACAAAAGATTTAGTTAATAAAAAAGTGCCTTTTAAGTTGGTGTTAACAACGTAATCCCAAGCTAAATCATCTATTTCCGTACACATCTTAATATCGCTAACGCCTGCGTTATTAATTAATATATCCACTCTTCCGACTTCTTCATGTAAAGATCTAATATTTTTCATATTGGTTATGTCACAATAAAAAGCTCTCGAATTTGTTTTTTTAGCAAGTTCCATCGCTTCTTCTTTATGAGAGCGATAAGTAAACATAACATTATATCCTTTATTTGCAAAGTGGATAACAAGTCCTTTTCCAATTCCGACAGCTCCACCCGTTATTAATACTGATTTCATGTTTATCCTCTATGGTATTTTATATGATTTAGGATACACTAATTAGACAAAGTGTATCCCAATAGTTAAAATATCAAATATTTTTGACTTACAAACTATTAATTAATGGTGTGGGTTTTCTCCGGGTATAATCTTCTTCTTTTCAACTTTTGGCATGTTCATATAGCCTTGCCCTTCGAGTATTGCATCTAATGTAACTATAGCTGCTACTGATGTCGCAAGCACGTTTCCTTCGGGTGCATGGCAGACTGTGTGTTCTCTATTTACCTTTAAATCTACAACTTCATTTGTTACTAAATCTAGTCCTTTCATTGGTTGCTGGATTGAAGGGATAGGTTTAAAAACAGTATTCATAATAATTGGCATGCCGTTACTGATACCACGATTTAACCCGCCATTAAAGTTGTTATCTGTTTCTATCTTTCCGCTTTCTGTCACATAAAAAGAGTCAGCTACTTCACTTCCTCTAGATTTAACAAAGTCGGTTCCTAAACCAAAGCTAATGCTTTTTACGCCGGGAAGGGCAAAAATTAGTGATGCAAGGCTGCTTTCTAACCCATCAAAACAGGGCGAGCCGTATCCTGCAGGGAGGCCAACAATGGCTGTTTCTACAGCGCCACCAATAGAATCTCCGATGGCTGATATGCTTTGCAGTAGCGATACCATTCTTTTTCGTACATCATTTGAAATGGTTGGCATACTCATGGAGTTTAGTCTTTCTATTAGCTCATCATCGATATGTACTCCAAAACTTTCATCCTGAATATTGCCAATAGCTTTCACGTGTGAAACTACTTTAATACCCATATGATGCAAATAATCTGCACAAAGCATACCAAAAAAGACTATCGGTAGTGTAATTTTAGAGGCAAAATGCCCACCATCGCGTTGGTCTGCGTATCCACGGTATCTAACATCAGCAACATAATCAGCATGAGACGGTTTTAATATTACATTACCAGATTCTGTGTCGCTAGCACTTTTATTGTAGAATAAAACTGTGATAGGTGCTCCATTGGTTACACCTTTATGTACTCCAGATACTATTACTGGTCTATCATCTTGCTTTTTCATAGCAGTAAAGTTAATATTGCCGAGCCGAAGCTTAAGTCCTAGCTTAATGCGGTCGAGATTGACTGGTATTCCAGCTGGGAAATCATGTAAAGTTCCCCCAAAAACCTCTCCTTGTGCTTCTCCAAAAATTGATAATTTAATGTTATTACCCCAAACAGAACTCATATTACTCTCCTATGCGCGTAAATTTCTAAGTATATAGTGATTATATATTTAAAAAGGGCGATTAGTCAATGTAAGGCAGGTTTTTTGGCATAAATAGATATTTGAAAAGACAATCATTCCATGAAAACCAATTTAACACAAAAATTTCAGAGACAATAAATTGCAATAACTATTAGTTTGTGATAGTCTAAAAACAACTTTAGTGGGTTTCGATGAGTGTCTTGAGACGCACAAGAGCTGGTTTTTTACATGCGTTTTGCATGACGTTCCGCTAACGCCCTAAAGTTAAAATAACAATAAAAGGTGGGTAGGAACTATGACCAAGAAGAAAGTAGGTGTTTTATTATCAGTTTTAGCAGTAATAATTATTGTAGCATTATTAGCGACAATATTAGTTTTTGTGCTTAAACCAAAAGCTCCTGAAAGCGACGGTAGTTTTGAGATTACAATTATGTTTATGGACAAAGAGTCAAATGTATTGTATAGCAAAAATGTTGCAGTTAATGGAGGTTTTTTAGAGGCTGCTTTAACAAAATTAGATGATAGTTGTGATAAAATATCGCTAAATGTTGGAGACAGCGCATTTGGAGTATTTGTTAATTCTTTCACTGTTGACGGGACCTCTTATGGAACGGCAGAAGGCGAGTGGGTGGTTTTTTATACCGATGATGAAGAAAATTATAATACCGAGTGGGGTTCAGTTACACTTGATGGAAAATATTACGCATCTGCTGTAGAAGGTATTAGTAGTCTTCCTGTAAAAGAAGGAAAAACTTACATATTTACTGTCATATAAAACAGTTAGTTTTACCCTTGGTAATGCATGTAATGCGATTGTTTTGAATTCAGTAATGAATGTTAGTCAAGGCATACGATATATTTAAATGGAGATACAAAACCATAAAAAAACTAATGGAAAAACCAGGGTGAGAGAGCTAGTTTTAATAGCTCTACTCACTGCTATTTTATCTGCAGGTAAAATGGCACTTAGTTTTATACCAAACGTAGAAATTGTTACGGTTTGTATTATGGCCTTTACCTTTGTTTTTGGTGTAAAAATTGGGATGCCTTCCACTTTGATTTTTTGTGCAATAGAGGGTGCAATATATGGATTAGCACCGTGGCTTATTTCATACTTTATTTATTGGCCATTACTTTCAATGGTTGTAGCACTTATGAAAAGGATAATAATGAAAAACAAGATTATTATCCCCGTTTTAATCGCTCTTTTTATGACTACATTATTTGGGGTTTTAACTACATTTGTAGATACGATTTTCTACTCGGGCGGGCAGTCATTTTGGAAGTTTTATGCTGCAATGTATGTACGGGGCACATATTTCTTTTTAGTGCACATTATATCAAATGTAATTGTTGTTGCTGTATTATTTATCCCATTAACCAAACTGCTTGAAAAAAGCAAAGTACAGTATTTTGTTTAAAAACAGCTATAAGGTAAATGTTTTTCTAACGATATCAAGTAGTGTGTCAGTTTTCAATGTAACGTAACGTTAGATAGCCTCTCGAGCGCAGTTTTTGACGGTGTAATAAAGTAGTGCTGTTAATTTAAATGCAACAGTAGAAAAGCCACCTATGCAACACGGTGTAAGAGTCGCTTTTGATAGTGTAATAAAGTAATGGTAAGTGAGGCGGTGGATTAATTGTTTTTTTGCCAACTTGTGTATATAATATAGTTCATTCTATAACTTAAGGATTAGCAGGTAAAGATGGATAATATTATCGAATTAAAAAATGTAAGTTATGACTATGTTTCGGGTGACATGATAACCCGCGGCGTTAAAGACGTAACTCTTGACATAGAGAGAGGGTCTTTTGTTGCGTTCGTTGGGCATAACGGTAGTGGTAAATCCACGCTTGCTAAACTTTTAAACGGTTTTTTTGTGCCTGATAAAGGCAAGGTTTTTGTTGAAGGCATAGATACCGCTGATGATGATAAGATTTTCGATATAAGAAAAAAGGTTGGTATGGTTTTTCAAAACCCAGATAATCAAATGGTGGCGTCTATTGTCGAAGATGATTTAGCATTTGGGCCCGAAAATTTAGGGGTACCAAGAGAAGAGATCGGAAAGCGTATTGACTGGGCATTAAAAACAGTTAATATGGAGGGTCAAAATAAAAGAACACCAAACAAATTATCCGGTGGTCAAAAACAAAGAATATCTATTGCGGCTATTTTAGTCATGAAGCCCGATGTTTTAATTTTAGATGAAAGTACTGCCATGCTCGATCCTAAAGGCAGAGAAGAAGTAATGGAAACAATAATGCGTTTAAATAAAGAAGAGGGTATGACTGTTATACTAATAACTCACTACATGGAAGAAGTTATACTCGCAGACAAAGTAGTGGTTATGAACGATGGAGAAGTAGTACTTCACGGAACTCCTAAAGAAGTGTATAAAGAACTAGAAACGATACGTGATGCACAACTTGAACTTCCGATAATTACACAAGTAGCTGTAGAACTAAAAAATCGTGGATATGATGTGCCCCTATCCTTAACAAAAGAAGAATTAGTAGAAGCACTGTGTCCAG
>JAAZLE010000030.1 GCA_012799455.1 Clostridiales bacterium | reverse complement strand
TCTAAGATTAAAAAATCTACATTACGGCTCATTATAGTAGCTAGTGCTAAACGTTGCTTCTCGCCTAAAGACATGGAAAGGGGGAACCTATCTTCAAATCCCGACAAATTAAAATCCTTGAGTATTTTTTGAATTTCAGCTTGTTTTTCTGCAGTTAACTCTTTTTTTAGTTCAAAGGGAAATGTTAATTCCTCTATGACTGTCGGTGCAAAAAGTTGAAGATCTGGATTTTGAAATAAATATCCAATGGTATCAGCTCTTATACCTGCAGATATTTTTTTAGCATTAATGTCATCAAAATATATATCACCACTATTTTGGTGTAAAAGCCCAAGTATTAATTTCCCAAGAGTGGTTTTTCCTGCGCCATTTTGACCTTTCAGAGCATATGAATTACCTGTTTCAAAAGTATATGTCACATCCGAAAGCACTAATGGAGATTTTTTATTGTACTTAAAGGAAAGGTTTTCTAACTTAATTTGCATAAAAAGCCCTCCTTTGATATCAATATGTGTAGAATGGGGGAGAGGTTAATAATCATAATTTTTCCCCCTTTCAAGTGTAATGATTCTATCTGCAATTTTTAAATCGTGTTCATTGTGACTAATCATTATTACGCTTCCGCCATTTTTTGCAAAATCCAAAAGTATTTGGCGGATGTCATCAATTTTTTCTTTATCTATTCTAGATGTAATTTCATCTGCGATTAGGACTTTGGGTCGCATTGTTAAAACAGATGCTATTGCCACAAGTTGTTTTTCTCCACCAGATAGGGCATTAGTTTTAGCATGTTTTAGATGTTCGATTTTGCATGTTTTTAAAGCATCATCAACTCGTTTTTCTATTTCATCCCTTGGGACATTTAGATTCTCTGGAGCAAAGGCTAGTTCTTCTATTACAAGGGGCGAAAATAACTGATTATCGGGGTTTTGAAAAATGAGACCAAAAGCATTGCATCTATCTGCAATAGTCATATCATTTAAGTTTACACCATCATATAGGATTTCTCCTCTGATATTATCGCGTGCAAACTCCTCTTCAAATAGTCCCGTAAGACAAAGGCAAAGGCTACTTTTACCGCTACCATTATGTCCTTTAAAACCAAGAATTTCACCTTCATTTAGTTCAAACGAAAGGTTGTTAAAAATAACGGTTTTACCATATTTTAAGCCTAATTTGTTAACTTGTAAGTTCATATAAAGTCCTATACATAAGCATGGTTTATGCTTTATCCTACATTTACCTCGGTTAATAATTTACATCTATGTTGTGAAAAAGTATCCGATACTCTTATTACCACATAAGGGCCGCCATCTTCTCCTTCTTGTGTATATGCAGAAGTGACAGTCCCTTTATTAAATTCTATTCCATTTACCTTATATGCTATAAAGACATTGTCGGGAGTTAGTACATCTTCAGCGGGGTATAGTTTATTTAAGCCATCACTTGCTTTAAAAGTAATATTACGTGCGATAGTCATGTCTATGTTTAATGCTTTTAAGACAGCTTTAAGCTCAATTCCTGTATATGTTTTCTCAACTGGCTCGCTAGCGCTTGTATCATAAATGTCTTTAAATGTTTTTTCTTCCACTCCTTCTAGCGCAAGTAGTTCTTCTAAATTATATGAGCCAAGATCTTCACCATATGCAATAAATCTTATCTTTTCCTGGGCGTAAAGTTCACGTTGTGGAGCGTTTGCTTTTAAGTAAAGAGGTAAAAATATGGCAAAGCCTACAATTAGTACTGCCACTATAATTATTGCTATTATCGCTGGTTTTGATAACTTTATTTTTTTCATTAATTTCTCCTACAAGCATTCCTCGAATGTATTTGCAATAAGTTTATTTTGTTTATTTGTTGAAGACAAAGTAGGGCACATACATATCTTGATGGTCAAAGTAGCCGTGGTCTCCGTAGTTTTTGTCGTTTTCATTGACGAGGGTTATGTGTCCATGGTCGGAAACAATAATTACTTTTCCGTCAAATTGCATTTTTAAGTCTTTAACATAACTGTCTATTTCCATGCATTTAATTTTGGCTTCCTTGCTTAATGGTCCATACTCGTGATTTACATCGTCGATTTCATGGAAGTGAACAAATATAAAATCTATGCCTTCATTAATTGCTGCTTTAGCATTGTTATATATTTCAGTATCGTTTAGAGAATATACGGGCTCAACACTTGTGATTATTAGATTTCCTGTACCTTCTATATATTTTACAATTTTATCTTTAGATGTTGCATATTCAAATATGTCTTGCGCATTAGGTTTAAGTACTGCACGACTTTCTCCCTCTTTAAAATTAATGCCTGTAATATAGGGTGATTTGCCAGTAACGATTGAAGCTAAAGCAACTGGTGAAATGGCGCGATGAGTTGCGCTTGCATAGCCTTTAGATAGAGAGGCTTTTAAAATATCAAGATCGTTTTCTAGTGCATTTGCTTGTATCCAGGAAAAGCCATCGGGGAGAATTAGCATAACTTTTTCATTATTATCTATAGAGATTTTAATCTCGGAATAGGCATCAAGTATTGTCCTTGTTGTGTTGGTTACAAACCCTAAAATTGGTGCTTTAGTATCCTTAACTATAATTTTACCATGCTTCCAGCCTAGTTGGATATTGTCTGCATTTTTAATAATATCACCGTTTTCAAGATATATAATATTGTTATCTCTGCCGGTAAACGAATTAACTGTCATGGCGTTATTTGGTAGATATTTATTTGCTTTATTTTCTCCCATTAGGTTTTCAGCAGATAGGGAAAATAGTTTTAGTTTGGATTCTCCAAATGTTTTTAAGTCGGTTTTTTCGCTTGTTAAAATCTTAATACCATAGTCAGATTGGGTTATTAAATTTGGTTTGGTATTAGGTAATGAATTAATGGTTTCAAGTATATCTTCTGAATCTTTTGCAATTATGGTTATTTCTGAAATGTTTTTAATGCCTGTGCATTTAGGGTAGTTAGGCCCTTTAGCAGACACTTTACTACCATCATCATAGAGATACATTTTATCTGTAAGGGGCAGTTCAATTAGTGCGCTTACACCATCGGTAGCAGATGTAATAAAAAGATAATTATCACTTACTCTCATAGTAAGGTATTCTAAGAGTTTACTTAGTTCCCAGCCATCACCTGTAACTTCAGTGCCTTCCTCCGTGTATATATATTCAGTCATAGCAACATCATAAAGGTTGATGGAATAAACACCTCCCTCAATATCTCCATCGAAAACTATGTAGAGAGGTGGGATTTCATTAGTAATTGGGCTACAGGCAAATAGCGCCAAAACACTTACTAAAACAAGTATTATTAAAACTACTAAACTAATTTTCTTTTTCATGACTCACCACATTTGTATTGTCACTTTCTAACTTAGTCATCTCATCTCCAATTAAATTATTATCATCCATTGGAGTAAGTTTGTGTTTATCACTTTCTATGTTGTTATCGTTTACTTGAGTAAGCTCTTGTTTATCAATTTCTTCCCAACTAATGTTATTATCGTCTTTTTTCTTAATAGCGACTTTTATTTTTACCCGGGAAAGTATTCCCGTTTTAACAATTGCCGCATAAACCAGGTAAGCCACCACTCCTCCAAGAGCACCAGATAACGAAGCTGCGAGCAGGGTGAAAAGCAATGGATATATACTTAGTCTAAAAAACAAAAGATTAGATCCAAAAGTCCCTGCCATATTAGCTAGTATTGTAGAAAGCATAAAGTGAAGTATGTTATATCCATCCCGAGGTCTATATAAAAATACAAGTTCTACAAATAATGCAGGCACCATGTATGTTAGTGCAGTCCAAACACCGTGACTTCCAGGGGCTCCTGTTGTAACCATGACTATTGTTTGAACGGCTGATATAAGCAGGGCAGATCCGCGCTTGCCAACAAGGACAATTGAAAGAGGAAGCCAAAGCATATATAGCCCGCCAGCCAAAGCACCGCCAGGGATGCCCAGTGGACCTGTTATCATGCGCACTAAATTTCCAGCTACAACTTTAAAGCCTACGCTAGCAGCAGTAAGCATAGCTAGTAATACCAAGTCAAAAATACTAAATGCTTTCAACCCTTTTAGTTTACGTTTTATAGATTTATCCATATGGTCCTTATCTACTCAAGTTATTACAGTAGTTTATGGCTATATTATATCTTATGACACAAAGGCGCCTCAATAAAGAGGCGTCCTTTGATGTGCTTGTTATCAAATATTGTTTATAATTGCTATTATACTTCTGGCCAAGTCAGCTCCAATGTTGCAGCATCTGTTCCGTAAACAACAATTGAGGTGATATTCTTTAGTTTATGACGGTAAGTTGTAGCACCCTCTGGCTCTCCTAAATCGCTAAAGCATCTTGAAGTATTGCCATCTTTTACGATATAAATGTAGTTTTCGGCACTTTCTATCTCTGATTTAGTGAACACTCTTTCTGAATAATCGCCAGCTTCTTCATCGT
>JAAZLE010000029.1 GCA_012799455.1 Clostridiales bacterium | reverse complement strand
CAACAAAGGGCTGAGAAGATTAAGGCAAGTGCGGTTGCGGACACGGAAGAAAGAAGAGAGCAAATCATTGCAGAATATCTAGCTCAACAAGAAGCCTCGAATGAAAAAACAGGTAGCGATGAGACAACAGCTGGCGATGAAAGCGAGGATACAAAGTGATAGTTTTGGTTTCCATTAGGTAACCAAAAAAAATAAAAGCCCTTAAATATGGGGCGTTTTTGAAATATAAAAAACTTAAACCATTTGGATAGACAGGTATGGGCTAGACTTTAAATATATACCATTTGGTAAAACAATACTACAAGGATATATTGGCATATGTTTGGTAATTTTATTAAAGACTTTTTGAGTATTTTCTTCGGTGGCATTTTAGGGTTCTTCTACTCTGGACCTGAAATCGGTAATTATGGTGGTGTGTTTGGTGGGCTTCGCCAGATGTTTGACGTCCCTAAGTACATAGAGGTTTTTACCAAGTATAAAGATACACTTACCGCTGGTGCTTGGGTTGGCGCTGCTTTTTTAATCTTGGTTGTTATCGCAGCTTTAGTTGCCATTATATGGGTTGCACTGTTTTTCGGGAAAAGACTTTGGAAGAAAATTGTTGGTGACAAAGTTTTAAACCAAGACCTACTTGATGAAATTGATAACTTAAAAAGAGAGTTAATTAAAGTTGCTCGTGAAAAAGATAGAATATTGGGTCTTAAAATTGCTTACCAAGGTTATGATATAACTGAAGGAGAAGACGGAGAAACTACATCTGGAGCTAAAAAGGAAGGCGAGAGTCGTTTCTACAAGCTTACCGAAGTTGACTCTCACTATAATGACCCAGACTTCGTGCCACGCGAATATGACAACACCTGGGACTTAGAAGAACTTTGTGATAGATTTAGAAACTATGCTTGTAATAACCCTGATAGACCTTGGCGTAAACTATACTATGAACCCAAGATTATAAGACTCTACTGGGCATCACTATCTACTACAAGACTTATAATCCTACAAGGTATCTCTGGTACCGGAAAAACGTCCCTACCTGAGTGCGTAGGACACTTTATTAAAAACGATACCACCATCGCTTCCGTTCAACCGTCTTGGCGTGATAGAACGGAGCTTTTCGGTTACTTTAACGAATTTACCAAGCGCTTTAACGAAACTGAGGTTTTGAGAGCGTTATATGATTCTAAATACCATGAAGACGTTCAATTCATCGTCCTAGACGAAATGAATATCGCTCGTGTTGAGTATTACTTTGCAGAAATGTTATCCATTCTTGAAATGCCTTCGAGAGAACAATGGGTTATTGACTTAGTCCCAAGTGGCTGGCCCTCTGACCCTAAGTTTGTTGAAAAAGGGCGTTTCCGACTTCCTGATAACGTATGGTACTGTGGAACAGCAAATAACGACGACTCAACGTTTGCAATATCAGATAAAGTTTACGATAGAGGTATGCCTATTAACATTAACTCAAAAGCAGCGCCTTTTGATGCTCCTTTAACAGAAGGAATGCCTGTTAACTATAAATACCTCGAAAAGTTATTCCAAGAAGCACAGGAGAAATATAAAGTATCAGATGAAAATATGCGTAAGTTTGAAGCAATGGACGCTTACGTTATTGAACACTTCCGCTTAGCATTTGGTAACCGTATCGTTAAACAGTTAAAAGAGTTCGTCCCTGCATATGTTGCTTGCGGTGGAACTGAAATAGATGGACTAGACTATGTTCTCTGTAACAAAATACTCCGTAAGTTTGAGTCTTTGAACTTAGCATACATAAGAGACGAAGTTGATGATTATGTTCTTTACCTAGACGAGCACTTCGGAGAAGAAAACATGACCGAATGTAAAGAATATCTACTACGCCTTAAGAAGTTGTTCTAATCTTAATTAACGGTAGTGCAATCTTAAAACACTTATAAGGACGGATAAATGTCTCGCTCTAAATATGATGAAATAGTTTACCAGATTAATAATCTCTTAAAACAAGAGGATATATACCCTACGTACATGAGTGCGATTGGGTCTGGTAAAAATGATTTTAAGATTAGTCAGGTTTACACAAAGAAAAACTATGATGATAGTTGGATTACTACGCTAGAAGAGTGTATTGTGCCTCTAGACACTATTATAAGAAACCCACGTAAGTTTATAGTTGTTGAGGAAGATATAGTTGACGTTTCTCTTGCTAGATCCATTTCTATTGAGTCTATTAAGCACCTAGCACAACATACCAACTTAATTGCTGCTGTTAAAAAAGATGGTTCGGTTATTCCTTCTAAAATACTCAATACCAGTAAAGAAGAAAGCTTTGAGGTTTATGAAAACCGTTTTATTTACACCCTACTATTAAAAGTTAAAGACTTTATAGATCGTCGTACAGACATAGTTAAAAAGGCATTAATGCAAGCAGGTGCATTAGGGGTAGATATTAAGTCAAGTTTTAAAATCGATGATTATTCCATAGATTTTAACATGGCAAACTCCGCAAATTTCCCATTTGAAGCGGCATTTAAAAAAGCTGGCGAAGAACACTCTGATTTAGAAAGGATTTCTCACATCACAAGGATTTATCAGGACTTCTTAAGTTCACCCTTCGCGAAGGAAATGAGAAACTCAGCTCCCGTTCGTCCCCCTATTACTCGTACAAACGTTATTCTGAAAGACCCTAACTTTAAAAAAGCTCTGGTTCTTTGGCAGTTTGTAGAAAGTGCAGAAAAGATGGATTATCGTATTGATACTGCCACCGAGTCCACAGATTTAAATGCTGCCCTTACAGAAAGGTATAAAGGCATAGTTTTCCTAAACGCAGTACTTCTTCAATCGATTGCCGAACAACGTCAAGCAAGCGAATCTCTTGAATCTGCCATGAAGGAAGATCAAATTCTTGCAGATGAGTATGTAACTAAGAGCATTGATGACTTTGTCCCAGATGACTTCCCTCAGCTTAAAATGGACCTAGAGGAAGTAAGACGTATATATTACAGAATCCCGGGACAAAAAACATTAAATCTAACAGAAATTGCTAAAATTAATGCAGCACTAGATAGAGTATATAGACAATATAGAATCAACAAACTACGAGATGATAGTAT
>JAAZLE010000028.1 GCA_012799455.1 Clostridiales bacterium | reverse complement strand
TTTAGTGAGCTCGTCTTCTAGCTCTTTTGTTAGATTGTGGAGTTTTTTAGTGGCTGCAGATAACTTATCAATTATTTCTGTTTCAGTAGATCTATCAAGTTTAGGATCCAAATTCTTTTTGTTTAGGGCTAGTTCCACTAATTGTCCTTCATATAGTAATGTTGCTGGTACAATTTGTTTTCTAGTCATATCTATCATCGTTAACCCTTCAACATTTAACGCCTTTGTATAATTATCAAGAAGGATATCTTTTCTAGATTTTACTTCACTTTTGCTCAATATATGATGTTTTTCAAATAAGCGAATATTTTTTTCGGTATCAAATAATTCTAAAGCATCTACTGTAGTTTTAAGATTTAACAGTCCTCGCTTCTTGGCTTCTTCTACCCATTCTGCAGAATAGTTGTTTCCGTTAAAGATTATATGTTTATGTTTTTTAACAGTTTTGGCTATTAGGTTTGTTAGGTCATTTTTGAAGTCTTTACTATTTTCTAATATGCTGGCAAAACCATCCAGTGCATCGGCTACTATGGTATTAATAATATAGTTTGTACAAGCAATTGAAAAAGATGAACCAAGCAGCCTAAATTCTAATTTATCTCCAGTAAAAGCAAATGGAGATGTCCTGTTTCTGTCTGAAGTATCCTTTGGGATAGAAGGCAAAACTGTGGCTCCAAGAATGATTTTATCTTCACCATTTCCTTTATAGTGCGTGTTAGCTTCTATTGCTTGAAGAACGCTTGTAAGCTCTTCACCTAAAGAGATGGAAATGATAGCAGGGGGTGCTTCGTGCCCGCCTAGTCTTAAGTCATTACTGGCAGAAGCCGCAGATATTCTTAGAAGGTCTTGATATTCTTCAGTTGCTTTAATAACTGCTAATAAAAACAGTAAAAACTGAGCATTTTCCTGTGGGGTTTCACCTGGTTCTAATAAATTCACACCATCATCAGTTGCAAGAGACCAGTTGTTGTGTTTCCCGCTCCCATTAACATTCTCAAATGGTTTATCATGCAGTATGCATGCAAGATTATGTTTGGATGAAAGAGATTTCATTAACTCCATCGTAATTTGATTTTGGTCTGTTGCCATATTGACAGTTGTGTAGACGGGAGCTAATTCATGTTGCGCTGGCGCTGCTTCGTTATGTTTAATTTTTGCAGGCACGCCTAACTTCCATAACTCTTCATCTAGTTCCTTCATAAATGCACTGACACGAGGATTGATAACGCCAAAGTAGTGGTCACCCATTTCTTGACCTTTCGGAGGTCGGGCTCCAAAGAGGGTGCGATTACAATGAACTAAATCCATTCGAGATTCATACATGGATTTATCTATAAGAAAATATTCTTGTTCTGCGCCACAAGTAGGGACAACTCTTTTAGCTGTTTTGTTGCCAAACAGTTTTAATATGCGCATGGCCTGTTTATTAATGGCATCCATAGAACGAAGCAAAGGACTCTTCTTATCAAGTATCTCGCCACCATACGAACAAAACGCGGTAGGGATACATAATGTACCATCTTTAATAAATGCATATGAGGACGGGTCCCATGCAGTGTAACCGCGAGCTTCAAATGTGGCTCTTAGCCCGCCGGAAGGAAGGCTGGACGCATCAGGTTCACCCTTTACCAGTGCGTTGGCAGAGAAGGAAAGGATAGCTTTGCCACCCTTTATCGGCGTTAAAAAACTTTCATGTTTTTCTGCAGTTACGCCAGTCATTGGTTGGAACCAGTGTGTATAGTGTGTTGCACCTTTTTCAATAGCCCAAGACATCATAGCGTCTGCTATGGGTTGGGCAAGGGATATGTCTAATTCCACGCCTGTATTTATGGTGTGTTTGAGAGCTTTGTAAATTTCCGGGGCAAGTCTTTCTTTCATGGCAGTTTCGCCAAAAACTAAAGAACCATATGTTGAAGTTATGTCTGTCATTTTTTTATTCCTCATATCTATTAATTATTTGAGTTTGCTAAGTGGTTTATTTAATTAAATCTAAAATGGTTTGTTCTGCTTGCACTGCATTGGCCTTTCCGCGAGACTGGCGCATTACAGCTCCAATTAGTGCTTTGAGGGCTTTATCTTTACCCGCTTTGAAGTCAGCAACAGCCATTGGGTTTTCGGTAATTGCCGTTTTACACATTGCAATTAAAGTGCCTTCATCAATGCCCTCCATATCACTTTTCGAGATATATTCCTTCCAGGATTTTCCAGATTTTAGCATCTCTGCTAGGGTTTTCTTTGCCATTTGAGCATTAATTTTACCCTCTTTTTGTAAGTTAGATAGTTCTGCTAATTCAGCGTATGGGACTAGAATGTTAAAATCTTCTTTTTGTGATTCGGTTTCAATACTACGAAATATTTCACCAAGCATATACGTTGATAATATTTTAGGGTCTCCCGTTACTAAAGCTGAAGAAAAATAATCTGAAACTTTCTTATACTTAATGATTAGGTCTGCATCTTGTTCGGATAGTCCCATTTCAAGATAATTATTTTTGATTTTCTCGGGAAGCATAGGCATCGTTTTTGCTATATCTTCTATAAAGATATCGTCAATAATTATATATGGGGAATCTGGATCTTTAAAATACCTGTAATCGTTTGCGTCTTCCTTATCTCTCATAGCAGAAGTAGATCCGTCCGCCTCATTGAAGCGTCTTGTTTCTTGGACTAGAGGCTCATTATTTTTAATTGCAGTAACGTGTCTTTCATACTCGTATGCAATTGCTTTTTCCATAAAAGAGAGGGAGTTCATGTTTTTAATTTCCGATCTAACACCAAGAGGTTCGCCAGGACGATTTACTGATAGGTTAACATCACATCGCATGGATCCTTCTTCCATTTTGCAGTCGGACACTTGCACGTGTCTTAGGTTTAATTGTAGTTTTTCTAGATATTCTCTAGCTTCCTCAATTGAACTAATGTCGGGCTCAGTTACAATTTCTATTAACGGAACAGCACCTCTATTACAATCAATATATGTATTTCCGCCACTATGAATTAATTTGCCAGCATCTTCTTCTAGGTGAATGCGATTAATTCTAATTTTTTTCCCACTGTTGAGTTTAATGTACCCATTTGTACATATTGGTTGTATAAACTGCGTAGTTTGGTAGGCTTTTGGCAGGTCGGGATAGGTGTAGTTTTTCCTATCAAAACTTACCTCTTGGTTTATTTTACAATTTAGGGCAAGGCCTGCTTTAATCGCATAAATAAAAGTTGCCATGTTGACAAGAGGAAGTGATCCTGGCTCGCCTAAACATTTAGGACATACGTTGGTGTTAGGATCGCTACCAAAGGCTGTTGGACACGAACAAAAGATTTTTGTTTTAGTGGACAGTTCAACATGTGTTTCTAATCCGCAAACAAGGTTATATGTCATATGTCACACCTCCTAAGGTTGGATTGAGTTTTAAGTTTGCGGTGTTTTCAAAAGCAAATGCCGTGTTTAAAACCCTAGAATCTGAATTTTTAGGACCGATGAGTTGCATACCTACGGGCAAGCCATTACTATCTGTTCCGCAAGGAAGGCTTATGGCTGGTAATCCGCAGACATTGGCTATTACCACACAGATATCAGCTTTGTACTTATCAACAACATTATCTGGATTAAAATCAAATGCTAGGGCAGTTGTGGGGGTTGTGGGGGATATGATGAGATCGCATTGTTTAAATACATTCTCAAAATCGCTAGTTAGTTCGTTTCTTAACTGAATAGCTTTTAGATAATATTCGTTAAAGTTGTTTTTGCTTAAGAAGTAAATGCCTAGCATTATTCTGCGTTTTACATCATCTCCAAAAGCTTCACTTCGTGTTTTTGAAATCATATCATCGATATCTTTATACGATTTATTTGTTTTGTATCCGTATCGAATGCCATCATATCTACCAAAGTTAGAAGATATCTCGGCACATCCTATGATGTAGTAAATAGGGAGTGCAAGCTCAATGGTTGGGATAGTAATATCCACAATTTCAGCACCTAGCCCACGATATGTTTCAATTGCTCTGTATACAGAATCGACCACATCTTTTGAGCAGTTTTCGAACATTTTAGTAGCGATGCCTATTTTTACGCCTTTGACGTTTCCATTGATTTTATCTAGACAAGGAGCATAATTCTGTTTAATCGTAGTCATGTCATTGATATCAAATCCCTTAATCGTATCGTAGACAATCGCGCAGTCCTTTACAGTGCTTGCAATTGGTGATATTTGGTCAAATGAAGATGCCAGAGCAACTGCACCATATCTAGAAACTGTGCCATAAGTTGGCTTGTATCCCACAACGCCACAAAAACTTGCAGGTTGTCTTGCAGAGCCACCTGTGTCTGTACCAAGAGTATATGGGGCTATTTTAGACGAGACTGCTGCCGCACTTCCTCCTGAACTTCCGCCCGCACTTTTCGCAGTGTCGTATGGATTGAAAGTAGCTCCAAATATACCGGTGTTGGAGTATGAACCCATGGCGAATTCATCCATATTAGTTTTCCCTAACAGTATTGCTCCGTTATTGAATAGTTTTTGGACCGCAGTAGCTGTATATGTAGATTTAAAGTTTTCAAGAGTTTTAGAACAGCAGGTAGTTTGAAACCCGCGTACAGCCAAGTTGTCTTTTAATGCCATTGGTATGCCTAGTAGCAATGGTGCATCACCCTTTAATTGTTTGCGCATATCATCTGCTTTTTGCGCTTGTAAAAGAGCCATCTCTTCAGTAACGCTAATGTAAGCATTGATAGAAGGGTTAATGTTATTGATTGCACTTAAATATTTTTTTGTTAGTTCAACTGAGGATATTTCTTTACGTGCTAAAAGATTTGATAAATGTAAAATACTACTCACCTTTACTCCTCCTTTTAACAACAAAATAACCATCATCTGCACAATCTGCATTACTAAGGGCATCTTCGTTAGACAGGGTGTTCCCGATAATATCTTCTCGCAAGTCTGAAGCAGATATGGTTAAAGGTTTATAAGCAGTTGGTTTATTCGATTTTACGGCTTTAACCACAGACACAAACTCTATGACGTCGGACATATCTTTCATGAGTCTTTTCTTTTCCTCGTCGTCAAAGTATAAAAGAGCGTTAGCTGCGGCATTGTCAAAGTCTTTTTCTGTAATCATAATGTTCATCCTTATATACTAGTAGCCAGCTAAAACTGACTAATCTATCTATGTTCTTAAAGTGAAATCGCAAAGAGTTAATTATACAAAACTTTATGTGTTAAATCGAATTAATCTCTTACTTTAATGTGCACTTCGCGAAGTTGTTTTTCTGTTACTTCAGTTGGTGCCCCCATCATTAAGTCCTGTGCGTTTTTGTTCATGGGGAAAGCAATAACTTCTCTAATGTTATTTTCACGTGCTAGAAGCATTAAAATGCGATCTATACCAGGTGCCATTCCCGCGTGTGGAGGGGCGCCAAACTTAAATGCGTTGTATAACGATGGGAATTTCGTCTCAATAACATCTTTTGTGTAGCCAGCTATTTCAAAAGCTTTTTCCATTGTATCTGTTTCATGATTGCGAACCGCGCCGCTTGAAAGCTCGACTCCGTTACAAACAATATCATACTGATAAGCCAAAATGTCGCCAGGATCTTTTGTGTTTAAGGCATCTAGGCCTCCTTGAGGCATGGAAAAAGGATTGTGTTTAAAAGCCCAGTTTCCAGTTTCTTCATCTATTTCGTACATAGGGAAATCTACGATAAAGCACATTTCAAACTTATTTTCATCAATTAGATTTAAGCGATTACCTAGTTCTGTACGAATTTGTCCGGCAAGTTCAGGAGCTTTATCCTTACTGTCTGCTATAAAGAAAAGTAAGTCGCCAGGATATATATCGGTTAGTTTTGCTAATTCAGCTTTAAGTTCGCCGGGGATAAACTTATCAATAGGTCCTTTGTAAGTGTTACCATCGTTTACACTAATATAACCTAGTCCTTTCATACCAATGCTAGTTGCAAATTCCAACATTTTTTCATGGAAGCTTTTT
The DNA here is from genome assembly GCA_012799455.1 of Clostridiales bacterium. Lineage (GTDB taxonomy): Bacteria > Bacillota > Clostridia > Christensenellales > DTU072 > MWEH01. The sequence continues at coordinate 934 of JAAZLE010000028.1, read as the reverse complement.
GAAACAGAAGCACCGCCAGGCACTTTTATAGCGCGTACGCACTTGTTCTTAAACGGCAGGAATTCACAGTTGTTAAAAAAATCAGATAAATCAACAATTTTTAATGGGTTTCTCAAGTCTGGTTTGTCCGAGCCATATGTCAACATTGCATCTTCAAATGTGATTCTAGTAAATGGAGGTTTGGAAACGGTCCCATTACCAAAGGTTTTGAATACATCATATAGAACGGTTTCTGCCACATCAAAAACATCTTCTTGTGTGGCAAAAGATAGTTCAAAGTCTAATTGATAAAACTCACCTGGTGCACGGTCGGCGCGAGCATCTTCATCCCTAAAGCAAGGGGCTATTTGAAAGTATTTATCAAACCCGCTTACCATGAGAAGTTGCTTGAAAATTTGTGGCGCTTGTGGAAGAGCGTAAAAACGCCCTTTATGCTTTCTGCTAGGAACTAGATAATCTCTTGCTCCTTCTGGGGAAGAGGCTGTTAGTATCGGGGTGGTTACTTCTAGGAAACCGAGTTCTACCATTTTTTTACGTATATGATTGACTACTTTGGAGCGTAGTACGATGTTTTTATGTACATCAGGGTTTCTTAAGTCGAGATATCTATACTTAAGTCTAAGGTCCTCTCGGATGTTTTTGCTATCACTTATGTCAAAAGGAACTTGTGAAATAACATCGCCTAGTATTGTTATTTTTGAGGCAAAAAGTTCAACGGCTCCAGTATTGATTTTTGGGTTAATTGAATTCTTATCTCTGACTTTCAAAGTTCCTTCAGCAGATATGCATTGTTCTTTTTTAAGAGAAGAGATTATTCTATCGTCCTCAACGACAACTTGCAAGAAACCATAGTGATCTCTTACATCCAAAAAGATTATTCCGCCATGATCTCTAATTGTATCAATCCAGCCAGCAAAGGTTATTTTTTGATTAT
>JAAZLE010000027.1 GCA_012799455.1 Clostridiales bacterium | reverse complement strand
TCCATGCTAAACGAGCACAGCCAAAAGCGTTTTTAAAATATGTTTTAGCTTTGTTGTTGGGTAGTATTTCTATCCTGTGTGATATTGCTATACCGTTCAAAATGTACTCCTGTTTATCTATGTGTTTCCCCTTCGGATTTACAACTTAACACAACTAAACAAGGAATACAATACCTAAATTAGACGATGGGATGTTTTTGGGACGCGTTTTGCCGTTTTATTGAAATGTTATATATTATTTGACGTTTTCTTGACCTTTATTTATGATAATTACTTCTATTTCTTTGGCTTCGCATATTAATAACTACTGACTCATATTGATAATAACTTGTTTATGTATTTATTATCGCTGGCCTTGATAACCACTTCAATACAAAACCTATAAAAATGTTATAGGTTTTTATAGATTTTATCTAACTGTTGCTAACCCTCCATAATGTATGCATGTTTGTATTTTAACATAAACTTACGCGAAAAAAAGTATCTTTGGCTAAATACAGCCATATGCTGTAATGTTTTAAAATAAACTGACTATTGGCTTTGTTTTTCTTATTTACACTACACCTTTCTATGCATAGAAAGGTAAAATAAAAAATTTTTAATTATAATAACTCACAACTAAACTCCGCAGGAAGCCATGTCGAGTGCTGGCTCACTTTAGTGGTGAAAAGTTTATTTATATCGCTTTGCCCTTTTGCTTGATGTTGTTTTAGTATTAATCTATTGTCTTGAGTTTTGCCTATAATTTCCATTTTGCCTATGATATGGCTCATAGCAAACCTGAAGCGTTTTGCAACACCTGATAGTTTTGCTCTAGTTTCATCAACAATATCAACAGCGCTAAGTAAAGGTACGGAAAACAAATCCTTAACACCTTTTACTGGACGACACTGGAAAAGATAATAAGGAGATATACCGTTTGCAGTAAGTCCGTTAAATAAATCGACAAGTGTTTCCACATTATCGTTTACACCTTTAAGTAAAACAGTTTGGTTAAGCACAGGCACTCCAGCAAACCTTAACATATCTGTTGCCATTAAAGATTCTTTTGTTAACTCACGCGGATGATTAAATTGAGTTACCAAGTAAATAGTTTTTCTTTTACTGTACTTTTCGAATAAACTCATAAGTTCAGAATCTCCATAAATCCTTTGTGGAAAAACTACTGGAGTTCTACTTCCAAAACGTATAAATTTGATATGTGGAAGACTTGATAAACCTTCAAGGTAGCGTTGAATCACCTTGTTGCTATTTAAAAGGGAATCTCCGCCTGAAATTAATACATTATCTACTTCTGGATGCGTAGAAATATATTCTATAGCTTGATCTGTAAATTTAAGTACCTCATCTTCTGACTGCCCTACCATACGTTTACGGAAGCAATGCCTACAATACATCGCGCAAACATTAGTAGACAAAACAAGTACTGTGTTTTCATATTTATGCTGCATTCCATCCGATACGGTGTTATCACCTTCACCACTAGTATCCTCACTCCCTCCTGATAATCCTTCTTGCAAAGATGCAACACACATCTTGTATATAGGATCTGAATAATCTTTATTCTCTATCAAATTCAAATAATATCTAGGAATAGACATGGGATATTTGTCTATTAATACTTTAAGTTCATCAAGCATACTGCTTTCTGCATATCCTTCTGCTACAAGCTCTTCAGCTGATGTTATATTGTCTTTAAGTTCACTGCGCCAATCAATATCTTTTTTTAATGTCACACCTTCACCTCTCTTTTTGTCATTATTACATATTAAAAATAATCTTGTCAAACAGCATTTTTTGCATAGAAATATTTGTTTTAACGCTATTTCTACATTAAATATCTTTAAACCATTCTGTTTGTAGCCGTAATATATTACAAGGAAAGTACATCTCAATGGGCTGCGATAAATATAAGTACATATGCTGGCATACCAAATGATGTGCGTTATAATAGCAGTAAATAATTTTAATTAAAATACATACGGACTAAATCAAAGGGGCTGCGTTTTTGCAGCCCCTATAACATAAAATTTTAACAAACGATAACTAATCCAAGATTTTTACTTAGTTACCTAAAGAAACTTTCTCTCAGAGAATACTGCTTATTTCCAAAAATCCTCGTTAGGCGCATCCTTTATCTCGACTTCAGCACTATCTACGAAAATAACTTCTTGATCTGATGGGGAAGAAAACCCAGACTTTGCATAATAAAACTGTAATGTTGTGGCTTCAATGTATGGCAACAAATAAATTAAAATAAAACCAAGAGTCAATGGAATTAATAAATACCAGCCGATAAAGGATAACCCCAAAACGAAACGCTCCATCTTGTTGTTCTTCATTATTTCAGCAGATTTGTTCATGGCTTCTTTATATTTCATTTGTTTGTTTTCAAGGAAACAATACTCAATCTGACTATACTTTAGAGCTAGATATATTCCTGGCACTATTAAGCATATGGTGCCTAATGCAATATAAATGTTAGCAAGAAGTCTTGCTTTAAGCATCTCTTGCCAAAACTTTTCTTTGTACGGGGCAAAAAAACCTTCAACCTTGCCATCCCTTCCGTTAGAAATATCGTGGAAATATAAAACGACTCCATACCGAATGGGCAAAAGAAAAATAGTCCCAATTAAAGAAATTGTACTGAATGCTATTAATACGCCATTGTTTTCACCTGCTCGTGTAGCAGAAAAAAGCGCCTCTGGTATTGACATTATAACTCCGTACAAAAACACAATAATAAAACTAAAGAAAACTTTGCCTTTTATTATATCTTTTGCCTTTTCTTTCATTTCTACTCTTTTCATAATTAGCCTCCTACTTCCTGTCACTATTATGTTGATACCATTATTATACAATAATAGTTCATAGAAAAAATCTCCTTTTTTCATTATTTCCACAAGGAAATTCAATAAAGATTGAATGTAACTAAAATATTAGAATCAATGAAATTAAGGTTTTGGTATCTTTTTAAAAGCTATTTTTTTACTTCAAACTTTAGCGTCTTGCTGATAATAGGATGCATATCCAGTACTTTTCTACTCCAAAACTAAGTTAGTTGTTTAAGTTCATCGTATTCCACATCTTACTATATACGCCGTCTGGCTTTGAAAGTAAGGTTTTGTGGTTTCCTTCTTCTACGATTTCGCCCTCTTCTAAAACTAGTATCTTGTCTGCATTTTTTATCGTTGAAAGCCTGTGGGCAACAACTAG
>JAAZLE010000026.1 GCA_012799455.1 Clostridiales bacterium | reverse complement strand
TGACTTTAGGGTTTTCCCAGTTTAAGTCGGGCTGTTGTTTAACAAAAAGATGTAAATACCATTGTTTTCTTCCTTCATCATACTCCCAGGCAGTGCCACCGAATCTTGAAGACCAATTATTTGGTGGCTTTTTACCATTTTTTCCTTTTCCATCAGCCCATATATAATAATCGCTATATGGGTTGTCTGGGCCTTTTAGGCTTTCTTGAAACCATACATGATCGCTAGAAGTATGGTTAGCAACTAAGTCCATAATTAAACGAATCCCTCTTTTATGCATGCCATCAATCATCTCTTTCCAATCATCGAGGGTGCCAAACTCGTCCATAATATCTCTATAATCAGATATATCATAGCCATTATCATGGTTTGGAGACTTGTAAATAGGGGAGAGCCATACTGCATCTACTCCTAATTCCTGAAGATAATCTAATTTTGAAATAATTCCCTTTAAATCGCCAATACCATCTCCATTGCTATCACAAAAACTTCTTGGATATATCTGGTAAATAAATGCATCTTTAAACCAATTTGTCTTTACTTGTTTACTCATATTGATTTTCCTCCATAAACACAAAAACATAGAGAGGGGTACGTCTCCCTGATTAATTGTGTCTTAATATATTAAAGCGCACATAACTAAACGGCACCGCCGGCCATTAGAATGTGCGATTCGATTCAAAAATAGATCCTAAAAATACTCCAAGATTAATAAATCTTATAGATCTTTTTGTTTGTTTAGTATGACTTTTAGTTCGGCTGCTTCTTCTTCTGTTAAAGTTACGCCTTTGCCCATTCTGTCATGATCTGGTGACCATTCTCTAATGTCATATTTTGGAGATCTTCCATTCCAGCTGATAAGATTTAATTCTTTTGTCCAGCCTCTGTTAGAAGTGCTCAAAATACCACAAGCATTAACAATTTCATATTGAAGTTCAGGTGTTGTTTTTGTTGCCATAATATCCCTCCAGATAATTATTTTACAATGTTACTATATAACGATAATACAACGTGCGCACGCGCACATGTAATTATATATTAATAAATAAAATAGAGATAGTCAATACTTAATTGAAAATTATGGTTAAAACCCACAAAAAGTCAGTTGTCATAGTAAGTATAAATGTGAATATATGAACTATATGTTTCTATTTAGACGGAGGTCTTCGCCTTCAAGTGCTATTGTCAGAGTGTTTTGGGTGTTGCACATACGGCTTTGCAAACGCTTACCATAGTGCTCGCTAATATCTTCCATATTGAAGTTAGTGGTGAAAATTGTTAATAGATTAGCTCTCTTGTCAACAATATGAGTGAGGTAGGGGATTAAGAAATCGGGGACCTTCCCCTCAGAACCCAAATCATCAATTATTAAAACATTTGAGTTTAGTATTTCATCAAAGATGTCCTCTCTTTCGTCTGCATCAAAAGCAAAGTGATATGCCTTAAAAATAGAGAAGATATCATGCGCTGATATTAGTAAAGTAGAGGCGCCGTTTTTAGCGAATGCGTTAGATGCTATTGATACAGAAAAGGTCTTTCCACATCCGACAGGCCCAGTAATAGTTATAATTCTAGCTTTAATATTTGGATATTTCGTGACTACCTTATCAAGTATTTTATATGCAGCTGATAGTGTAGGAGCATTAGCTTTTGGTAATTTATTAACATCAATGTTTTTAAAAGAATCAATGTCGGTAAGAGAGGTTTTGCTGATTTCTTTTGCAACTAAATTGATTTCGTCTATAAGACACTTACATCTTTCACCGTTTATATAACCAGAGTCATTACAAGAGGGGCAAAAAACCTTAGTTTTAATGTCATCTTTATTAAATCCGAGCTCTTTCATCACTTTGTACATGTCTTTTTCGATCTTTTTTAATTCAGCAAAAAAGGTAGCTTTATCTTCGGTTTTGGGATCCGCTTTTGCGGTCTTTATAGAAAGATAAATGTATTGAGACTCCAAATCAAAAAACTTTTTATTTTCTCTTAGTTTGGCTAAATTAGCATCTGCTAAGTGTTCAGCTTTAGCTTTTTTGGATAATATATTTTGTAATGCTTGTCTTTCAAAGTTGTTCATTCTATCTCCTAAATTTACACATCCAGCTTGTCTATATCTAGGTTTTCTAGGTCAATTATTGTGGATTGAATTTGTTCTTTGGTGAGCCCGCCTAATACATCATCATTATAACTTGTGCTCTTTGTTTTTGTACTATCTTTATCACTTAAAAAAGCAGTTATGCCTTCGGGATCAAAGATGCCTTGATCTTTTAGGGTGGCGAGTCTGTTGCTTAAGTAGGACATAGGGAAGGCTTTTCCAATTGCAAAGTGTGCAGCGGCCAAAATGGCATCATGGTCAAACCCCCAATTAATAAATGTACGATATAAATCACGGTCGGACTTACTTATAAATGAAGTCATCGCGCCACCACTTGTTAAAGATAAGATTTCCAAGATATGGGCATCACGCTGTTTTTCCCTTAACATGTAATCAGCAATGATTTCTTTTGTGAGTAGCCCTTTTTGGTGGAAACGCTGTACAAGTTCATCCATTCTATTCAAGTCTTTAATGCTTCTTGTTAGACAAAACTGTGCAATCAACTCTATTGCATCCCCATCAAAACCTAAGTTAAGCCAGGGATTAATATAGAACCTAACAGTATTTTCCCATCTGATAAAAACAGAAAGTATCTCATTTATCTTTTTAGCTAGTGCTATTTTTTCATTTTCGGTTGCAATGTATTGTTTTACATCTACAGGCGAAATCGCCTTTGCTTCATATAATTCTTCCATCAAAGCAATAAACCGGGTTTTACCGCCTTTCCTGCTACATTCATCTCTAACGATTTCTAATGACTCTACGGGGAAACCAAGGGTTTTTGTCCATCTTAAAAATAGTTCGCGGTTTTCATACTCAGAACTCTTGTTTTTAGAAAATGGTTTGAAAACCTCTTCAACCTTATCTACTTTTGCATCGAGTTGATCTAAGTGAGCAGATAGGTCGGCTGTTGTTAAAAGACCAAGAGACACAAAATTTTGTGCCATAGCTAAAATTCCACTAAAACTAAGTTTACCTTTTTGCTTTTCGTAGTAAGTCATAATCAATATAACAGCAGAGGGCTCTATCTTCTTGCTGGATATGAATTCAAAAAGCTGTTCTAACTGACTGGCATTGAAATTAATATTTGGCCACAGCCTATATACTTCGCTAGTAAATGCGTCAAATTCTCTAACTTCATATCGTATAGCTTTAGTAAGAGGCATTTTAACTGAGTTATATAGTATTTCATAAGGGGGGTTATCATTCTCAATGGAGACTATTCCCTTTTCTTGCCAATAATTAAAGGCTTCTAATATTTTTTCTTCATCTATGCGAAGGGCTACCGACATGGTGTTAATATTATTATCATAATCTGCGGCAGAGTTTGCGAGAAACAGTCCATATAGGTACACTTTTACATACACAGGATCTGCTTCAGGTAAATACTCAAGCAAAAATACATTATCAATTTGAGTGTATCCTTCTTTTAAATATTCTCGTGAAAGGTTACAAAATCTCATATTACTCCTCTTTGTCTATCATTATCATGCGATGTGGGGTTTCTTGCGCATGTGCACTCGCCTAAGTATTAAAATCAAATCTTAAAATAGTTATATGTTGCAAATGCGCGCCTTAGGTTGTATAATTAAATATAATTATAAACATATAGTGGCAACTTTTGTCCTTTATTCAGTGCTTTATAAAAGCGGTGTATTACCTAATATAACACAAAACACTTGCATTTGCTAGCACTCGTAAAACTAAAAAATGAAGAAATTAGGACATGAAAACAGAAAGGGAAAAAGGGTCTATTTGTTTTGGTAAAAAAGCATTTGAAGGCGATAAAATAAACTAATTAAAATTTTGTGGGGAAGGCGCACAGTGAGTTTGGAGGGACTATGAAACTCATCAATTTGAAATTTAGAGGAATAACAGACGAGAGCGGATTTTATGATTTCGGGAACAAGGTAGAAGGACTGGTTAACGTAGAAGGTGGGGATGAAAAAGCTTTAAGAACCTTACTTTCTTTTGCTTTTTATGGCAATGAAGATGCAGTTAATTTTAAATTACCTTTAATTACTGAACTTAGGTTTGTGTTAGCGTATGAAGAGTATTATCTGTACCGTAAGCTTGTGAGACTTGAAAGTGGCGAAACATTAGAAGAAGCTAAGCTAACAAATTTCAAAGGCGAGCCAGTTTGTGAGCAGACAAAAGAAGGTGTTGATGCGTTTTTAGCAGAAAAGATTTCCCTAACAAAAGAAGCATTCGAGGAGTTGTTTTTAATAGATAGAGAAGAAGGTGCAAATATTGCAAAAGACACCATTTCAAGAGAAACCATCGTTGCAGAGAGTTTAGGAAAGTTTGCTAAATCAAATAAAGTAAATGAGATGTTAGAGGAGCTATTAGGCGAGGAAGCCTTTTTAGTTAACAGGCTAGAAGTTTTAGATCCAGTTAGCCGTGGTGAAATTGAAAATTATGAAGCTTTAGTTGATAGTAACAAAACCAACTTAGAAGAAGTTCGTGTAATCATGGCAAACATAAATGATGAGTTACAAAAAGCTACGATGTATAAAGAAGAAATGACTCAACTTTATGATGAAACTAGCAGATTAGAAAAACTAGAAGCACAGAAAGAAGAAATGGCTGAATTAAGCAAGAAAGTGGCAAACAGCAAAGAGGCTAGAGCCTTAGCTAATGTGTTTTCTGCGTATGGTGAAATTTTACTAAAGATTGATGAAGACCAGAAAAAACTAGAAGATATCAGCAAACAACTTGATGTGTTTAACGAAAAAATAGAAAAAGGAAAAGCTAGCTTAATTAAGCAGGGCGATAAATATGCTGCTCTTGCTCTTACAGTTAGTGAGCTTGAAAAGGTTTTATATGGCTTGTTAGATGATGCTAGGAATCATCCCGAAAATATTGATTTAGAAAAAATGCTTGAAAAATACTATGCTCCAATTAATCAGAGAGCAAAGGAATTAATGGACGAGTATAACAAAGTACAGGCAGAAGCGCTAACTCTATCAAGTCAAAATGTAGAAATTATGCAGAAAAAGATAAACATAAGGGATACATTTGAATATAAAAAGGCAGTACAAGATGGAGCAGTTATTGAAGGTCAGATTGGCATGCATTCTGAAAGCCTTGCCGCTGCAAGAGACAGAAGAGAACTTTTAACGGTGGAAAGAGCGCAAGCGATAGAAGCTCTTAGTACTATAGAAAGAGAAACCCAAGGCGAGAATAGTGAGTTTAAGTTATTAGATAAAGAAATTCGTGGTAAATATAAGACTGTTGAACAAGCAGTAAACGCAGATGTGTTTTATAAACAGAGAATATATAGTAAGCATCTTCTCGTATCCAGAAACGAAGTGGAGTTAAATGCCCTCATTAAAAAGTTAGAAGGAGTAGAAGAGGCGAATAAGACATACAACGAAAAGTTACAAGTATTAAAAGACAGGCGTTTATCCATTGTAAAGCATCGTGAAAGATTAGTAGCCAAGCTAGAGCTCCTTAAGGAAAAACTCACAGAATATATGAGTGAAAACAGATTAAGAGAAATAAGTGAGAGAGTTGAGTTTGGTAGTCGCTGCCCGATTTGCGATGGTTTCGTTTCTGTCAAAAAGACGCTTCCTATAAAAGATACAAAGGCGTTAAATACGCAGATTGATGCAGTGCAAAGAGATATTTCTAAAGACGATAAGGCTCTTCTCGAAGCTGAAGCTGCAATTGGTCAATATGAAGCTGCTGCCCACATGGGTGATCAGTATGCAAAATCATTAACCGAGGCTAAAAAAAATAAAGAAGAGTTTGTTAATGAGATACTAGCCGAATATGATGTTCAAACTATTGAAGAATTGTTTGAAAAAACTAAGAAAACAATAGCTGATAGTAACGCTCTGCAAAAGAAAGTAGATAGATATAGAGAGTTAGAAAAAGGTTTTGAAAAACAGGCCGAAACAAAGAAAATACTAGAAGGGACTGTTAAGTTAATCGACGAGGAGAAACTTCCTGCAGAAGACAAAATCATAGCTGAATTAACTCAGAAAATAGCTGATATGATAGCAGTTCATGACAGCATAAGTGATTATTTTGGTGATGAAACTGCAACAGATTTGCTAAGAAAAGTTCAGGTTATAGACAAAGAATACGAAGCTTTAGAGCATGAGTATGAAGAAAAATATACAAAACTATCCGAACTGGATCAAAAAAGAGTTGAACTGTTCGTTGAGGCAATGAATTATTCGACATATAATGTGCCGCTTAACTACAAGGACAAAGAATACGACAGCAAACAAATGGTAGTTAAAGTATTTTCTGAATACTTAATCGCTATCCAAGAAGAAATTGACAGCAATAAAAAGCTTATGGAAAAAGCAAAGCTTAAGATTAAAGCAACAAAACAAGCACACGAAAAAAATATTGCTGAGCGTGATGAGTTAAGAGATCAGGCAATTGTTCTAGGATCATCTTTAAGTGCTACCCAACAAACATCTAGTGCTATATATGCCGATTATGAACAAAAATTTAAAGAGATGGGTATTGAGACAAGGTCGGATTTGGACAGATTAATTATGGGTGATTTAGAAACAGAGAAAGCAGAAGCAAAGATAGAGAAGTTTGAGCAAGAAATTGCCGCTGCTGCTGAAGCTGTAAGGTTATACCAAGAAAGCACGAAAAACATTGCTAAGTATTACGAGAATATGAATGAGAATAATCAGGCACTTGCAGAACTCAAAGATAAAGAAGAAGAGTTTATAATTGTCCTTGGTGAAAATATGGCTAAGAAAAAGGCAATAACCGATCGCTTTGAGGAAATTAGCGATTTGAACAAACGTCTTGCAACTGTACAGACTAGGATTAAGGGAATAAAAGACTTAGAGCCCGCGATAAAAGATGGCGCGATAATAGCAAAAGATTTTGCAGAGCTATTATTTGATAGAACCAACTCAATAGTTCGTTCTATCTCTAAAGGAAGATACAAGGTAGTAAAAGGTAGTGAAGGGTCCTTCGTGCTAGCGCTAGCGGAAAAAGGGAAGATTAGAACAGATAATTTAACTAGAGAAGAGAAAATGCTATTACCGCTTGCAACTAGTGCCGCATATAATGAGTCTATGTTAGCATTACTAGGCGGACAAATCATTACTGCAATAAAACTAACTGCTGCGGAAAATGATAAAGCAACCATTAAACCTTTGTATGATTACAGTCAAAGTAGAGATATTATAGTCTTAAACGAAGATGATAACTCTTTTAGTAGAGTAATAAGCAGAATCTAGTGTATCATAATACATAGGTTGTAACTAGAGACAACTAAGCGAGATGAGGTTTCGTCTCGCTAAACTTTTATACACCTAGGTGTGAATACATAAAAGCAAACAGTGAAAATTCGATAAAATGGCGGAAGTGAAAAATGACAAGAGAAGTTTTAAGAGTTGAAAATTTATCCAAAACATATAAAAAACGTGGCGGAACAGTTATAAAAGCAGTAGATAACATTTCCTTTAGCGTAAATAGCGGCGAAATAGTAGGCTTTTTAGGGCCCAATGGAGCTGGGAAAAGTACTACTATAAAAATGGTGACGGGTCTTGCCAATCCAACTAGCGGAAAAATATTCATTCTTGGTAAAAACATGGCAGAAGAAAGAGAGGAAACTATGAATCAAGTCGGTGGTGTCATAGAAAATCCAGATATGTATAATGATTGGAGTGCATATGATAACCTGATATATTTAACCTCTCTCCATATCAATAAGGGAAAGGATTATAGGGAAGATTTTCGAGCATTAGAAAATCCATCCGATGACCAAAATGTAATAAAAGAAGGTGATATTTTAGAGGGAAAGCCCCAAAAAGCGGAACAAAAAAAGCTTTCAGTTGTGATAAATGAAGCGCTTGCTAAAAGACTAGAGGGTAAAGACAATGCTTTTTCGAGATATGTAAATGCCAAAAAACAAAACAGGGAAAAAGCTGATGATATATTAAAGCTTGTAGGGCTTTATGAAAGGAGAAATGATAAAGTCAAAACTTTTTCGCTCGGTATGAAACAAAGATTAGGTATTGCCCAGGCCATTATAAATAATCCCGCTCTTTTGGTATTAGATGAGCCCGCAAATGGCTTAGATCCAGCTGGTATCAAAGAGTTAAGAGATATGCTAAGACAGTGTGCACATAAATTAGATATGGGTGTTTTGGTAAGTTCACATCTTTTATCGGAAATGGAACTAATGTGTGATAGATACATAATTATAGATAATGGTGTGATAGTACAAGAAAAAACTATTGGGGAAGACTTGTCCGAAACGACCGAAGGTAAAAAGCAAACAGTTTCTATCAAGGTGGATAAAATAGAAGAAGCAAAGACCTATCTTGAAAAACTACTTGGTGAAGAAGTAACGAAAGTGGGTATAACACTACAGGTCAAAACAGACAAAGAAACATCGTTTATAGTAAGAGAATTGGTAAAAGCTGATTATAACGTATCATCGGTAGAGGTTGTAAAAGAAAGATTAGAAGATGCATATTTATCCGTTACGAAACGAATAGGTGATAAATAATATTGAGATATAGGCAAACAGTCTAAGTAAAAAAAATCAAGAGAAGAAGGCAAGGAAAATGTTTTTAAATTTATATTTAGGTGAGTTGAAAAAAGGATTTAGTAAAATATTAACCATAATAATTGCTGTAATAGTAATTTTAACTAGTGTGATATTTTTATTTGTTTTCAAAGATTTAGGCGATGATACAAATGCTATCGATATGTCCTGGATTCCTCGAGATGCTTACATATACACTCCCGAGAGAGTAGAGGTTGAGCTCGCAGAATGGAATGCTGAGTTAGAAAAGGCAGAGAAGGAAAAGAAAGAACAAAAGTTTGATTACTATAGAACAATGTTTGTCGTGGGACCAAATAGGATTTATGAATGCAAGGCAAATATTAATATGCTTGAATACATCCGTGATAATGAATTGTATAATGAACCAATTACATATCATAATTCAATAGGAACTACTGGATTATTGGGCGGAAGTTTTACTGGGTTTGGAATAAAGTTTGTAACTGCAGAAAACTATATAGCAATTGTCATGGGTATTGTATTAAGTATGTTATCTCTTTATGGTGTGATAGTTGGAGCAAATATCTTAGGAAAAGAATTTCAAACAGGCACTTTAAAAATGTTATTTATAAGACCAGTAACCAGAGAAAAAGTATTTTTTGCAAAAATGCTTGCACTTATGACAATCAATACAATTATACTATTTTTCTCCTTTATATTTGCAATAATCTTAGGATATATTTCTTTCCCAAATATTACATTTAAGGCACTATATTCCTTCAATATGGGAGCCTTTTCTGTGCAGAACAGTGGTTTTCAACTATTTATAACCTTAGCTACTTCATGGGTTTCTATTATGTCAATGTCTCTGCTTTCATATTATTTTAGTATACTTATGAAAAACCGCATAGGTGGTATTTTTGTACCTATCGTATTGCAGGCAATATCACCAATGGTTATGGGGCTTGTAGGTCTATCTAGGTTCTGTCTAATAAACTCGTTTAAATTCGAACGGTTTGTAGGAGTTGCAGGATCTGTGTTTCCTGGCGATAATTTCTTTATTAACTTAGCGGTTTATTTAGTTTATATGATAGCACTTATGGTAGTATCACTCGTGGTGTTCAAAAAGCGTGACATAGCTTAGAAAGTAGCATAAGGGTTAGTTGGTGGTAGTTAAAATCTATAAACCTTGTATACTATAGGCTTTAAAGAGCGGTTTGGTATTTATTAGTAATATAGAACCTTATGATGAAAGACGAAAAAAAGAAAAAAATTAAAAAGGGAACGTTATATTTAGTACGTACTGCTGT
>JAAZLE010000025.1 GCA_012799455.1 Clostridiales bacterium | reverse complement strand
TCGCTGATGAAGGGTGATAAGGTTATCAAGATTTGCAAAAAACGAAGATAAATGTTTTCGTTCTTCTGCTTGTTTCGGTATTTGAATTAAAATATCAGCCATTACATTATTCATTAGTTTTGGATTGCCAACATAAGACACATATCCTTTTGCAACATTGTTCAAAGCTTCGGCTATCATCTGGTTAGCCTCTACTTCATTTGAGAGCAAAACGCCACAAACATTGGTACAATAGAACTTTCCAGCTCTGTAGTTAACTGTTCCTGCGTTAGCGCCATCAGTTGTCCAAGTAATTGCATCTTCATAAAGATAGTCTTTATAATATCCCATCAAACCTTTATCTTTGGTCTGTGAAGAATAGACAGGATAAGGATTTTCGTCTGTTTTCGATACTTCTGTTTGAGTGGCTGCAAGAACATAACCACGGGTAACTCTAAATAGTTCTGCAACCTTACGCTGTTCCCAAGTTATATATTATCTTACTTGATTTTTTGATGGTTTTAGAGTATGTTGTGGTGTAATAAAAAATAGGGAACAAAGTAAAGCAATAGGTTTATTATTTGCAGTAGTGGTTTGTTTTTTTAATAAGGTAATGTATTCTTTGTGAACGGTAGTATGTTGGGATAAATAAGGGACAATGGAGTTTATATAATAGAGCTATGAAAGTAGCTCTTTTTTGTTATGTAAAAAACATGAAGTAAGTAGTTTGGGTTGTGATATAGAAAATAGATGAGCTTATATAATTCGAATTGGAAATTAATTGTGAGATAGAAAAGGGGAAAGTTTATATGGGTAAGAAAAGGCTTGCGGAAGAAAGAATATACAAGGCAAGAATGATAAAAGATAGTGGGTTGTATACGGCTCAGGAAGTGTTTGAAATGGGGTTAGGGGACGAGGAATTTGTTGACCCTGATAAAACTTGGGCACTTACGTATGTTGCGCCGTATAGTAGAAAAGGGAGAACCGATAAGCATACTTTGGGCGCCGATAAGCCAAGAGTATATGTCAATGCATACTTCAGAAAAAAGCTTAGTTTAAGAGATCGTCATGAGCTATATCCTATAAATGTTTCACTAATAAGAGCTGAGTATACCATACATAAACGCGACTCAGATTGGCATAATGAATGGAAGGATAGAGTAAGACCGTTTTGTGAAATAGAAAAACGTTTTTATCCCGGTGATGTCCCCCAGGGAACTGGGTATAAAATAGCCGATGCATATTACGAGGAGGCAGGTACTGTAATTGAATTTCAAAAGTCATTTGCAGATGACGCTTTGGAAAAGTCCTCTTTTTACAAAGAAAAAAATATACGTCTGATATGGCTGTTTTATCTACAAACCTTGGCTGTATTTCAAGATGAGGGTAAATATAAAGTGAGAGAAGATAACCTCTATCATTTCTTTAGAATTGAAGATATTAAGCCAGGGTTCTATAAAGACAATGTAATCTTCATACAAGATAAAACAAATAAAATTTATTATGTTGATAAATTAAGGAGGGTGGAGTCTAGTAGTATTTTAGAAGCTACAGTTCGTTACTTTGAGTGTAAACATGTGTTTAATAGCCCTGAAGATTTTGCTAGATGGTTAAAAGATGATTGGGTAAGTAGCGATTTATATAATGAACACTGCGAAATAGGAAAAGGAAAGGACAAAGAAGAGAGTTCTGAAAAGGTTGAACTTAAAAGTCTTGATGAAATACTGCTCCCATTTGTGGAAAAGGAAGAAAAAATGTTTTATTTACAAAATGGCATAAAAAAAGATAAAAATGGCAAGAATTTAATATATTGTTTTGTTAAAGATGACGATGAATTTAGAATGGAAGGATCTTCGTATACTTCGTATAGGTGCTTTGCTAAAAACGAACAGGGGTATTATGTAGTTAACAAAAAGTGGCTGGAAACTCCCCAAAATGCAAAAGAAAAAAAGTGGATACTTCTATCTACAAACCTTCAAAAATATTTAAATGAAGTTAAGATAAAATAGTGGTTTTATAGTTTAAAAAGAAATAAAAAGGTAGGGTGAGATATATGAAATCATAGTCAAAAACAAGCTATGATTTTTTTGTTTTGGTTATGGACAAGCGGTTATGGATAATGTACCATATAAGGGACAGGTTTAGCTTGAATAATTAAAGTCGTTTGGATTGGTTAAACTTGAGATTTTAAGTGTTTGGAGGGGAAGGTTATGTCACAAAGATCGCTAATGATGCAGATATATAAGATTATGTACGATAATTCTGATGCTGATCATCCATTAACCCATGCTGATATTATTAAACTTTTAGATGCTGAGTATGACGTAAAGGTTGAAAGAAAAGCAATAGGAAAACATTTGTCATACTTAGAAGAAATGGGCTATGAAATAATTAAAACGAGTAATGGAAGTTATCTATCAGAAAAGATATTTGAACCAAATGAACTACGACTTCTTATAGACAATGTTTTATGTAGCTCGCATATAAACAAGACCCATTCAAAAAATTTGATTGATAAACTAGTAGCATTAGGGGGAAAACATTTTAAAAAACGTGTTAGGCATATCTGCCACGTTGCTTCATGGAAAAGGTCGGAAAATCAAGTTTTCTTTTTAAATATTGACCTCATTGATGAGGCCATAGACAAATGTAGGCAAATTACTTTTGACTACTATAAATATGGACCTGATAAAAAGTTGCATAAAACATCGTCACCAACAGTTAGCCCTTATCAGATGGTACTCCATAATCAACATTACTATCTAATGGGTAAAAATGAACATTGGGGAGACATGACATTTTGGCATATAGAAAAAATTAGGAATATTGTAATTACTGATGAGCCACTTAACCCAGTGAATAAACTACCAGGTTATGAAATGGGAATTGATTATAAAGAATTATCACAGTGCAGGCCGTATATGTATGCTGATAAGCTAGAGAGAGTTGAGTTTATTTGTCCTGACTATCTGTTTGATGACATATGCGAATGGTTTGGTACTGATTTTGATGCGGAAAGAATAAGTCCTGTTGATGAGGAAAATAAAGCGCAAGAAGATGCTGTTAATGATGTGTCTATTGGGGATGTAAATACAGATGAATTAAATGATTTAACTGCTGATGGTGTTAATGATACAGAGGGCAATCAGTCTGACGGAGTAAAAGACTCTGCTACAGAAGAAAAAAACAATGAGCCTGTTTTGTATAAAGTGTCGCTTGTAGTTAGTCCCAAGGCTATGAAGTATTGGTCATTGCAGTATGGAACGTATGTAGAAGTATTGTCGCCAGCACATCTAAGAGATGCTATAAAAGAAGTAGTTAAGGTCATGAAAGATAACTACAAGGTTTAGTTACTTAAGACTGCATATGGGAGAAAATCAAAGAAAATAGCATAAAGTTACTAGTTTTGGTAAAAATAACCACAAAAATACAAACGGTGTCCTAAAGTTAGGACATCGTTTTTTTTATAATTAAACTATACAACTAGGGGGTACGACTAATTTGGATAATAATTTAAACAGAAATGTTTTTGAGATGGATAAGAAAACTAGACTTAACTATCTTGAAAATCTAGCAATCGAACAGGCTAGAAATATGCCAAATAGGCATGAG
This sequence comes from Clostridiales bacterium, assembly GCA_012799455.1. Classification (GTDB taxonomy): domain Bacteria; phylum Bacillota; class Clostridia; order Christensenellales; family DTU072; genus MWEH01. The sequence continues at coordinate 10,687 of JAAZLE010000025.1, read as the reverse complement.
GTAGATGACTTTTATTCAAAGATATATAAAGAACTTGAAAGAATTAGTGAGATAGATGTAGATTTAGACTTTTTAGTTGCAAAATCCATAGCAGATATTTTGAGTGAAATAGCAAGTAAGCCCAATTTTGTTGGTATGGGTTGTTCTAGTATTGTGGCATATCTTATTGGTATAACTGGGAAAGATCCTGCATTAGATCCAATAAAGCATGGACTTGTTTTTGAACGTGTTTTTCAAAAAGATAGAAAAGGTGACATGGTTTTTGGATTTTATGTTGAAAATGAAGTGTTTGAGGAGTTAATGCAGAATCTAAAAGTATTGTATGGCGAAAATATATCGCTCATTAATGATGACATAGATGGAATAAGAGATGATAGAATTTTAGTTATAAACAACATAGGTGTAAGAGTATCAAGTAATTTTTTAAGGCTACGACATTGTGGCTTTAACATTAATGAACTTCTTGATGAGTCAACTGTTGGTTTTTTTACTGAAGATTATATGCATCTGCTTCACTATGCATTTGGTTATAGTTATGATGAAGCAAATAGCATTAGGCTCGCTGCACTAAAGACACGTATAAGAAGGTCAGAGTTTTTTAATGTTAGTTTCGATAGTAAGTTTAAAGATTTTGGTCATGCGCTAAACAGCGGTAAAGATGAAGAGTTGTTTGACCAGATTATAAGAGGGTTAAAGTATTCAAGAAGTAAAGCTTGGGTATTATCCGCTCAACATGTTTGGAATGCGTATAGAGATGAACGTAGAAATAAACTGCGTGAAAAGAGATTAAAAAATAACGAAAATACGTAGTTTTGATTTAATGCTATGAGATTAGCTAAAGTGTGTAAGAAGGTTATAAATTCAAAAGTTTTATGTGTTATGTGGGGGGTGTTTCTAGTGACATACTCACATGTAACTTTAAATAAGTAGTACTATACAGTGTGTAGTACTATTTTTAATTGTTAAAAATTATGTATATGTGTTATAATCACGTGTAATTTGAGATGTTTATATTAGCGGAGGCAATATGAAAAAGGAAAATCCTAACGCAGATTTTGTAGCGATAGAAAAAGAAGTTTTAAAGTTTTGGAAAGATGAAAAATGCTTTGAGAAACTAGTAGAAAAAAATAAAAATGGGAAAAGATTTAGATTCCTAGACGGCCCAATTACTGCAAATAACCCTATGGGTATTCACCATGCATGGGGAAGAAGTTTAAAAGACATGTACATTAGGTTTAATGCTATGCTAGGGAAGTCCTGTCAATACCAAAACGGATTTGATGCTCAAGGACTATGGGTGGAAGTCGAAACAGAAAAGGAATTTGGTCTTAAAGATAAAAGCGAAATAGATAAGTTTGGGATTGATAAATTTACAGAAGCTTGTATGGCTAGAGTTAATAAGTATGCAGCTATCATAACCGAACAAAGCAAGCGCCTTGGTCAATGGATGGACTGGGATAATTCATACTATACAAATAGCGACTTAAATATTACATCGATATGGCATTTTCTAAAAATCTGTAATGAAAGGGGCTGGCTAATAAAAAGCCATAGACCATTACCATGGTGCCCACGTTGTGGAACAAGTTTATCAGAACATGAAATGTCAGGTTCATATAAGGAAACGGAACATTTATCCATATTTGCAAAGCTTCCGATAAAGGAAATGGATGCAAAAATATTAGTCTGGACCACTACTCCTTGGACACTCACAAGTAACGTAGCACTTGCTGTTAATCCAGAAATTGATTACGTAAAAGTAACCGTTAAATCTGATGACAAGCCCTTAATAATTGGTGCAAAAGCAATTGGTGCATTAAAGGGTGACATAATAAGTGTGTCAGAGCCATTTAAAGGTGCAGAGCTTATTGGGAAAACATATAAAACATGTTTTGAAGATTTTGATTGCCAAGGATTTGAGCATACAATTATAGCTTGGGATGAAGTTGATGCAACCGAAGGTACAGGTGTTGTACATATTGCTCCAGGTTGTGGTGCGGAGGACTTTGAACTTGGTAAAAAATACGGTCTTCCTAGTATTTGCCCAATAAATGATGAAGGTATTATAGTCAAAGGATTTGACGAGTTTACAGGCATGAAAACTACCGATTTAGTTGATGATGTAGTTGATAGGTTGGAAAGGGAATGCAAATTATATAAAACAGAGATGTACTCACATAGCTATCCATATTGCTGGAGATGCAAAACCCCAGTTGTTTTTAAACTTGTAGACGAGTGGAACTTAGCTAGTGATAAAATTAGACCTTTAATGATTGAAGCAATAAAGACAGTTACCTGGGACCCGGAAAGTGGTGGAAAGAGAATGTTAGACTGGTTAACCAATATGGGCGACTGGACAATTAGCAGAAAAAGATTTTATGGACTACCTTTACCATTTTATCCCTGCGAGTGTGGACACCTTAACGTCATAGGCAGTAAAGAAGAACTAAAGGAAAGAAGTGAACGTGGTTCCTTAGATGGAGTTCCTCATTTACATAGACCATATATTGATGCAATTAAAGTCCGCTGTGAAAAATGTGGAGCTTTAGTGGAAAGGGTTAAAGATGTTGGAGACTGCTGGCTAGATGCGGGTATTACTCCATTTTCTACAAAGAAATATTTTGAGGATAAAAAATACTTTAATGAAAACTTCCCGTCAGAGTTAGTTCTTGAAATGAACGAGCAAATTAGATTGTGGTTCTATTCTATGTTATTCATGAGCGTAGCTATAACAGGAAAGGCTCCATATGAAAGAGTGTTTACTCATGGATCGGTTGTGCAAGAGACTGGTGAAAAGTTTTCAAAGACTGGATATATGATTAGATTTGATGAAGCAGCAGAAAAAATGGGTGCTGATTCAATAAGATATACATATATGTCTGTTCCAAATACAGGGGACGTTAGATTTGGATATGGAATAGCTGATGAATCTAGACGTAAAATTATTAGTTTTTGGAATATTTACATATTCTTTAACCTTTATGCTTCAATAGATAATCCAGATATAGAAAACTTTAAACTAGACTATAATAAACTTACCCACAGTGATAAGTGGTTGCTTGCAAGAGTTAATGAGTTTATTAAATCATCTAAAGCTGCAATGGAATCATATAAACATTCTGTTGTCGTTAAAGACTTTGAAGCTTTTGTTGATGAAGTAAGCAACTGGTATATAAGAATTAATAGAAAGAGATTTTGGAAGTCTGAAGATAAAGAAGATCAAATGATTGCATATACTTGCTTATACAAAGCAATTAAAGCAACGCTTGGTGTAATGGCACCAATTATTCCGTTTATAACTGAGCATATCTATCAAAACACTGTAAGAGAAATTGAGAAAAATGCTCCAATCTCTGTTCATCTAACAAGTTATCCAGAAGTTATGGATATACCTTCGGAAGAAAACATCTTTGAAGAAACAAAGGCTAGTAGAGATATAATAACAACCGGTCAGAGAATGAGAAATGAGGCACAAATAAAGGTAAAACAACCTCTCTCTACGCTATATATTTTGAAAGATACAGAAGGGGAAAGTAAATTAGAAAAAACTATCGCGCCTCTAGCTCAGGTCATTAAGGATGAACTTAACATCAAAGATATTGTTTTTACAAATGATAGCTCCATATTTAACGATGTGTTCTTCACCGTTAACTTTAGAGTTGCAGGACGTGCACTAAAGGGAGAAGCACAAAAACTAAAGGGCATTGTCGATAACATGACAAATGAAGAGTATAAAGCACTAGACAAGATGGTAAAGACTGGCAAAGTTAGTGTGGGTGACTTTGTAGATTTAGATGCAGAGATAGTTGAAAGAAATGAAAGACCTAAGAAAAACTTCATAGTTTCAATTGATAACAATTTAACGCTTGCTCTTGATACGACAATTGATGAAACACTTCTTGCGGAAGGATTAATAAGAGAGTTGATTAGGCAAATTCAAGTACTAAGAAAAGACTCTGATTTCTTAGTCGAACAAAGAATAGTTGCAGAAATTACTACTGATAGTGAATTTGCTTTGGACGCAATTAATGAGAATAAAGATAAGATTGCTTTAGATATTTTAGCTACATCAATTGAAAAGGTGGATAAGCCTGATGCAGAAAAAGAATTTGATGTACAAGGGCATACCATCAAAGTTAAGATGGCAAAAGTATAACAGCCTACAAGTTATTGTTTAAGATAAGCCTTGGAAAAATCTGAGGCTTTTTTCATGTATGATATTAAATAAAACAGTGGTAATCCGTGCAACATGGTTAAAAGAAAGGATGCATAGGTGGGATTCATAAATGGTGACAATTTGTGGGAGATAAGGTTAAAAAAGGTTGTATTAGGTGGAAGCATAATACATTGTCAATTGTGCGGTTTTTAATATATAATATGAACATAATTAGTTATATACATTAGTAATTAACGCTTGATTAGGAGGGTTTAATATGAAAAAAATTAGAGTTGGTGTAGCAGGATATGGCGTAATTGGGCAAAGACTTGCAGATGGTGTAAAATGCCAAAAGGACATGGAGCTTGTTGGTGTAGCTGATGTTGCTCCGACCTTAGCAGTTCAGGCTTTATTTGAAAAAGGGATGCCATATGACCTATATTTGGCTGCCGATTTCAAAAAAGATGAGTTTATAGCTAGAGGGATACCAGTATCAGGGACACTAGAAGATCTAGTTAAAAAATGTGATGTCATACTTGATTCAACTCCTGGTGGTGTAGGTCTAAAGAATAAAGAAATATACCAAAAGTACGGAGTAAAAGCCATTTTCCAAGGTGGAGAGAAAAATGAAATAGCTGATGTTTTCTTCCATGGTTACGCTAACTATGAAAAAGGACTAGGTGCTGATTTTCTAAAATTAACAAGTTGTAACACAACAGGACTAATAAGGGCAGTTGATTGTCTAGATAGAGAGTTTGGAATAGATAGGGTTGCAATTACAATCATAAGAAGAGTAGCAGATCCAGGTGACTATCATAGAGGACTAACAAATGCTCTACAAATTGATAAAGCACCTTCCCATCAAGCACTAGACTTAATGACAATTATGCCGCATATAGAAGCTACGGGAATACTTGTTCATACTCCTGTAACGCATGGACACATAATTACTGTGGTAGCGACAGGGAAAAAGAAGATAACTAAAGAACAAGCCTTATCCGCATTTTCTAAACACCCAAGAATCAGAATGGTAAAAATTTCCGATGGGTTTTTAGGAAACGCATCGCTATTTAGATATGCAAGAGATCTTGGAAATCCTAGAGGGGATATGTATGAAATAGCTATTTGGGAAGATAGTGTTGTTGAAACGGGTGATAGCATAATGTTTGCTATAAACATTCCACAAGAAGCTGTTGTTATTCCAGAAACTATGGATGGTATAAGAGCAGTCATGCAAACCGAAAAAACCTCCAAAGAAGCAACAGATAAAACGAACGGATATTTAAATATTCCTAGCTGGAAAAAATAGTATTAAAAACATAAAAACTACGCTCTATTAAACTCCACACATGTGGTGAAGGTAGAGCGTACAAAATATATAGATAATAGATTTTTTAGTGGAGTAAAAATGCAGATTAAAAATATTTTAGATGTAGATGTTTTTGGGAAAAAGGTGTTATTTAGACCTGATATTAATTCTCCTATTGATGCAAATGGTAAAATAACAAACACTAACAGGCTAGAAGCAGTAGCTCCCACCTTGAAATATTTACTTGATGGTGGTGCTAGTGTAGGTATTATTGCACATCAAGGAGATACATTAGATTATCAAAATCTAATATCATTAGAAGAGCATGCTAAAATTTTATCTGACCTTGTCGGGACTAGGGTTGAGTATATAGATGATGTTTGTGGTGATGCTGCTATAGCAAAAATTAAAGCACTAAAGCCAGGAGCGGTAATACTTCTTGGTAATCTAAGATATTTAACTGAAGAAGTTTCCACTTTTGAAAAAGATGTTAAGCTAAACAAAGATGGCATGGATGGGGTTTATTTAGTCCGGAGATTAAAAGGGCTCTTCGACATATATGTAAATGAAGCATTTTCTGCAGCGCATAGAAATGCTCCGAGCTTAGTAGCTTTTCCTCAGTTTATGCCGTCATATGCAGGACCACTGTTTTTCAAGGAATATGAGGCACTATCTAACATCATGAAAGGTGCAACAAAGCCTGTTGTGTTCGTACTTGGTGGTGCTAAAATATCTGACGCATTTGGCATGATGGAAAATGTACTTAAAAATGGTATCGCCGATAAAATATTAGCTTGTGGCGTAACAGGACAAATAATGCTTCTTGCTAAAGGGATAAATCTTGGGAAAACTTATGTAGATTGGCTTAAAGGAAAAGATCTATTAGTTTTCGTAGAGCAGGCAAAACACTTACTAAATAGTTATGGAGATCAATTTGTTTTTCCCGTAGATCTTGCATATGAAAAAGGTGGAGAAAGAAAAGAAGTTAGTGTTAATGATTTACCTGTAAATGATGTAATGTTAACAGACATAGGAAGCAAGACGATAAAAATATTTAAAAAGGAAATAATGAGTGCAGGTACTCTATTTTCTAACGGACCTGCAGGTGTATATGAAAAAGAAGTAAGCGCAAGCGGAACTAAAGAAATATGGAAAGCATTTTCTGATGCTAAAGGATATACCGTTATTGGTGGCGGAGACACTGTTGCATCAGCTTCGAAGTTTATTGATATAAACAGTATTGATTATGTATGTACCGCTGGTGGGGCGATGGTGAGGTTTTTAAGTGGTAAGGTTTTACCAATGATTGATGCAATGTTAAAATAAACCAAATTTAATTAAGCTATTACGAGTGTAGTACGGTTAGAGATGAAGAAACAAGCATAAAGCAAATAGTAGATATGCTGGTTTTACAAGATGGAAGGTTCAGGTATGAAAAATAAAGGAGTTAAGGTTGGAGTAATAGGTGGAGGGGTGTCTGGAATGACAACTGCCATTATTGCTGCAAAAAATGGCGCAGATGTCACCTTGTTTGAAATGGAGCCTAGGCTAGGGCGCAAGATTTTGGCTACTGGAAATGGAAAATGTAATGTAGGGAATGTAGAAAGCATTGAAGGGAAATATAATACAAATTTTAGTAGCTATATCTTATCTGAGTATGGGATAGATGAAATAAGAAAATTTTTAGCAGCTCTTGGTGTGTTGACCAAGGTTATTGATGGAAGGGTTTTCCCATATAGTGGAGAAGCAAGTACTGTACAAAATGCCCTTCGTAAAGCAGTTGAGGATTTAAAAGTTAATGTAGTCTATGAAGAAGTATTTAGCATAACTAAGGGGTTCAAAGTTAATGATAAATATAGTTTTGATAGGATAGTAGTAGCTACTGGAAGTCCTGCAACATTCGGAAAAGACAGTACCAAGTTATTATCAAAACTAGGTCATGATAAAGTAGATATGAAACCAGCCCTAGTTCCGTTTACATCGAGTAGAGAAAATCTTAAAGGTTTAAGAGGAGTTAGAATTATTGCAAGAGCATACTTAGTTGTAGATGGAGTTGAAGTTTGTTCAGAGCTTGGAGAAGTGCTATTTAAAGATAACGGGATATCAGGAAGTGCTATATTTGATTTATCTGTTAAACTAGCAAGGCTTACTGGCTATAAAAATGTAGATGTAAGACTTGACTTAATGCCAGAGTTTTCAGGGTATAGGGTTAAAGAGCTGGTTAGTGAGGTAGGGCTTAGTGGCATGTTTCATAAAGAATTATGCTTAAATATAATGCGTAATTTTGAAATTAGTAAAGATATAGCTTTTGAGATTAAAAACTACATTATTAAAAATGTAAAGTTAGGACCATTTAACTTGGCACAGATAGCATCAGGTGGACTAAAGGTAGAACAATTTGATGAAAAAACTTTGGAAAGCAAACTGTGCAAATGGCTATTTGCAACGGGTGAAGTATTAAATGTAGATGGTGAGTGTGGGGGATATAACCTTATGTGGGCATTTGCATCGGGTATGAAAGTAGGAGAGATGGTTGTAAAATAACATTTAAATAAAACGAGTAGAGTATGAGAACTAATATTAAACGAATATCAATAACGGCTCTTTTTTCAGCGCTTATTTTGGTGACTACAGCGTATGTGAAAATACCACTTGTACTTGGATATATTCACATAGGTGATATATTCATTATGCTAGGGTGCTATTTTTTACCAATGCCTTTTTGTTTAATAAGCGCAGCTCTAGGCGCATCCCTTGCAGATTTAGTAGCAGGGTATGTGCCATATATGCCTATAACTGCTTTTGCTAAAATACTACTTGCTGTATTTTGCAGAATAGCCTTAAGAAGGGAAAAGGTTAAAATCTGGGAGATGATTATATATCCATTAATTGGTAGTTTATTAATGGTGGTATCATATTTTATATTTGAAGGGTTTTACTATGGATGGGCTGCGAGTATAGCGAATTTACCTATGCAGTTTATTCAGCCTGCAATCTCCATTCCTGTGTATATAATCGGAGTGTATTCTTTTACGAAGATTCCATACCTAGTAAGTTCGCGTAGAGAATTAGCAGTAAGCCTAACTAAGAAAAAGAGAAAAAAAGATAAGATAGAAACAAGTGTAGATACGGGAAGTGAGGACAAAGACAAAAATGTCTAGTGGTATCGGTTTTTCAAAACCGCTAGTAATAAGGTAAATATTTAGTAACTTACTAGACATGAAAAGGTCGAAAAGGCACATATAATAGTGAAAAAGTTGCAAAAAATACAAAAAACATATATATTATTCATGTGATTTACGGTTTAATTAGCAAATCGTATACAATAACTTAAGTAGGTAGAATTTATGGAAAAAAGCAAAGGAACAAAATATTATGCTAGAGAACTATTTAATAATTCTGGCTTAGGAGATGCAGAGGTTGTAACAGATTTAGGCATAGAAGGTTTTTATCAGACATTTATGGTGAAAACTAAAAATGCTAGTTATATAATGAGAATTTTTAATGATAATGATATAGCTCCGGAGTTTGAAAATAATTTAAAGATGAGAAACGATGAGGTGGAGATATACAAGACACTATCAAAAGCTAAAGTTAATGTGCCTGAGGTTGTATTTGTTGGTACTGATGAAAACAACAATAAGACACACTACATTCTAGAAGCCTATGATACAGCTTATCCGCTTGCAACATTTACAACGTTTTCTGATAGGGGTGTTGCATTATTCCAAGCAGGCGCAGACCTTGCCAGAGCTCATAAAATCAAAGGTCTTGGGTTTGGATATGAGGCAATGGGTCTTGAAACCACTTGGGATGTCGCATACAAGTCGCTGGTAGATAATGTAATAGCAGATGCAATAATAAATGATACTAAGATAGACTTGGAGAGGATTTACGCTATCATTGAAAGGGCTAGGCCTTTCCTAACCAAAGTAGAAAGCAGTCTTGTGCATTTTTCTCTTAGTAAGGCTAAGATTTTTGTTAAAAAGAATGGCGAGTTTTATCAAGGCATAAGTGGATGGAGTAAAACAATCTGGGGAGATCCCGCTGCTGACTTTATTCCTCATGGTGGTTGTTATCCAGTTCAGAAGAACAGGTACTTTATACGTGGCTACAGGAGTGTAACTCCATCTTTAGATTTTAACTACACTTTCCAAATTAGGATTCATCTGATGATGCTTTATCTTGGTTTAGTCATGATAGCAGAACCAGATCATAAACATGAAAAAGGAAGTGCTGCAAATAAAAAGTTTAGAAAGAAAGGGCGTAAATATTTAAGTAGAGCAATTAAGTTTTTAGAAAGACCTTTCCCAGAGTTGATTAAATAATGTTAATTTTTTGATTCTAATGATGTGAGAAAAGCCACGGAAAACGTGGCTTTCTTTATGTGAAAATAGACTGGTTTAAAAAATATTATTTTTTTCTAAAAATACCACGTTTCCTCTTTTTAGTATCCTGTATTGTTATGTTTTGGTCATCAGCTGAAGAAGATTCGGGTTTAGAGCTTACATATTCAATAGCATTTAGAATAAGTTTTTTGATGTCTTGTTTTAGGTAAGAATCGCTATTTGCAGATCCGCCATAAAAATATACAACGTTTCCTTTTCCTACCTTAAAAGTCATAAGACTTCTAAAGATACTGCCAGTTGAAAGCCAGGAAATTATAGGCGTTGTTTCTGGGGTAGGCACATCAAATGGTTCACTTAATATGCCTGAGTCTTTAAATGTTACAGGGAAATTAATTCCTTTACAAATAGGGTGTGTGGGGTCTAGTGATATTAATTTAACTGTTGCGCATTTATTGTTCTTTGTGCTTGCACAAGTAGTATCCATAAGTTCTTTGAATACTTTAGATTGGTTTGCACCATAAAGTGCAATAAAGCCCATTCCTTCCTTTATTCGTTTAGTGACACTTGTTACGACATCACTTAGTATTTGCTCGTTCCAAATTTCTGACCACCATATGAGTACATCAGTGTTTTTCAAAAGCTCTTTTGTAAAACCATTGCCTGGATCTTCTTGTGTAATGGTAGTTATAACTAAGTCGCTATTTTCGGCACTTAACCCTTTTTTTAGTTCGTAGTGAATGCCATTTGGATAAAACTTAGATGCCTTACCTTTGCGTTGGCTTTCGTGAAATTCGTTAAATATTGTTATATTCATATATCACCTCAATAAAAATTACTTATTGCAATTAAATTATGGTTTAGTAATCTCTGGTT
>JAAZLE010000130.1 GCA_012799455.1 Clostridiales bacterium | reverse complement strand
GCAGAAAGCGATACATAACTAAGTGGTGGATTTTTTGTTGGGAATGTGCTAAATGGTTACTTGCCAGGTTTATAAACAAATTGCTTGCTAGCTAAAGATATTTCACCCGAGTTTAGTGTTAAATAATCATTATCTAACAAGCGTACGATAAGGTATCCTTCATTATTAATGTCTATAGCATCTCCGACAAAAACTTCATTATTATATTCAAAGGCAATCCTTTTTCCCAAAACTAAAGATATTTTTTTATATTCCTTAATGGTTTCATAAGGATTTGTATTATTGGTAATAAAATCATTAACTATTGTTGTAGCTAAAATGTTGCGGGAGATTTTTTCGTTAATAGACCCTGCAATGTTTTTTAATTCGTTGGGGAATATTGTGGTAGATAGATTTATTCCCACTCCAACAATTAGAGCATGCATGTTATTTGGTGGGGAGTAAACTTTTTCTGTTAATATTCCGCCTACTTTATACCCGTTGTAGAAAATGTCGTTAACCCATTTGACTTGCAAAGATTTTTTAGTTAATTGTGCAAATGCTTTTGATATGGAAACAGCCATCTTGATTGTTGGTAAATCAAAAATACGCATACCGCTTGTTGGGGTATCTAGTAATAAAAGTGTCATATAAAGCCCAGTATCAGCAGGGGAGAAAAAAGATTTTCCTTGTCTTCCTCTTCCTTTTGTTTGTTCGTTAGAGATAAACAAAGCGTTTATAATACTACCTGCCTGAAAAAACCTTTTTGCCTCGGTGTTTGTAGAATCAATTGTATCGAAAACAAACACCTCATCAATTAATGTGTGAATATTGGTTTTAATTACTTGCTTATTTAATTTGCTCATTATTATACCTTGTCAGATTTAATAATTATTGAAATTTCTTTCCCAAAGGAAGAAAGTGGAGATAGTGTGGATTCAATATCTTTTAGGAAGGTATTATGCAACAGGCTTTCTATAAAGGGGACTAAACTAGCATCTAGTATATCCGAAAAAACTTTAATCTTGGTTATAATATCATTTTCAAGTTTTATGTAAAAGTCAATCTCGCCTAAAGACGTGCGACCTGAAGATCTAAAGTTATATGTGGGGCTTTTACCATATAACCAATCAGGAGAAGAAAGTGTGTCTACAAGTTTAAAATATTTGGATGATTGTATGTCGATTTTTTCACAGGCTCCATAAGCTTTTTCAAAGGATGAAAGTATTTCGTGTTTAACTTTATCAATGGTTATATCGGGTATAATTTCTGCAAGATTAATTATACGAGATTTAACACTTTTTACGCCTTTCGTTTCTAGTTTGGAAGGCTTAGGATTAAGTACGCTTGTGATAATATCTTTATTTTCATTGATTAATATAGTTCCGTGATGCAAGCAGGCGTGTTTTTGTTCAAGAAAAGCATTTCCGCTAAATTTTTTGCCTTCATACTCTAAATCATTTCTTCCCGAGAAGTTGGCTTTGATACCAAGATTAAGAAGGGCGTTAAGTATAACAGAAGATTGTTTTCTCACATCATATATAGATGGGTCGACAATAAAAGTAAAGTTTAAATTGCCTAAGTGATGGTATACCGCTCCTCCACCAGTATATCTTCTCGCAGGAAGAACATTGAGCTTATTCATTTCTTCTAGATTACATTCTTCGTAAATATTTTGCCACTTACCAATAACTACGGTTTTTTTATTTTGCCAAAGGTATAAAATAGTATTGCCGTCGAATGTGTCAAACAAATATCTTTCTAAGGCTATATTTTCATATGGATTAAATGAATTTGAATTTACGTAGTAAGACATAATGTACCTCATTGAGTAATATAATTAGTTTACACTAAAAAGCCTCAAAAAGATAATTTATTGCATGCTTGATAAGAAAAGGATGTTTAAATAGTAATTATATGGTTCGTTATTTTAAGAAACGATATAACTGCTTGTGCGTAAATAATATATGGTTTAATTGACATAAATGTTCAATTCACACATAATTTAACAGATATGACTAAAAAAATTTTTATTTCACCCGTAGATTGTTTGCAAGAAGGAGTTTTAGAAACGCCCGAGATTTTGTTATGTCATTCCAAGAGCTTTAATGAAAATAGAAAAGGCATCAATAAAACGACTTTGCTTGAAATGTATAAAGAAATGCGCTATATAAGGCATTTTGAGGATATTTTAAAAGAGCTCAAACAGTCGGGGGAATATGGTAATATGTCTTTTGACTTATCAGGACCAGTACATTTGGGTCACGGTGTTGAGGCAGCATGCGTTGGTCAGGCCAATGCTTTAAATAAAAATGATTTTTCATTTGGATCACATAGATCGCATTCGGAACTTATAGCAAGAGTATTGGTTTATATAAAGAGCATAGATGATGATGGTGTTATGCAAATGATGTATAACTACCATAATGGTGATATTATACTCGCTCTCGAAAAAACGGATATATTTAACAAGCTTCCCGTAAAAAAACAAGCTCTATTATTTTTCTTTTATGGATTTATATCAGAGATATTAGGGAAGAGAACAGGACTTCAAGGAGGTGTGACAGGGTCAATGAACGCCTTTTTCACTCCTGCAGGAGTATATCCTTCGAATGCTATTGTGGGTGCGTCTGCACCAATTGCAGTTGGTGCTGCGCTCAGAAAAAAGAATATAGGAGAGAGTGATAGTATATCTGTTGCCAATCTTGGAGATGGTGCACTTGGGTGTGGCGTTGTTCACGAGGCTATGAACTTTGCTGCTATGAAACAATTTGATACACTATGGGAAAACCCAGGAGCTTTACCTGTTTTATTTTGTTTTTTTAATAATGGTTATGGAATGGGTGGGCAAACAGTTGGCGAAACCATGAGTTATGATTATTTGGTTAGATCGGCTCTCGGTGTAAATGAAGAGGGTTTATTTGCTAAAAGAATTAATGGGTTAGATGTGTTGGAAGTGTACCACGCAACTAAAAGAATTAAAGAGCAAATATTATCATATAAATGTCCTGCTTTACTAGACATGGTGGTGTATCGATATGAAGGGCATTCGCAGTCTGATACGGAAAACTGCAGGGATAGAAAAGAGATAGATGTTTGGAAGGAAATCGACCCAATTAAAACCTATAAAGATCAGTTAGTTAATGCAAAATTATTGTCAGAAGAAGATGAAATTATAATAACAAATGAGGTCGAAATCATTTTAAATTATGCATTTAGACTAGCGCTTGATGGGGAGATATCTCCTGACGCAGAGTTTTGTAAAAAATTTACAACAGAACTTACGGATAAAAGTGACGAGATTAAAAAAGCGCTGGATATTTCATCATCAATGATAGATGCATGCTCGTGTGATGATTTATCGGATGTAATAAAAATAGCTTTTAATAAATATCCGAATTTAATAGCATATGGTGTTAATGTAAGAGATTGGAGTTTAACAGGTCCTTTTGCAACTGTAAGTAAAGAATTGCCATATGCAAGGCTTTTTAATGCTCCGGTGAGTGAAGCTTGTATGGTTAGTTCTGCCGTTGGGTATGCCATGACGGGCGGCAGGGTGTTAATTGATTTTATGTTTTCTGGATTTCTGGGTAGGGCTGGAGATGAAATTTTTAATCAACTTGCTAAATGGGAGAGGCTAAGTGGTGGTGAGTTTGCTCTTCCAATAGTGATTCGAGTTTCGACCAGTAAAACATATGGGTCTCAGCATTCACAGGATTGGGCTTCGCTTATAGCACACGTTCCAGGGGTTTCGATTTTTTGTCCTGCCACTCAAAACGATGCATCAGTTTTGCTTTTAAAGGCATTGAACATGAATAGCCCAACGGTTGTGTTTGAGCCGAAAGACTTATTATTTGATAATAATTATATGTTTAATAATTTTATTGGGAATATAGATGAAAGGAAAGTAAAACCCAATCTAATCAAAGATTGGGGGCCTAGAGTATTAAAAGAAGGTTCCGAAATAACCATAGTTTCGTTAGGAGGGGCGTTAGAAGAAACTATTAAGGCTGTATCTATATTGGAGAACAAATATTCTGTTGAGCTTATTGATTTAAGGATTGTTTCGCCATTAAAACTAGATAAGATTATCGCCTCCGTAGCCAAAACAAGAAGGGTGTTGATTGTTGGTAATGAAAATGAAAATGTATCAATACTTTCAGACTTGGCATATAGTATTTCCAAACATCTTTTCAATGAGTTACTGACTGCTCCCGAAATATTAGGCGCAGCCTCGGCAATTACCCCATTAGCAACAAACATTGGAGATTATTTTCCAACTGTTGGGGGGATTTTAGAAAAGGCGATGATAGTTTTAAATAATTAGTTATCTTATTTAATTTGCGTTTATTATTCAACTTATATTTCCTAGAAGGAGATGTTGCTTTTAATGCAATTAAAAAGTAACTTGTTTATTGCATATTAAAATCTTAAATCTTTAAATTAAGACGATAGTGTGGTATTATGTATGTGTAGTTTTGCAATAAGGAGGGGTTATGGGAAACGATGAGGTTCAAGAACTTGAACATAATATAACAGGCGATACAGTAGAAGTAACTGTGAAAGAGCCTATATTTGAAAAGGTTCGACTCGGGGAAAGACTTTCATACGCATTTACAAATACCGGACAGACTATGATATATGGACTGTTTGGTTTTTTAATGTTATTTATGACCGACTATTTGTACATAGATGCTGCAGTAGCTGGGCTTGTCATTGCTTTGACGAGAATATACGATGCGATAAACGATCCAATAATGGGGCAGATAGTTGATAAGACTAAAACCAAATGGGGAAAATGCAGGCCATATATGCTGTTTACCCCTATACCTGTTGCGATTTTTGCTATGTTGCTTTTTATGCCAACTGGTCTAGAAGGAGGTTCTGCTGTAGCATATGTAACAGTTATGTATGTTTTATTTACCATGGTATATACTGCTAACGACATCCCATATTGGGGAATGTCTGCAGTTATAACTAGAGATCCAAAACAAAGAACTGAAATTGTTACTTTAACTAGGCTCATTGGTGGAATAGGTTCAGGACTTGCTGTTGGAGGGTTTTGGATAGTTAATAAATTGTTTGCAAACAGTATGGATAAAAATCTTAGCTTCTTCTGCTCTGTGTCGGTGTTTTGTGTGCTTGGTGCGATTGTTATGTTACAAGGTTTTTTCTTTACTAAAGAAAGGGCGTTTGATACAAAACAAGAAAATGTATCGTTTTTTAGTAATTTTAAATTAGTTCCTAAGGCTAAGCCTCTTGTTATAAATATAATAGCAGGAGCTTTATTTTCTGTCGTTATGGTCGGTTCAAATGCGCTGACAACATATTTTGTTAAGTGGAATATGATGAAGCTTTTTGTAGGGATGGAATCAAACGATATTATGGCTATATTTACTCCAGCAATAGGGTTTTTGCCTGCCGTTGCCTCTGTTATAGGATTACTGATTGCACCATTGCTAATTAAAAAATTTGAAAAAAGAACAGTGATGATTGCATTTCTTTCGTTCGGAGTTATTGTTAACGTAATTTCCTATTTTGTTGGCTGGTATAACTTCTGGCTGTTTTTAGTATTAAGATTTTTTTCATTTTTGCCACTGGGTGTATTTAGTGCAATAACTACGCTGTTTATTGGAGATAGTGTTGATTACATTGAGTATAAAACTGGGAGAAGAGTAGAAGGGACCTGCTTCTCAATTTTAACTTTTATGGGGAAGTTTCAAAACAGTATTAGTGTAGCGATAACCGGATTAATCCTAAGCGTTGTTGGGTACAATGGAAATTTAGATCCTGATATAATGAATCAGTCGGATAAAACACTGGAAGGTATCTTTTTTATGGTAACCATAGTATCGGCTATAGGTATGGTACTAACCATTATTCCGCTTATTTTTTATGACTTGGATAGAAAAACGCATCAGATGATGTATACCGAAAACATGAGACGAAGAGAGGAGACTTTGACAAAACCTGAGGAAGAAAGTACAGAAATTGCTGTAGAAAATGTTTTGAAAGATGAATTTTTTGAGTAAAGGCTATATGATATTTTGTGTGGGGGAAAAGGAATGAAAAAAGTAGCTGTTATAACAGGAGCTTCTACTGGGATAGGGAATATCACAGGAAAAAAACTATTAGAAAAAGGTTGGATTGTATACAATCTAGCGAGAAGAGAAGCTGATGGTTTTAAAAATATTAAAACTGATGTGTCCATAAAACATGACGTGGACATCTCTATTGCGCAAGTTATTAAAGAAGAAGGACAAATTGATGTGCTAATTAATAATGCTGGCTATGGTATATCGGGAGCAATTGAGAATACGGATGCTTGTTCTATAGAAAGACAGTTTGATGTAAACTTTATGGGATCTGTATATGCAACTCAGGCAGTTATATCACATATGCGTGAATCAGGGGGCGGAAAAATAATTAATATTAGTTCAATGGCTGCAGAGTTTCCCATACCTTTCCAGTCGTTTTATTCGGCATCAAAGGCTGCGATTAGTTCGTTTACGGCTTCTTTAGGTATGGAGGTCAAACCATTCAATATCAAAGTGACAACTATTTTGCCTGGCGACATAAAAACTGATTTTACCGCAAAGCGAGAAAAGAATGAAAAAGATGATGAAAAATATGGAAAAAGAATAGAAGGTGCTGTATCAAAAATGGAAAGAGATGAACAGTCTGGAAAACCACCTGAAACCATAGCTGAAGTTATTTTAAAAGTAATTAATAGAAAAAATCCTTCGCCATATATTGTTGTAGGGTGGGAATATAAGCTGCTTTCCATACTTGCTCGTATTTTACCTAAAAGGCTAGTGTATAGTATAGTGTATAAGATGTATGGCGGATAGATAATTCATTCTATCTATTGAATTAATTTCGAATAAAAGTATTAATGAATGATAGGTTATCTAAAAAAATAAAATAAAAATCGTTTTAGTTAATATAGATGTAAAATTAAAATAAAGATAAGCATTAAAATTGATATATTAAACAAAAATAAGAATTATTATAGGAAGGGAATACATGATTAAGAAAAAGGAAAAGCTAGTGGACCAAATTACATTTAAAGAAAAAATATTTTATTCTTTAGGCACACTGGGAAAGGAAAGCAGTTTTGCTATGATAAATGTCTACGCGATGCTTTATTTAACCACATTTATGGGTCTTAATGGTATTGTTGTAGGCTTTGCTTTTTGCTTTATAAGAATACTATCTGCTGTGTTCGATCCATTTATGGCAGTTATCATTAACAACACAAAATCAAAATTAGGCAAGTACAAGCCATGGATGTTGGTTGGGGCTCTTGTAAACGCAATAATGCTAATTGCTCTCTTTATCCCTCTCAAGGAAGCAAGCGTAGGGCTAAAATATTTCTATTATCTCGCTTTATATTTTTTATGGGCCATATCATATGCGATTTTAGACGTTCCTTCAATGGGGATTATTCCATCGATTGCGGATAAGGCAAACGAGAGAGAAAGCGTTTCCAGTTTGTCGAAATTAATAGGTGGTTTCGGTGGGTTCCTTATTGGCTCTGGTGGAGCTATACTAATGGAGTATACATATGGGAAATTAAATCCAATCAGTTATCTAGTAGTTGCTGGAATAGGTTCTGCCTTTTTAATTATCACAATTATATTGCCAATAGTTACACTAAAAGAGCGTTATGAGGTGCCGTGTGAAACTGTCAAGTTTTCAGATATGTTCAAAATATATAAGGAAAACACGCAGCTGAAATCTTACACTTGGAGTGTATTGTTGTTTTCAGTAGGAGCAAATATTGCAATTTTACAATCTACATATTTATTCATTTATGATGCTAAGAATTTGGGCGGGCTTGATAATTATGCGTTATTTAATATAGTTGCATGTACATTACAAGGGATAGCAATGATGTTTTATACTTTTATAACTAAAAAGCTATCAAGAGATAAGGTCTTTCAACTTACATTTATTTTTGCTGCAATAGGAATGTTAGGGATTTTTGGAGTATATTTCTTGTTCCCATTGGTAGGAATTCCGATTGTGAATGTTTTAATAATGTCAGCAGCTGCTTCTTTCTTAATGATTGCTAATGGTATGAATCAGATAACATCTATAGTCATGATTGCAGACATTGTAGATTATGAAGAATATAGAAGTGGAGTGCGAGCAGATAGTTTGATTATGTCTTTTCAAACAATATTAGTTAAGGTATCCGCAGCGCTTGCAATGTTAGTATTAGGAATTGGCGTGGCTGTTTCAGACCTCCCAACTATTGATTTGATGACAAATACATTTTCGGGTGAAGTTACTGACAAGTCTCTATTAATTTTACGTTCCTTTATGTTCTTATTGCCACTTCCACTAATGCCGATTGGATTAATAATTTATAAAAAGACATACAGCCTAAATGGTTCATTCTATGATAATATGAAAGCTGAACTTGAAGCTAGAAGGGCTATAAAAAGCGAAGGGAGAATAGGAGTGGACGAACCCATAAATACGCAAGACTATGAAGATGGCTGTGTTAAGGTTGTAGATGTAGACTTTAAAGATATAGTAGATAGTGAAAAATAAGAATTAATTAAGAACAATAAACTAGGTGTTTAAATATCAAGGGAAATAAAAACGATTACATAAAAAGGAGATAGAGGTGAGTAATTTAAATATAGGCATTGTAGGACTTGGAGCTAGAGGCACTGGGCTTTTGAAACTTATTGCGAGGATGAAAGACATTGATATTAGCTGGCTTTGTGATTTATATACCGATAGAGTAGAAACCGCAATAAAAGTAGTTAATAAAATTAAGGGATATGAGCCTAAGGGAACAAGTGATTATAAAAATATTATAGATGATAAAAACATCGATGCGATTTTAATTTTGTCGAGCTGGGAGAGCCATACGAAAATAGCTCTTGAAGCCATGGCAAAAAATATTTATGTTGGGCTTGAGGTTGGTGGAGCGTATGATATTCAAGAATGTTGGGACCTAGTCGACGCGTATGAGAAACATAAAACGCCATGTATGATGTTGGAAAACTGTTGCTATGGCAAGTATGAGTTAATGGTGCTTAATATGGTACGGAAAGGAATGTTTGGTACTGTAGTTCATTGTGCTGGCGGATATCATCACGATTTAAGGAAAGAAATAGCATTTGGTAAAGAAAATAGACACTACAGACTTCAGAACTATCTCACTAGAAATTGTGAAAACTATCCTACGCATGAATTAGGGCCTATTTCCAAGATTTTAAATTTAAATAGGGGAAATAAAATGAAATCTCTAGTATCAGTATCTTCTAAAGCTAGTGGTATGAGAGAATACATTAAGGAAAACAAAAGTGGTGATGAAGATTTAGTTAATGCAGAGTTTGCCCAAGGAGATATTGTCACAACTACTATTAAATGTGAAAATGGCGAAACAATAGTTTTGACTCTTGATACTACTCTCCCTAGACATTATAGCAGGGGTTTTACGGTTAGAGGGACCAAGGCTATGTATCAAGAAGAGGCAAATATTTTGTTTTTAGATAAAAAACATCAGATTTATGATTTTTATTCAAGACCACTTTGGAATAATGGTAAGAAATATGCAAGAAAATATGCACACCCTATATGGAAACAGTATAGAAAAGAAGGAATAAGAGGTGGGCACGGTGGTATGGATTATCTCGTTTTACGAGCTTTTTTCGAGAGCGTGCATGCTAAAGGTGAAACGCCTATAGATGTGTATGATACTG
>JAAZLE010000024.1 GCA_012799455.1 Clostridiales bacterium | reverse complement strand
GGTTATTGTTTCTTGCTCTGCCCTTTGGCGCAGTTCTTCAATAATTTTTTCGTGGCCTGCAACATCAAGGTCATAGAAAATATATGGTATGGCAGAAAGAAGAACACTTGCAGCGGCAACTGCAATGTGGATTAAAAATATTGTTTTACTAATCGAAAGATCAAACAATATATCCCAATCTGTCGTTAGCCCTGCACGGGTTAAAAAGAATGGTAATATATATCCCATTGCAAGCCCTAGCGGTGTGGATAAATAAGTAAATATCCCCATAAAGCCATCTAGCCTTTCGCCACTTATGTATTGTTGGTAATCCCAGGTAATTGATGTGTATGTTTTATTCAAAGCATTTGCAGGAGTTGAGAATATAGAGCTTATAAATGCGCCAATCATGTAAAGGGCCAGGCTAGATTGCCATACCCCGATTGCAAGCACCCCAAACATTAATACTTGTATAAACCTACAACCGACATAAGTCTTTCGAAGTCCGAATTTTCGGACTAAAAATGGTGTCATTAAATTAGCTGGTGTACTAGATAGTCCAGTAACTGCTATAGCAACACCCATTGCCCATTCCATTTTGATTGTGTACACAAACATCCATGAAAGCACAGGTCCGGCAACTGCATTTAGTGTGTATAATATGCCACTAATATTTCCAATCCAGAGATATTTATTACGTAAAACCTCTTTGATACCACGTTTAAATTCCACTTTAGGTCTATGTTCTTTACTTTGTACAACTCTTTCTTGCGGGATTATAGCAAAAAAACTTAAAACTAAAGAAATCGCACAAAAAACCGGAATAAACACCCTGTATGTAGTAATACTAAGCATCCCACCTGTCCATACAGCTACAATAGGAAATAAAATCCCATATATAGAACGTAATAGCCCATTGACAATACTAGTAATGGAAATTATTTTTGTCCTTTCTTTTGCAGATGTAGACACTACATAAGAAAGACTGGAAACGCTTCCTGTATAGTTGAACATGAAAATTCCTAAAAGAGCAAATATAAGGTTGCTTAACACCAGCTTTTGAGCATAACTCATGATTTGATAAGGGAAAAATGTGATAACAGATAATAAAATTGCAGTTGGTATTCCGCCAAAAAGTAACCATGGTTTATATTTACCGTACTTTTTGCTAAACTTCTTCATAAGTATAATTCTAAAATATACCGAAGCTATGTTTGCTATTATGAAAGTAGATAGTATTTTGAACAGCCCTATTACAAATTTTTCCCCTACAGTATCTGGAACAAACCACATTCCAATGCTTAATGCACATAAAATTGCTGATACGATATGGAGAATATTGCTTGTCTTTTTAGGAAGTTCGCCTAAATTGTCTGTAACTAACATGTGTAATGGGTTAAACAGTAAACCCATTATTGAGCCTATCATCCCAACAATATAAATATCATCAACAGCAAGCCCAAATATTGGCCCGATTAAATAACTAGCTACATTGAAGCTAATTACCGTGCCTAAGTATCCAATGCCATTGACACCCATCCCGCCTAAACCAATCGCAGTAAACTCTTTTATAGAGACGTCTTCGCCTTCTTTTGGCTTATTCCAATGAGCCTTTAAATATTCAATCCAAGACTTAACTTTTGCACTAACCTTTGTGGCCATTACGATGCCTCCCCAAACGTGACATTAGCGCCTTTTATGTCTTGTCCCGCTTTTGTAGGATACCATTTCTTCCCAAGTTCGATATCTGCTTCTGCCTTATACACTCTTATGTTTAGAAGGTTTACACAGTTGTAAAAAGCAAACTCACCAATACTTTCTATTGTTTTAGGAATTTCTAAAGATGTAAGTTTTTCGCAACCTAAAAATGCATTTTTTCCTATTGAAGTTATGCCATCATTTAAATTCACTTTCTCTAGTGAGAGTGCCTTTAAAAACGCCATGTCTCCTAATATTTTAACGGTAGAAG
>JAAZLE010000129.1 GCA_012799455.1 Clostridiales bacterium | reverse complement strand
CTCCCTTCATCTCCGTATATTTTGGCATCAGTAAGTTCGCCGATACCTAAACCATCTAATATGATAAGATGGACTCTCATACCTTTAATTGCAAGAAGATTAAATGGATCAAATGCTTTTGATTTGTTGCTTTTTACATACTCAAACTGCATAAGCTCAGAGTCTATGTTTTCTAAATTCATGCTATCTCTTGAATTCTCTACAATATTTGATTTTTCCATCCTGCACCTTGATATGTAATTAGCTAATTTTTGCAATTTCCATAGCAACTATAAACATATCTGAA
Organism: Clostridiales bacterium; assembly: GCA_012799455.1. Taxonomy (GTDB): domain Bacteria; phylum Bacillota; class Clostridia; order Christensenellales; family DTU072; genus MWEH01. The sequence continues at coordinate 2,863 of JAAZLE010000129.1, read as the reverse complement.
AAAGATTTTTCTCTTTCTTCAGCTGTTAAGTTTTGTGCTTTTTCATCTACTAAGCTATCCGATACTGTTGCAAGGAGTAATGCTTTTTTGCCTGCTTTATATGCATTCATGTACAAAGCAGCAGCCTCCATCTCAACCGCCATAATATTATATTCTTTATAGTAATCAAGCTTGTCTTTTTCACCGTAAAATACATCAGATGAAAAAACATCACCTATTACTGGTTTAATGTTTAACTTCTTGCACACCTTAATTGCCTTTTCAACAAGATCTTCGCTTGCACTTCCTAAAAAATCTTTAGGCAAACCAAAGTTTTCTGCAAAGCTAGAAGTTGTAAATGCTCTTTGACCAATAATTAAGTCTCTTACATTAACACTTTTATTCGTAGCTCCGCATGAGCCAATTCTAATAATGTTTTCCACATCATAGAAGTTGAATAGTTCGTATGAATAAATCCCCATGGAAGGCATACCCATGCCAGATGCCATAACGGATACCCTACTTCCTTCATAGTAGCCTGTATAGCCTTGAATGCCTCTTACATTATTTACTAATACAGCATCCTTTAAAAAGTTTTCCGCAATATATTTTGACCTTAACGGATCACCAGGCATTAATACTGTTTTAGCAAAATCACCTTTTTTTGCTGTTATGTGTGGAGTTGGTATCATAGCGTAGCCTCCTTGATTTATATATTATTTAACCGTTTTACTGCTTCTACAATAGAACTAGCTCCTATCCTTTCACAGCCTAAGTCTAGGTACATCTTTGCATCTTCTAAAGTTCGGATTCCACCTGCAGCTTTAATTTTTACTCTTTTATCTATATGCTTTTTAAATAACTCAATATCCTTTACGGTTGCACCTGCGATAGAAAAACCAGTTGATGTCTTTATATAATCAGCTTTAGTATCACTAATTATTTTACACATAATTATTTTTTCTTCCTCAGTGAGAAGACAAGTTTCTATTATAACTTTCAATATGTTTTTTGATGCTATATCTTTAATTTTCTTAATTTCATCCTCGACTTTTTTATACTTTTTATCCTTTAAATCACCAATGTTAATGACTATATCTATTTCGCTAGCACCTTCTATCAACGCTTGCTCTGTCTCTTTTTCTTTAACAGATGTATTGTTATACCCATTGGGAAAACCTATTACTGTACAAATATTTAAATCTTTAGAATTGTTACTTGCAAAACGAACAAAAGATGGGGGAATACATATGCTTGCAACACTGTATTCCATACCATCTTGTATAAGCTTTAATATCTCTTTTTCAGTACTATTTGGCTTTAAAAGAGTGTGATCTGTTTTTGATAAAATATACTTAACATCCATGTTTTAATTTCTCATGTTTGATTATATTTATTAATGCTTAGGTATTATTACTAAAAGTTATAGTGTAGTTTTATGGATATATCTTTTTTAAGTAATTTAGGCTATATTCCATGCTTTTATATGGATTAGGAGAAAGGTCTAATTCAACAACTGCGTTCTCTACTCCTGCTTCCTCTGCCACTTTTAGTATATCTACAAAGTCAATATCGCCTTTACCAACAGCTCTAAATAACGGGATTCCTAGCGTCTTTTTATAATCTTTTAGGTGTAATGTGTTTATTCTTCCAGTTAGCTTTTTAATATACTCTTGTGGAACATATCCTCCAACTTTAATCCAGTATGTATCTGGTATGAACTGAACTGCTTTATCGGTATTATCTATCATCATATCGTAGATTATTTTATCATCATATTTATTAAACTCAAAATGATGATTATGATACGCAATCGTCATATCATAGGGAGCAAGTTTTTTAGACGTTTCATTAAGCAGGTCAATAAACGACATTAAACCCTCTTTCGAGCCCCTATATTCACTCGACATCATTCCAATACCGATATTTTTACACCCAAAATCAAGGTGCTCCTCTGCCAAACGCTCAAGATCGTTTTTGATTCTATCAATTGGCGAGTGGGTTATACAAATAGGCAATTCATATTGTTTTGAAATCTCTCCTAGTTTTTTACTGTCTATTGCACACATCCCAGAAACTTGTACGACCTCTGCGCCCATCTCTTTAACTTTTGCAAATACTTTGGGAACATTACTTTCTTCTTGTAAGTATCTTCTAAGCGAAAATAACTGTGTACCGATTTTAATTTTTCTCATTTTTACACCTGCTTTTGCTGTTTTTAGATTTTGATTTATGCTTTTTTCTCTAAATCTATTCTCTTTTGTAATTCACTTAAGAATAATTCTTCATCTAGGGGGAGCGTTATTTCTTTATCTAGCCAACTAGATAGATACACTGCATTTGATAAAGTTAGCCCATTTATACCATCCATACCTGGTGCTATTAACTCTTTACCAAAAAGCACAGCTTCTGAAAAATTACGAATGATTTTTATATGCTGTCCTATTATGCCTAAGTTAAATGCGTTTCCAATCAAGCCAATCTTTTTAACAACTTTTTTGTTTGGAATTCTTGGCATAAACACTTTGTTTGTCTTGTTAAACTCACTTTCTTTAGTGTTTAGTTTGGTATATGTTAATTTTTCGGTTAATAGGCCTGTCCACTCAACTACTATTTGTCCACCATCACCATCAATTTGTAATCTGTTGGTTCCAGGAAAATCGTGTGTACTTGTTACAAACACGCCTACCGCACCATTTTCATATTCCGTCATAAATGTGACATCGTTTTCTACATTGATATTACGACCTACACCGACCCTGGCTTTACCATATACTTTAGTAGGCATACCACCTAGCCACTGGAACAAGTCTAGTTGGTGTGGGCATTGATTGATTAGCACTCCTCCACCTTCTCCTTCCCAAGTACCTCTCCAGCCACCTTG
>JAAZLE010000128.1 GCA_012799455.1 Clostridiales bacterium | reverse complement strand
TGCGGTTGTTCCGTAACATGCAATATACTCTGCATAACCTGCTTTTACATGAAAATAATACTTCATAGCATTGCGTACGGAATCAAACGAACTTACATCTAAAAACCCTTCCGACTCACCTTTTTTCCAGCAAGACACACGACCTAAAAGACCTTCATCACTTGAGTCCTCTATCTCAAACTCAGAACTCACTCGCGTTCGATATCCTGCATTTTCCATTTTTATTTGCACTGTTTCAAGCGACTCAGAACTCGCCTCATATGATACTACTAAGATTACAGCAATTATCGCTATCACTAATGCCATAGTAATTGTTATTAAAGCTTTTTTCACAATACATCTCCATAGAAGTTTTCGTTTTATGCGTTTTTCACTTAATCTCTCTTCGGATTTTGATGTGGTCTCTTGTTTTGTGATTGACGGTTTTTTTGACCTTGCTGGTTTGGTCTTCTTTTACCTTTTCCTCTTTGGGTATTAGGATTTGACCTTTGCTGCTTATCACTGCCCTGCCTATTATCTTGCTTAGTATCTATTTTCCGATTATGATTGTCATCCCTATTAGCTTGCGTTGATTTGTCTGTTCTTTTAGTTTCTGGTAATTCTTGTTCTAATGCAATTTCTTCATCATAATTATCAATGTCATCTTCTATGTTTTCATAGCCTGGGAGCTCGCTTACTTCATATGAACGTATTGTTGTTCCTTCTTCATTAGTAACTTTTACAACTACTTTTTGCTTAATGACATCAAGACTTGTAACAACACCTGTATCGCCCTCTGGCGTTTCTACCCTTGCCTTTACTTTAGGCATCTTTTTAAGTTCTTCTCTATAAAAATCATCTTCAAACCTTAAACAGCACATTGGTCTATTACAAAACCCATTAATTGAGGAAGGATTCAAAGATATGTTTTGATTTTTAGCCATTTTAATGGATGATTTGGCGTATTCTGGCAAAAATGTTGTACAGCAACAAGGCTGGCCACAAACACCATATGAGCCCTTTAATATTATGTCGTCACGCTCATATATTTGCCTCATTTCTATTCTGCCACTGATTACTGCAGCAAGTTTTCTTACTAGTTCTCTAAAATCAACTCTGTTAGGCGCTAAGTAATATATTATGGTTTTTTTGCGATCGAAAGTGCATTCTGCATCCACTACTTTCATATCTAGCTTGCACTCTTCTACCTTTTCAATGGCCTTTTCCATTATGCCTTTCCTAGATGCTTGGTTTTCTTCGTGTCTGTTTTTATCTTCCTCTGTAGCCTTTCTAATGACAGGCTTTAACTCCCCTACTATTTCACTTTCAGGAACTTCTTTGTTCCCACTAACTACTTCGCCAAACTCCAAACCTCTAATAGTTTCTACTATTACAAATTCACCCACATGAAAAACTTCTTCACCTGGATCGAAATAATATGGCTTTGGTGCGGTTCTAAACTTTACCGATACTATTGTTATCATTTATCCTCCGTTCTACATCTTCAGATGTAATCTTTTTTGGTATTTTTAGAGCATGGCTTTATATTTACTTTGTAGCATGTTTAGCATAAATGATTCTGCTATCGAAGTTTCACTTACTGAAAGACTCAACATTTTCTTTGCTTCGGTAGTAGCAAGTATTGCAAGAGCAAGACTACCTGCGTTATGCATTTTAGCTATTTCATCAATATAATAATCTCTATCCATCGTAGCAAGCGACTTACTACTTCCGCTTACTCTAATTAGTGCATCATTTAGTATAACTTGTATTATTTCAAAAGTTGTTTCCATATTAGCCTTTTGGAAAATATAGCTATTTAGATATTTCGAGACATCTTTAGAACTTTTTAGATTCACTAAAAACTCCAATATGCTTTCGAATAACTCTATGTTCTCTTCTTTATCCGCAAAATCATATGCCTTGTCAAACCTTCCAGAAGATAAAGAAGCTGCCATCTCCGCGGTATATTCTGCGATGTCTTCCGCAATCAGTACATCAAAAATCTGGTTGGTTGTAAATTTAGGAAGATATATAGACTTTGCTCGGCTTATAATAGTAGGAAGCACACCTGCCTCTCCTCTTGCTAGCATAAAGATTATCACATTTTTAGGTGGCTCTTCATAAATTTTTAATAGTTTGTTTTGTATCCTTTGCGAGCTAGCAGGAATTTCTAAATTGTCGATAAAAAATATTTTCTTATCACCTGATATGGGCTTTGTATATATCTCATCAATTAACCCACTTAAGTCTTCTACCTTTAAATCACCTTCTTCATTTATGTTCTTTATGTCCGCATGTCCCTTTGCTATTATATTCCTGCATATAGCACATTTCATGCACCCCCCTTTTTTACATAAAATAAGGACCGATGCGAGCATTTTAAAAACCTCTCTAGTTTTTTTGTCTGGACCCAAAACAAGGTATGCGTGCGATAATCCACCTCTATCTTTATCCGCCTTTAATTCTTTGTATATCTGGCTATCCAACAGCAGTTTTAAGATTTCTCTATTTTTTACGTCCGGGTCTATGGCAAAATAAGCATGTAGTAAACTATCTCTATCCGCTTCTAATTCTTTTGATATTTGGTTTTCTGAATGCGATTCAAAAATCATTACTATTACCTTTTAGTATTATCTCTAACTCTATAAGAATTATGTGTTACTTAATTACGCCTTTATTTTTAAGTGCTTCAACTATGCGCCTGTGGGTTTCATTTTTATCTATATCTGGAACTATCTTTATTATCCGGTCTTTAAAAACTTTAGCCAGTTCAGTAAAGCCTATATAACACCCCTTATGAAACTCCAGTTTTTCATTTTCTAGTCTATCATTAGATATTTTATTGCCCTTTTGTCTGCGCCATGAAAACTCAGGATCCATATCAATAAATATGGTACAGTCTGGCATGCAAACATCAAAAGCATATTTATTAACTGTCTGAACAAAATCCAGCCCTAAATTTCTCGCAAAACCTTGATATGCAAGTGAACTATCTATATACCTATCTGATATAACTATTTTGCCCTGCTCTAAATTGGGAATAATAACTTCATCTATATGACTTATCCTTGCTGTTGCAAATAGCATAGCTTCAACTTTTGGTTCAATCGTTAAACTTTGGTCAAGTAGTATTTTCCGTATAGCTTCAGCAACAGGTGTTCCGCCTGGCTCTCTAGTAAAAAATGCTTCTTGACCTGTCTTTTCCAGATACTCCTTCAGCATGTTTAGCTGTGTAGACTTTCCCACGCCCTCACACCCTTCTAGAGTAATAAATTTGCCTTTCATATCCGCCTCTTTATGCTTGTTACTATTTAATATGCACTATCTTTAATTATATCAAATTTATATAAACTTTTACACTGTCTATATTTTTTATAACGAACCTGCTGATAAATATACCTGTCATAGAGTTATCTATAGTTAAGTTTACATTGAAAACTCATAATAAGAACACCCAGCAATATATATGAGTTATCTATGGTTTCGTTACCATAAAAACTGACATACAGTTTGTTCAGCTATAGCTAGAAAAAATTAGTCCTCTTCGGCAACTACTAGCATTTTTCCATCTAAAAGCCCAAACAAAGAATCTATCCTTTCTTTTAAATACTCAACATCTTCTGCGGTTATAATGTCACCAGAATAAATGTCTGGAACGCCTGGTGGATACATGCCAACTTCCTTGTATGCTATATGTCCTACAGCATCTTCTAGTTCAACTTTCATAAAATCTTTGCTAAACACGAGTTCTTTTATGCCTACAAATTCTTTACCTGCTTTAGTGCCTGAACCACGGTGTCTATTATATTTTGATGCCTTCTTTGCTGGAAGTTCGATTTTGAACCCCCCATGGGTTTTCCCAGTGTCAATTTCTAATAAACACTTAGCTACATTTTCTAATTTATCATAGTTAAATGGTGTTACTATAAGAACCACCCTATTGCCATATGTCATTTCAGGATAAATATCGTTTAACTCTAAATAATCTGCAACAACACTTCCTTCTAATTCGCTTTCAATTGTTACTCTTGTTGGATCATCAATAGTGTATACATTAAAGAAAGTGTTTTTTACTTTTTCTTTAAATTTTTCTACCGCTAAAATTGCTTTATTAAACTGCTCGGTCCCATTTTCAACTAAATATTTAACAGCATACTCTATACTCATTAATATTGGAAAAGACGGTGAGGTTGTATGAATCATCATAAACCATGTTTTAGCCCTTTCTACATATTCATCTGATACATGCATAATTGCTCCGCTAGTCATAGCAGGAGTGGTCTTATGCAGCGAATGGATGATAACATCCGCACATTTAGGATCCCATTTGGGGAACTTGTCGCTAAATCTAAAATGTGAACCATGTGCGCAATCCCATAATATTTTAGCTCCTGTTTCCTCTTTAACACGCTTAAACAGTTCTAAATCTACAGTTTTCCCAAAGTAGTTTGGACTAGTAATAACCACTCTTTTAGCACCTGTTTCTTTTATAGCTTCTATTAAATCAACACCTCTAGATACATATGTTTTAGCACCTAGCATTCTTAAAGCATTGAAGACAGAACCATGTGCGTTTTCATACACTAAAAAAGGCTCTTCGTCTGCTAGTGTTCTAATACCAATGTTAATTAATGTAGTAGATCCAGATGTACAAAAAAGAACATTATCGCTACCAAAAACCTTTGCGACTTCCATCTCGCTTTCTGCTATAACACCCGTTCTATATATGATATTATCGGTAAACGAGACCTCTGTTAAATCGTACCTATCACTTAGAAGGCCCATTCCGGTTCCATCATTCCCTGGCGTATGAAAGGAAATATGAGATATGTTTTCTTTTATAACGTCTGAAATTGGTGTGTTCATAGTTGCCTCCTTGTTGTTTTTATCTTATTTATGTTGTTAACATGCTACTTTTACAAAACTTGTACATTGCATAAGCTTAAGATGCTGTATTAACTCTTTTAAAACGCCGTAAGCACGTAATATATTGCGTGCTTACATGTTAACTAGTTTAAATTTGAAAATGCTCCATTATTTACCCAATGGTTTCATTGTCGGGAATAATAGAACGTCTCTTATTGATGGTGAATCTGTCAGTAACATGACCATTCTATCAATTCCTATTCCTAACCCGCCTGTTGGAGGAAGACCATACTCAAGTGCAGTAACAAAATCTTCATCCATCATCTGTGCTTCCTCATCGCCTTTTTCTCTAGCTCTTACCTGATCTTCAAATCTCTTTCTTTGGTCTATAGGATCGTTTAGTTCACTAAACGCATTGCCTAGCTCTCTAGCGGTTATAAAAACTTCAAAGCGTTCAGTTAGTCTTGGATCATCTGTCTTACGCTTAGCAAGCGGACTATTTTCTACTGGGTAATCAATTATAAATGTAGGCTGAATTAAAAACTCTTCTACCTTTTGGTCAAAAATCTCGTAGAGTATTGTTCCCCACGTAATATCTTTATCCTTTAAATCCACGCCTT
>JAAZLE010000002.1 GCA_012799455.1 Clostridiales bacterium | reverse complement strand
CCACCCTCTTCTGTCTTTATATTATTTGCAAACGTAACAATTTTCTCATCGTAGCCAGTGTTATATTGCATAGCGATTTCTATTATGTCATTAGCCTTTTTAGGATCTGCATTAGGCATTTCTTCGTAGAAATATAAAATTTGCGGTAGAACCGACTCTTTTCCTCTTCCTAAAGCTTTAACATAATCAATTATTCCGCCTTCATAACAAAATGATTCTTCTATTATTTTATGTTCTATTTCTTCAACTTGAACTTCTTCTACAACTTCTGGCTTTTCTTCTACTTTTTGTTCTTCTTCGCTAACTTCTACTTTAGCTTCCCTAACAGTTCTTTCATCTCTTATAGTTATTCTTAAGCCTTTATTCAAGTATGCAAGCTCTCTTAATCTTCTCTTTGCAGGCTCATAATCAAATATGATAGAGTCAAAAATGGTTTTATCGGGTAGGAAAGAAATGGTAGTGCCAGTTTCATCTGTTTTCCCTACTATTTCTAGCTCTGACTTTTTCTCGCCCCTTTCAAATCTTTGACGATAAATATTACCGTGTTGCCTTACTTCTGCTACCAACCAATCACTTAGCGCGTTAACAACTGAAAGTCCAACACCGTGCAGACCGCCAGAGATAGCATATCCGCCACCCTCTCCAAACTTACCACCTGCGTGTAGCTTAGTTAAAACAACTTCTACACCAGATACTCCCTCGCCTTCAACGATACCAGTTGGAATACCTCTTCCGTTATCACTTACAGAGCAAGAACCGTCATCTCTTAAAACAACTTCTATATGAGTACAAAAGCCAGCTAGTGCCTCGTCTACAGAGTTATCTACTATCTCGGTAATTAAATGATTGAGACCTTTTATGTCTGTTGTCCCAATGTACATTCCAGGTCTCTTCCTGACGGCTTCAAGACCTTTTAGAACCTTGATATTATGTTCATCATAGTTATTTACATTGTTTTGCATGAAATTCTCCTTAATTCGCCTCTCAGGGCTGTTTTTGTCGGTATTTTAAAGCGTTTTGCCCTCAACTCAACTTGTTGATTATATCACTTATATACTATATTGTAAATTAATTTATATATTTAAATATTTAACGCACGCACGCGAGAGTGCGCCCTCGCGCACGCAAGCGAACTTTGTTCAACTTGCCTGCTTTCTTACTTTAATATCACAAACTAAAAACACCGATTATTGACATCGCAATCCATTTGACATAGCATATATGCATAACTAGAAAGAATGAGGTGTTCTATGAGTTTTTCAAGAATTGATTGTATGTTTGATAGTCATGGCAACAAATGTTAGGCTTGGCTATATCTTCCTAACAATGTAGAAAAACCTCCACTGGTTATTATGGCTCACGGCCTTGCAGGAATGAAAAACTGTGGACTAGAGCCTTTTGCTGAACTATTTGCGGGGAATGGGCTTGCCGTTTTATCGTTTGATTACAGAGGCTTTGCAGATAGTGAAGGAACTCCAAGACAGTTAATTTCTCCTAAAAGACATGTACAGGACTATCTTTCTGCCATTAAATATGCACGTACTAGAGAAGATATTAATGTGGATAAAATAGCGCTTTGGGGAAGTTCTTTCAGCGGTGGACACGTTATTAAAGCCGCCTCTAAAGACAAAAATATTGCCACAATCTCAGCTCAAGTTCCTTTCGTGAGTGGTCTTGCCAGCTCTTTTCCTATAGTTATTAAAAATGGGCCAAAATATTTATTCAAAGCCGTCACTTCTTGCTTTCGAGACATTTTTAGAGCTATAACAGGACGCAAACCATACACCGTTCCTGTTTACGCATATCCTGGCAACTTTGCCATCCTTAACACGCACGACTCTCGACCTGGCTACGATTCTCTTATTCCTGAAGGAATGGAAGTTGTAAACGCAGCACCAACACGCATATTCCTTACAATGATCCTCTACCGTCCTACTGCAGTTGCGAGGCTTATAAAGTGTCCAGCGCTAGTTGTAGCAGGGAAAACAGACTCGTTAATTCCAATTAAATCCGTTCAAAAGACTGTACAAAAAATGAAACAGCCCGAGTTTCTAACCATCCCAGGAGGACACTTTGATCCTTATCACGGCGAACAATTTGATGTGGTATCCAAAAAGCAATTAGAGTTTTTTAAATGTCATCTTGCCACGCATTCATAACTGTTTAAAAAACTATTAGTTTTTAAGTGCAGTGATAGGAACAACATAAACACCATCTGGGCGTCTATATCCAGCATTTGACATTCCGCATATAACACACATTACGCTAGGAGGAGTGCCACCAGCTTCTAATATAGAGTCATGAACCAAGCGAAGTGAGGTAGCCGCTTCATCAATTTTATTTGCTCCAAGTTTGATTTCAAATGCACACCAATTTCCGTTTTTAAGCTCTATAACTGCATCTATTTCCTTATTGTCGTAGTCCTGATAGTGATATAAATTTGCATCAAAAGACTCAGCATAAATTTTCAAATCGCGTATACATAATGCTTCAAACAACAAACCAAAAGTGTTTAAATCATTAATTAATTTTTCTGGTGTTGCACTCAGCAGGGCACATGTAAGCGCAGGGTCACAAAAATGTCTTTTTTCGGACTGTTTAACTCGTATTGAGGACCTTATATTAGTCGAAAAAGGAGCTTGATTATCTAGTAGAAACATTCTATCGAAAATATCTAAATAATTAGCGATAGTATCGTTATCGATAGTTTCATCATCAACGTCTTTTATATCCTTTGCTAAAGTTCTATTAGTAACAACAGTGCTTTCATTTCTAGCAAGAGATCTAAGTAACAGTAACATCTTATGCTTATTGTATTTTTTTCCTTCTACTCTTTGAGCATCATCAAGTATCGCATTAATGTAAGACTTAGCCAATAAATTAGAACTTTCTGTTTGTGAGTTAATATTACTAGGAAAACCACCACGCACAATATATTCTGCTAAAGCGCGAAGATTTACATCACCAGTAATAGATGGAGTTATGTTATCATTACACAATTCTTCTAAAGAAAAGTGCCCCGAAGAATCCCCTGATTCATATAGCGACATAGTTCGCATCCTAAGTTTAGCAATGCGGCCAGCGCCACTATGCAAAATCCCTTTAATTTTTGGGGTCGAGGAGCCTGTTAAAATAAACTGCCCTTTTAGCGCCCTTCTATCTACTTCATAGCGCACCGCATCCCAAAGAGCAGGAACTTCTTGCCATTCATCAATGAGGCGAGGAGTAGCGCCTTCCAAAACCATATCAGGCGAGATCTTAGCTAGTTCTCTGTTTTGGAAATTATTAGCTGGATCTGCAATTAAGAACTCACTGTTTGAATGATATGAAGAAGTCCAGGTTTTCCCAGACCATTTAGGACCTTCAATACAAACTGCACCAAAGATGTTTAAATACCTTTTTACAGTCTTATCTATGATTCTGGGCATATATTTTGATTTATCCGCAATCATTTTAACCTCTCATTAATGTTATGATGATATTAATATAATACACGTATCCTATGCGCATTTCAAGTCCATTCGGTCAGATTTCCATTTTTCATTCGGTCAGATTTTGGGTTTCCGTTCGGTCAGATTTCCATTTTTCATTCGGTCAGATTTTCGTTTTTCATTCGGT
>JAAZLE010000127.1 GCA_012799455.1 Clostridiales bacterium | reverse complement strand
CGCGCGCATTTATTACAACGCATTTGTGTATTATATCACTAAGATTTTAATTAGGCAATGCAACTGCTAATTTTTTTCAGTTGTGTGACTTGCCTACACTCAAATTAATGATTATAAAAAAAGAACCTCTGATTAACAGAAGTTCTTCATTAGGTTTTAGTTAATATGTATTTATTGTTTTCCTTCAACGGCATTATTAATTGCTTTTTGTGCAAGTATATAAACGATTATGCCGATTCCAAAAATAGTTAAAATTAGGTACAACACCTCATTATTATTACTGTTTTCCATCTTATTGACCTTCTTGCCCATTGCATATGCCCAATAAATGCCATAAATACCAAAAGTTATAATGGTTAAGAAGAATGCAAGCCCACCGCTTGCATATTCACTATTTGTTAATTCGTTTGTTTCATTTGTTAGTTTCACAAACCAATAGATTCCGTAAATACCGAATGTTAGGAATGATAAAATAACTGCTCCTACTAAATTTCTTTTCATGTTAACCTCAAGGAAATTGTTTTTATACCTGATATTATATACTACGCGTGGTAAAATTCATATCATTTTATATGTGATTAAAGCACTTTTACAACAATTTTACAAATCTGTTTTTTACTTTTCAAACCAAATGGGGCTACAAATAGCTTCTACCATAGGCGGTATTTCTTTCATAAATGCTTGTTCAGGCATTGCAAAAAGCATACCCAGATTAAATATGAATCGTTTAAACCCTTTCAGGTTGTATCTTACATCTGCTCTTACAAACCCTGCATTTTTTACAGGGATCTCTACTGTATGGTTTTCTCTTCTTTTTGCTTTGTATGTATATATCTCGCCCTCTTGGTCATAAACTTTTAGTGTATGACCTCTTTTTAAATTGCTAACATTTACTTTAATCTTTGTGTCGCTTTTGATTGTTACCGTGTCACCTACCACGCTATCACCACTTGTAATCTCAATAAACGTGCTCCCCATCTGCCATGATATGCTGGTTCTTCCTTCTTTAATTGCCTTTAGTAAATCTGCTTGAGAGCGTCCTTCAGAGTATATATGCGTAACGGGTTTCCCAAACAATTTCACAATATAATAATCCCTATGATAATCACTTCCACCTACGGCACTTAGTTTCCTTCCCTTTACTAATTCGTTATGCCACCAGTCTATAGCCTTCAAATTATCTATCCTCATAGGCCCATTCCAAATCTCCACAACATCAAAGTCAAAGTTATCAAGTGGCCAGTGCCATCCACACTTTGAGCACATTGGATGATTGATACTAACTAGTGCTCCTTTGGCTTCTGATTCTTCCTTTAGTTTTAAAAAACCTTCTTGATTATTTGTAATAAAGGTTCCCGAATATGGCTGTTGAATACCCCAAGCATTGGCATGTCCGTTTGGATAGGTATATTCAATTCCTGGAACTATAGTTAAAAAATCATGCGATTTCGGCATGTGTAATATGGTTCTATTATGGTCAGTAATGAACATATAATCGAAGCCAGCTTTCTTCGCCATCCCAATTAATTTACGATAATCTTGAAGGCCATCGGAGTTATGAGTATGGGTGTGAGTATCCCCTGCATACCATCGCCTTTCCTTTTTAAAGGTCTTAACATGCACTTTTAAATCTATCTCTTCAGAGATCATTCTAGCAGGCAAAACAACTACGTTCCACGTTCCCTTAGTAATCTCCCTTACATCAAACCCGGGTGTTGAATAGTATGGACTAATGACTGCATGTCTAATAACTGAACCTCTCGTTCCAACATCACAACCCTTATCATCTATTAATATCATGTCAACGTCATTTAACCATGCCGAGCCTTTCGGTCTCCAAGGAGTATAATCGTACGATATTTCTAAACGCTCAACATCTTCTTCAATCTCGATGGGAATATATATGTATATACCTTCATCTTCTTTTCTTAGTATTTTTTCGTATGTAGTAACCCTGCTCATGGCGCACCTCTTTTGCATGAAGATTAATTAACTAACATTCATATTCATTTTCTTTATTATATATTTAATATGCTTAAGTTTCCACCTCCAATTACTTTTCTCCAACATACATACTACCTCGTATAGGTGATTTATACATTGTTTTTTGATAAAATAATATACGAAAAAACAATTATTTAGCTGTCGGAGGAAATATGACACAAAAAGAACGCAGAGAAAACGGAATGCTGTATAACGGATACTTAAAAGAAAATATCTCATACCAGATGCAATGCATTGAAGATGTATATGATTTTAATAATATAAGACCTCAAGAACTTAAAAAGAAACAAGAGCTTGCAAAAAAGATGTTTGGTAGGATAGGAAAAGACTCCTT
>JAAZLE010000023.1 GCA_012799455.1 Clostridiales bacterium | reverse complement strand
TAGTTGGATATACTAACGCGGGTAAATCTACGATAATGAATGCCTTGACCAATGCAGATACTTTAGTAAAAGATGCTTTATTTGCAACTCTTGATCCTATTAGTCGTAAACTCTTTTTTAACGATGGCTCTATGGCTTTACTAACCGATACGGTTGGTTTTATTTCAAACCTTCCTCATGAATTTGTTAAAGCATTTCGTTCTACGCTAGAAGAAACTGTTTTTTCAGATTTAATCCTACACATAGTGGATGGTTCTTCGCCTGTATCACATGAACAGTTTAATGTTGTTAATAGTGTCTTGGAGTCTATTGGTGTAAAAGATACTCCAATAATAACGGTAATTAATAAAGAGGACAAAGATATTTTTGAGTTTATACCAAGATCAAAACATATGGTAGTTGTAAGCGCAAAAACCGGACGAAACATAGACAAACTTAAGAAATTAATTCATAAGTTGTTATTTGTAAATAACCTTGATAATGCTGATGACACTGTATGATATATTAATCATTAGTGTGTCTAACTCTGTAGTTATGCGACTTAAGTAATTAAATGCGCTGATTTATTATATATTATCTTTACTTGCAAGCTTAGCTTGTTTTAAGTATAATTAAACAGTGCTATATGGGGAGCTAGCGGTGCCCTGTAACCTGCAACCCGCTACAGCAGGATAGACCACCCACCGAGGCACTATTTATGGAAAGACGGCAAGTGTAAGGGATGTTGATACCAAGGTCTTGTGCAACTTTGCGTTGTGAACCGTGTCAGAGTTTGATCGCAGCAGCACTAAGCAATTAGTAGAGTGTGCCACAAGGAAGCTTTGAGGGAGTTACCTACAGGAGATACGATTCGGTAAAGGTTGTCAGAGTGGGCGCACTTTTTATAAATATTTTGAAAGTGCACATTCGCTTGTGCACTTTTTACTTAAGAATAATTTTTAGAGAAAAGAGTCGTAAGTTTTCTTGGTTAATGGTTATATGTTCAACACTTTCTTTAATCAGTGTTGTTACTTGACACACACTGTTAATATTTTTATAATTTTATAGATAAATTATACAACACAGAAAAGAGGAAGATAATGAATAAAAATAGACTTTTATTAACCGTATCTATAGTTTTGCTAGTTGTCGTTTTTGCGACATTAGTTATTGGTTGTAATTCTGAAAAAGAAGAATTACCACAGATTCTATCTATAGAAGCAGAATTTGATAAGACTGTACAATTATCAGTGGGAGATGTTTTTGATACTTCCAAAATTAATGTAACTGCCAAATTAAGTGACAATACAACAAGACCGTTAAAGACTACATCACAAGCTGCACTGGAATATGACCTAGACGCGTTAGAACTAGATAGCATGAATAAATTAACAAAGGAAGGAAAGTTTGAAATCACAGTTAAATTTTCTACGCATGAAACGAAGCTAGAAATTAATGTAGCGGGATAATAATAGTGTATACAAACAAGAGGATATATTGCCATGAGAATGTCAAAGCTGATAGGAGAAAGGACGAAAACAACACCATCAGATGCGGTGATAAAAAGCCATAAGCTTTTATTAAGAGCTGGATTCATTAAACTGGTAGCAAATGGGATATGGACATTAGCACCGCCCGCTCAAAGAATATCAGAAAAAATTAAAAACATCATTAGAGAAGAAATGGATGCAATAGAGGGGCAAGAATGTTTGTTTCCAGTTGTTATGCCGCGTGAATTGTGGGAAGAAAGCGGTAGGTATTCTGACATTAAAGATGAGATGGTTCGTTTGAAAGATAGAAACAATCGCGATCTAGTGTTAGGTATGACACATGAAGAAGCCGCAGTTCATTTTGTAAGAGATTCTGTAAAATCATATAATCAACTCCCTTTTATGATTTATCAAATACAAACCAAATTTAGAGATGAAGCTCGTTCGCGTGGTGGACTTATTAGAGTTAGAGAGTTTACCATGAAAGATGCCTATTCCTTTCATGAAACACAATCTTGCTTAGAAGAGTATTATGCAAGAGTTTATGAGGCATATAATCGAATATTTAAGCGCATAGGACTTAAAAATTTTATTGTCGTTCAGTCTGATTCAGGAATGATGGGTGGTAGTATAGCTCATGAATATATGGAACTTACAGATATAGGTGAGGATAGTATAGTTTTATGTAGCAATTGTGATTATAAAGCTAATATGGAAGTTGCTGAATGCGTAAAAGAGAAGCCACAGGAAACAAAAATGCTTGGATTAAAAGAAGTTTACACAGGCAATGCAAAAGAAATTAAGGAAGTAGTAGATTTCTTTGGTGATATTACACAAAAAGATATGCTAAAAGCAGTTGTGTATAATATCAAAGGAGATGTGGAAAAAAATATCGTTTGTTTCATCAGAGGCGATTTAGAAATTAATGAATCTAAACTGAAAGTCGTGACTAATGCAAATATAGTTCCAGCAAGTCTCAACGATAGCAATTTAATTGCTGGCAACATTGGACCTGTAGGGCTTAAAGCAAGTGAAAAACTCGAAATAATATATGACCAATCTGTAGAAGGGCTATTAAACGTAGTTGTTGGTGCAAACAAAGAAGGATACCATATTGCTAATGCTTGTTATGGTAGAGATTTTATGCCTACTAAAATATATGATATATCTAAGGTTAAAGACGGCGATAAATGTATAAGATGTGGGAGTAAATTATATGTCAAAAAGGGTATAGAAATAGGCAACATCTTCCAATTAGGGACAAAATATACCAAGAGTATGGGTATGACGGTTTTAAACAATGAGGGAAAGGAAATAACTCCAATAATGGGTTGTTATGGTATAGGTGTTGGAAGGGCAATTGCAGCAGTAGCCGAAGAATATGCGGATGAAAAAGGTCTATTATGGCCTAAGGAAATTGCGCCTTGGCTTGTATATATTTGCGCTATTAGATATGACAATGAAAATGTAATGATGAAATCAGAAGAATTATATGATATACTAACTAGAGAAGGTATAGATGTCTTGTTAGATGATAGAATAGCATCTGCTGGCTTTAAGTTTGCAGATTGCGATTTAATGGGAATACCGGTTAGGATAGTAATTAGCCCGCGTTCTCTTGAAAAAGGTATGGTAGAGATTCAGTCGCGCGATGGTGTTCTGAAAGAAGAAATAGATTTTTACAAGTGCATAGAGCTTATTAAAACATACAAAGCGAACTAATGAACGTCCTATAGAAACGGCTGCTATTTATGGATGTTAAAATTGCAACCGTTTATAAAAGATGGAGAGTAGTTAATGAATTCAAGAACCTTTGTTGTTTTTTTAACTTTGGTTGTGTTGCTAATTTTGTTGTGCGCAGCATTTTTATGCGCCTGCACAGATGAATCTTTACCTCCTCCTAATAATCCTGATGAAAAAAAAGAAGTAACGGATCCTTGGTATACGAAAGGGTATACAAAAGGCGAGGTTAGAAGTGAAGATGTGCTTAGGGACCTTTTTTCTAGTTTATTTAACCCGATAAAAAGCATTAGCGAGAGTGGAAGACTCAATTCTAGTAACCCTGAGTTTACCACAGAACTTAATTTAAACTTAACAATTAATAAATCTCCAGCAAAATGTGAAATTATAATCAACTGGAATATTAATGATGTTTCGAAAAGAGCTGCCTCTCTCAAAATTTTTAAGGGCACGTTGAATGAAGAAGTTTTGAATATTATAATCCATCCAACTGAGTCATTAAACGCAGATCACTTTGATATGTTTATTATGTTAAAAGGGTCAAATGTAGATACTAAACTTGTTACTGAAATCCAATCTGACAAATTTTCTTCATTATTTCCACTAGGATTGAGTGGCAACTTTACTAGCACTGTAGATGGATTGCCAGGAATGTTAAATTCTGTTTTGAAACTATCTACGGATAAAATCAAGTATGAATATAAAAATGAGGGAAGTAGTTTATTAAGACGCTATGATATAAAAATTGATCTAAGGCTAACTTTAGTAGAACTAATGAATAATGTAACACTACTGGATGTGGCTCAAAGAAAAAATGTAGAATTTTTCTTAGATAACTTGTTAGGTACTACCTCATCTAATAAACAATTTATTAATACCATGCCTCCTGCCGACTTGGAAATTGAGTTCGAAACTAAAAAAGTAGGCAATGAAAGTAATATTAAGCATTTGTCATTAAACTTTGCTGTTTCAAGAGATGAAAAAACACAAGGAAATAATAGCAGGTTCAACGGTGAACCGTATGTAGCTAGGTTAACTTTTGAAAAGTTCTCCGTAGTATATGGAAGCAGTATTGGGTTGAGTAAAATTACTTCTAAAGACAGTTTATTAGAAAGCAGTAATATCGCTGACATGGAGAATGGGAAATATTTCAGGTATGATATGCAAGCCCCAATCAGTCTATTATTCAAAGGGAAATATGTCGGAGAGTATGGGAGTAATGATTATCTAAATCCATCTAGGTTTATGTTAGGGCTTAAAGCTGAAGCAACGGGCGGTGAGAGAATAGAAAATGAAGAGTTATATTTTAAAATATTTAATAGTGAAAATACATCTTTCAGTTTCAAATACACAAATCATTATGTGACCATATCAGGAAGCAATATTGAGGAGTTTGGATTCCCGTTTAATATGCAAGAGCTTATAAACGGCATTATTGCGACGCGTGAAGAGGATGCAATGATAACTACAGAAGATAGAATGTTTAAAATTATTACATTCCTAGTTGGGGCATTAAAAATAGTTGAAAACGATGTGTTCTCATTAGAAATTAATTTAACATATTTGTTAGATGTTATAGCATTAAATACGGACAGGCTTGATGATGTTATGCAAGAAGCGTATGTTGCAGCGGGGGGTGAGGGCGATTTCAAAAAGGTTTTAAGCGATAATTGGAAGCCGATTCAGTCAGATTCGTTTATACTCGAACTTGATTTGACTGAGGATTACTTCAGTAGTGTAGATAGTTTAGAAACGGAGTTTGAATAGTAGAGTAAGTACTAATATGAAAGTAATGGGGGCTGTAAAAAAATGCAGTCCCTTTTTCGTATAATTGACATGGATACAAAGCAAAACATCGTTTTTTAGATGATGTTTTTTTATTTGTTATCAAAAAGCGATTAAAAACCAGCAAGATTTATACT
>JAAZLE010000022.1 GCA_012799455.1 Clostridiales bacterium | reverse complement strand
ATGTTGCGTAAAAACTTTTAGCTACTAACGCCATAGACAAGATTACTAAGTTAAATGAAGACCTTTTTCAACCGAATTTTACCATTTTACATAGCATCCAGTGGGTTTTAAGGTGTAAAAAGAGCTGTTAGGAATTTTTTAGTTTCTTAACAGCCCCTTTTTGTTTGTAGTAAAAGAACGATAATTTATCCAAACACTGACATCAAAATACCAGCAGCAACTGCTGAGCCTATAACTCCTGCAATATTTGGTCCCATAGCATGCATTAGTAAGTAGTTTTTAGGATTGTACTCAAGTCCTACTTTATGTGATACCCTAGCTGCCATGGGTACCGCAGAAACACCAGCAGAACCAATGAGTGGATTGATTTTTCCTTTAGTAGCAATATACATTAGTTTGCCCATCAAAACGCCGCCAACGGTTGAAAATGCAAATGCAAATAGTCCAAGAGCTACAATTTTAATGGTATTTACTGTTAAAAAGCTTGCCCAGTGAGTGGTTGCACCAACTGATAGTCCTAGGCAGATTGTAACGATATTCATAAATGCGTTTTGCACGGTATCGTTTAATCTTTCTGTCACTTTACATTCTTTTAGTAAGTTTCCGAACATTAAACTGCCAACCAATGGTGTTACGGATGGGAGAATGAGGCAAATAAAGGTTGCAGACACAATGGGGAATAGAATCTTTTCTCTTTGAGAAACAACTCTTGTAGGCTTCATTTCTACCATGCGTTCTTTCTTAGTTGTCAGTGCTTTCATAATTGGAGGCTGAATCATAGGGATGAGTGCCATATATGAATATGCAGCTATGACAATAGGTCCTAAGATATGTGGAGCTAGCTCTTTTGTTAACCAGATAGCAGTAGGACCATCTGCTCCGCCGATGATGGCAATGGAAGCTGCTTCTTGTCCTGAGAAACCTAAAACTATTGCCAAAATAAATGCTGTGAAGATTCCAAGTTGTGCGGCCGCTCCAAGTAGTAACGATTTAGGGTTAGAAAGAAGAGGTCCAAAGTCAGACATTGCGCCAACACCCATAAAGATTATGCAGGGATAAACGCCCGTCTTGACACCAACATATAACATGTCTAATAGTCCGCCTTGAGAGAAGACCTTTTGGTAATCAACAGTTTGTCCTGACCAGAGTTCTGGTGTATAAATAGGGGAGGATGTCGGATCAATTGGAAGGTTTGAAAGAAGCATCCCAAACGCAATTCCGACTAGAAGTAAAGGTTCAAATTTTTTCGCAATAGCAAGGTACAAGAAGAAAAAGGCAAGCGCAATCATAACATAGTTTTGCCAGCCTGCTTGTGCCCAGCCAGAACTATTAAATAACCCTGTAAAAGCATCCTTAATCATAATTTTCTCCTTAACCTTTTATGAAATCTTAAATAGTGCTGCACCAGTTTCAACAATAACACCTTTATTGACATATATATCAGTAAGAGTGCCTGCGATTGGAGCAACTATTTCATTTTCCATTTTCATTGCTTCTATAATCATAATAATGTCGCCAGCCTTTACGGTTGCGCCAATTTGTTTATCTATCTTTAGCACCGTTCCGGGGATAGGAGCATTAACCAACCCTTCGCCAGTTTGGGGTGCTGAAGATGATTGAGCTGGAGCCTGTACTGCGCACGTAGCCGCAGGTGCGGTTTGCTGAACGGGGGCGGTTTTGACTGGCGCTAATGCTTCATATTCATCGACAATCATAGCCTCGCCAAACTCCACTTCGACTTCATAAGTTCTGTTATTAAGCGTGATTTTGTATTTCATAATTAAACCTCCACGGTGTTATGTATGTAAGTTATAACTAAAGTATTATTCTTCTTTTTTGTTTGTTACATCCTTTATGGATATAAATCTAATTTCATTGATTGGCTTGCCTGATTTGTCTGCAACTATTGCCATTATCATAGCGGCATCTCTATCTGGGACATCAAACAGTTTAACATCGCCAGCACTACCACTTGCAAATTCTTTAGATGTTTCAGTAGCTTCTGTCGCAACTACTCCTTTTTTTGCTTTTTGTTTGGCCTCAAACTTATCAACTTGTTTAAGTATAAAGGCCATTAAATAAATTAGCCCCATAATTAGTGAGAGTATTGCCATAATGATTGCAATGGAAACTCCAGCGAGTCCAAACGCTTCACCTATCGTAACTTTAGTTCCTTCTACTGCTGCAAGAAACATAAATCCCTCCAAAAAATTAATTTAAATCAATGGTTATTCAATAACCTCAATGGTATATCTAGTTTTGCGCTCTTCTTTTTCCTTACGTTCTTTAAAGAACTTCTCTGCAACTGAAGGGAAGGAGATGTATGAAAGAACATCTTCATCATTTTTTGCAATCCCTTTTAGTTCTTCCTTGGTTTTTTCAAACAAGGGTTCCATAGTGTCTGCAAATCTGCCTTCAATTGGTTTTTCATCACCAAGTGCTTTTTTAATTAAAAAGTCTGCAATCGGCGCTGGGGGAGTTCCATATTCACCTTTACAATATGCAACAGCTTCTTTTCCAATTGTCTTATATCTTTCACCTTGTAGCACATTAGTTGTTGCTTGAACACCGACCATCTGGCTCATAGGAGTTACTAGTGGTGGGTATCCAAAGTCTTCTCTAACTCTAGGTGTTTCTTCTAAAACTTCAGGAAGTCTATCCATTGCATTTTGAGCTTTTAATTGTGAAATAAGGTTAGATAACATACCACCTGGTATTTTATACTCAAGTGCCTGAGTATCTGTTGCCATTACTAGAGGATCTAAAAGTCCAGACTCTAAGAAGCAGTCTCTGAGTGGCTTAAAGTAGGCATTTACTTCGGTTAAAACTTTTGGATCTAACCCTGTATCATATCCCATTTGAGAAAGCGCATATTGTAGCGTCTCTGTAGCGGGCTGAGAAGTTCCACCAGAAAAACAAGATGTTGCAGTGTCAATAACATCTGCACCAGCTTCTACGGCTTTCAGACATGACATAAATGCAAGGCCGGTTGTGCAGTGGGTATGCAATACGACTGGAAGGTCAACTGCATCCTTTATTGCAGAGACTAAATCATATGTCTCTTGTGGACTAATGACTCCAGCCATATCTTTAATACAAATAGTATGAGCTCCCATCTTTTTAAAGGTTTTGGACATCTTTGCAAAAGCTTTAATGGTATGAACGGGGCTAGTTGTATATGAGATAGCAGCAGATGCGATAGCGCCACGTTTAATGGTCTCATCCATTGCTACTTCTATGTTTCTAATATCATTTAGAGCATCGAATATACGCACAATGCTAATACCATGCTCGACAGCTTTTTCTACAAACTTACGTACAACATCATCTGGATAGTGTTTGTATCCTAGTATATTTTGTCCACGTAGTAGCATTTGTAGTTTTGTGTTTGGCATACTAGCCTTAATTTTACTAAGTCTTTCCCATGGATCCTCACCTAAAAATCTAAGGCAACTATCAAAAGTAGCACCACCCCAGCATTCAACTGAGTAATATCCGGCCTTATCCATTATTGGTAAAGCTGCGGCAAAGTCATCGTATTTAAGTCTAGTTGCGATTAAAGATTGGTTAGCATCGCGTAAAACAGTTTCGGTAAATAAAACCTTTTTCATAGCATCCCCCTTGAAAACAAACATTACAAAAAATATAACATATTTAGTAAAATAACTCAATATGAGAAGGGTATAAAATCGCCAATTTTAACCGGTGTTTTTTAGTATATAAGACCATAGAATTGGAAAGGCAATAAGACTTAAGGTTTCATAAACTTCAAACCATAACTGTCTAGGTAGGTAATATGATATAATATTTAAGCACTAGTAACTGTTTGGCTAATGAGAGGAGCAAATATATTAGCTGAACGTGTTATGTCTTTTAGAGGATTGTTTAAAGTATTTGGGAGGCTTTAAATGAAAAAAGTCTTAGCTTTATTGTTTATTTTTTTAATTGTACCAATACTTTTAGTGTTTACAGCATGCGACAAACCAAATGACTGGCTTCCACCTGTGCTAAGGACTAGTACTTTGGCTCGACCTGAAACTAATCTTGAGTTTTGGATTGCAGAAAATGTTGATAATGTTGATTTTTCGTCGCATACACAAAAACATGTATACACTAAAAGCCCAGCCTCATACTATTATGGTATGGAATACGCGCCAACTATTGATGAAAACGGCAAACAAGTTGATCCCGAACATTGTGTTATTTACACTATAACTCCATATCCTGATTATATGAACAAGGAAAAACATATTACTTATATACATATTACCGATCCAGAAATAGAACTTTATGGCTTTTCATTAAAAAGTTCTTGTGCGGATTTTGAAACGATTATGAAAAAAGAAGGATGGGAAATCACTGAAAAGTATGAGTTTTACCGCACGGCGACAAAGGGGAAATATTCTATTACTTTTACAAGAAACGAGATTAGAATTCGTGTTGATGTTAGAAATGAACTAGGAATAAAATGGTAAATATCTTTTTAGTATATCACTTGCATTTAAATATAACGTTTTAGCATTTACATTTTTGCGTTAATTTTGCATAATTAAAGCGAGCGTGTAATTAATGCGCTATAAGTTGTCAATAAAACATTCAAAATACTAGTACGGAGCTAACTATATAATAGTCAAGCATAAAATGGAATAAATGAATGTATACAACTAATGTTGCTAACCATTTACTCTGGTTAAACTCAAACAACATTATTATACGAGGGATAAAATGACAGATTTAGAAATTGCAGCAAAACATCAGACGAAACCAATTGAAGAGATAGCTAAAACTCTTGGCGTAGATAAAGAAAATATTGAACCATACGGAAAATATAGGGCAAAAATAACTACTAAATACGATGAAAATCCTAAAAGTGAATTAATACTAGTAACTGCGACAAATCCAACCCCATATGGCGAAGGCAAAACTACTATTTCCATAGGTCTAGCGGATGGGTTATCCAGAGTTGGTAAAAAAACCTGTTTAGCTTTGAGAGAGCCATCGCTCGGTCCTGTATTTGGGATTAAAGGTGGAGCAGCAGGTGGTGGATATTCACAAGTAGTACCAATGGCAGATATTAACCTTCACTTTAATGGAGACTTACATGCTGTAACGGCTGCAAATAATCTGCTTTCTGCACTAATAGATAACCACATTATGCAAGGAAACGCCTTGGAAATAGAGGAGGTTATCTGGAGGAGATGTATGGATATGAACGATAGGGCACTAAGGCAAATAGAAGTAGCATTGGGCGAGAAGAATGGAGTGCCAAGAATGGATGGATTTGATATAACAGCTGCAAGTGAAGTTATGTCAATATTTTGTTTAGCAACCAACTTAAAGGATTTAAAGAGAAGGCTTGGGAACATTGTTGTTGGATACAACAAGTCTGGCGGTGAGGTATATGCTAGAGAACTAAAAGCAGAAAATGCAATGACTATACTTTTGTCTGATGCTTTGTATCCTAATATGGTCCAAACACTCGGTGGAACACCAGCACTAATTCATGGCGGTCCTTTTGCAAATATTGCTCATGGATGCAATACAGTTATTGCAACAAAAACTGCTATGACACTAGCTGATTATACCGTAACAGAGGCAGGGTTTGGTGCTGATTTAGGCGCTGAAAAGTTTATGGATATTAAATGTAGAAAGTCTAACTTAACTCCTTCGGCAGTTGTTATAGTGACTACAGCAAGGGCGTTAAAGTATAATGGCGGCGTTGCAAGAGAAAATATAAATAGTGAAAATATTGAGGGACTTAAAGCAGGTCTATGTAACTTAGAAAAGCATATTGAAAACGTTCAAAAGTTTGGCATAACTCCAGTAATTGCTATTAACAGGTTTACAACCGACACTGAAAAAGAACTAGATATAATTAAAAAAGCTGCTGAAAAGTTTGGCGCAACGGCAGTTGTTGCAGAAGCTTGGGCAAAAGGTGGCGCAGGTTGTGAAGAGTTAGCAAAAGAAGTAATAAAAGCTTGTGAAAATAAAAAGACTTTTAACTTCTTATATTCCGAAAATTTAAGTGTTATAGAAAAATTAGAAAAAATAGCTAGTGAAATTTATGGTGCAGGAAGTGTGGTTCTAAGCGACAAGGCAAAAGAAGATCTAAGGCATATAGAAAAAAGTGGAAAATACAGTAAGTTCCCAGTTTGTGTAGCAAAAACACAATACTCACTGTCTGCTGATGCGAAATTACTCGGTAGGCCTGAAGGTTTTGCTTTAGAAGTTAAAGAGCTAAAAATCAGGGGTGGGGCAGAGTTCATAGTAGCGGTATGCGGCGCGATTATGTTAATGCCAGGACTTTCTAAAGAGCCAGCAGCCATTAAAATGACCATCGATGAAAATAGAAACATAGAAGGATTGTTTTAAATAAAACAACCAGAATTTTAACTAATTAACAAAATTTTATGGAAAACAAGCACGTGATGACGTGCTGTTTTTCTGTGCATCAACTAGCGGAGTTGTCTTACGCGAGGTCTTGACAAAGGCGAACTTTTCGACTAAAATAAAATTACACTTTGATTTAGTCGAGGGTCGGTAGTTTTATGTATATAAAGAGGCATGTAGAAGATGTTGTGAAAAAGGCATCAAAAATGTTTTCAGCCGTGTTAATAACGGGGCCTAGACAAGTTGGTAAAACAACGCTTTTAAAAAACTTGCTTGGCGATTTGGAGTATATTTCTTTCGATGATCCAGTTGCTCTTATGATAGCAAAAGAAGAGCCTGGTAATTTTTTTCAAAAACATTCAACACCTCTTATTGTTGACGAGGTCCAATATGCTCCAGAGCTTTTTCCATACATAAAAATGATAGCTGACAGGAGTGGAAAAACAGGACTTTTTTATCTGACTGGCTCACAGTCATTTCATTTAATGAAAAAAGTTACAGAAAGCATGGCTGGTCGAGTAGGAATTATTAGTTTACAAGGGCTTTCGCTCAGAGAGGTTCACGGTGTCGGCTACCATAAACCATTTGTTCCGACAGAGGAATATATTTCTGAGAGAAGTAAATATGTCGTAGATATTGGTTATAATGAGATATTTAAACGCGTATATAAAGGGCATATGCCAGCACTAGAAGATAGCGAAAAAGATATAGAACTTTTCTATGAAAGTTATTTAAGTACGTATATTCAAAGAGATGTAAGAGATTTAACACAAGTAGGCAATCTTAGTGATTTTGTTAGGTTTATGACTGTAGTCGCTGCAAGGACAGGACAAATGCTTAACTATAACGATATTGCTAGAGATGTGGGTGTTAGTGCTCCAACAATTAAGAGTTGGCTTTCAGTACTTGAAGCATCTGGTATTGTTTATTTATTACAACCATATTTTAATAATGTCACTAAGAGAGCGATTAAAACTCCAAAGTTATATTTTTTAAATACTGGGCTAGCTGCACATTTGACAAGATGGTCAACCCCAGAAACCTTGGAAAGAGGAGCAATGGCAGGGGCTTTTTTTGAAACATTTGTAATTAGTGAAATACTAAAGAGTTATTTTAATGCAGGAATCACCAATGCTCCATTATATTATTATAGGGATAAAGATAAGCGTGAAGTTGATTTAATAATAGAAACAAATGGCATACTACATCCAATAGAGATTAAAAAGACAGCTAATCCCAGTAGTAGAGATATATCAAACTTTTCAGTACTAGATAATTTAGGTGATGTAAAACGAGGGTCAGGTGGAATTATTTGTACATACCAAGAAAAAAGGAAAATAGGTTTAAATGATTACATCATTCCTATCTCATACATTTAATGCACTTCGGGGAGTTGTGAAATCCGTAAATTTGTAGTTCCGTAAGGGACAAGCACTAATCTTTCATATTCGTTATTATTGTCTTTTACTAAGCTGACTCTGTCGCATTGATTGTTTTTAACTTTCCATTCAACTCTCTTTCCGGTGACCTCGACTGCAATGTTAGGAGTTCCAAAAGGCAGCTTTGATGAACTGTCCATAGTTTTAATTATTGCGTCAGAAAGATCTGATTTAATCCCATATCTCCATTCCGAAGCGGGCTTCATCTCTCTATTTGAAAACCTTGATGCGCCCATTTTTATATTCTCTTTTATTGGTAATGCCATTAATAAAGGACCATAGAAAACAGATATTGATGAGTCAGGATTTCTTTTTGTTCTTAATTTGAAGTTATATTCTATTTTATATTCTTCATTAGCAGATACGTGGAGCAATATCTCATCATCAAAGAAGTCTTTGCTATTTACACGTATGCTTGTTACAAATTCTGGGCGTTGGATAAGTATGTTAAAATTTCCTTTATTTACTTTAATTGTCGCACTGTTTCGGAAGGGGTATTCAGAGTCAATAGATAGAGATACTTCCTCATCGTTAAGAACTGTATTTATCTGAGAGGCGAGTGGGGCGACTAAAATTAAAGTATTATCTTTTGTAAATGCTATGTGCTCTACAAACTTTGGAAAGCCTTGATGCATGTTTGAAAGGCAGCATGCATAATTGGGTTTAAGGCCATAGATATTTGCTTTGTTGTATGCGTCATACCATGTTCTTTTAGCGGTAGTTGCAGAAATCTGATTTGTTTGTTGGACATATTGATGAGAGCACATGTCAGGAGTAAAAGTTGCAGGGAATGCATTATATGCCCATTTTTCAAGAAGATCAGCCCAGAACCTATCTCCAGTTATTTCATAGTTTTTCTCTGCGCTAAACATACTTTCTGCAACAGTGCACAGCTCCGTTCCTTGGAATGCTTCGACTCCACTTAAATGCTCATCGCAGGTAAACAAAGATATTGCAGTTCCGTTTTTACTCATGATTTTATTAAATCCGTTTTTAGCAATGCTCATTTTATTGTTTTCATTCGTAAAGAGTGCTTCATATGCTGGATACTTCAGAGCCATTGCAATATTTACTCCATGAGTAGCGTGATAGAACTGATTAAATAAATTCTGTTCTCTCTTTTCAGTCTTTTCTTTTTTCCTTTCTTTTATGCCTAGAATGTTTCTAATAAAGTCAGGGGCATAAAAGAGAACTTTTTTGATATTAAATTTATTAGATGAATAATAGTTTTTGGATGCTTCGGGCCAGCGTAAATTAGCAAATTCACCTACCCAGTCAAAACGATATTTAAGAATCTTGCTAGCAAGTTCTTTTAATTCTTCTAACTTTGTTTTTTCATATAGCCACTTAATTCCAATTAGCTCTTCGCAAGCTCTTACGGCTGCCCAGCTAAATAAGGGTCTTTCCTCAATGTTTTTATTCATATAATGATAGTATTTTGTCAAAAATGGAATAACCCTCTCATCATTAGATGCTTCAAAGTAATCTGGTAGCATTTTGGTGACAACCATTCTTGGCCACCAGTCTTTATTTTTTTTAGGCCCGAAAAAACCTTCTGCATCTTGCGAGTCTAAAATCGAATCAATCCAAAGATAGGTCAGCTGGAGTAGTTTATCGTCTTTTAGTAGGAACGCAAGGGGCATTAATCCATCGACATAGTATGGTCCTCTTTCCCAGCTTTCTCCGTTTCCGCCAAGCCATGCTGACTTTTTAGATAAGTCTCGAAACAAATCCATGACATTTCCCGAAAGTCCATCTCCTTGTACTTCCAGCTGTCTCTTAAGCCAACCTTTGGGCTCGATATTTCCTAATGGGATTTTTTTGAACTTAGAATCTAACATAAATCCTCTATTATTCTTTTTATAAATTGATTATATCAAAAAATATATTTATTATCATTCACGAAAGTATTCTGTTTGTGACGACGCTTCTTAAGGATAAAGTGAAAAATATAATTGGTTTTAGAGCTTTTCATATTACAACTAATGATAAGGTAGATATATCACATAATAATGCTAGCTTTTCTCAATCAAAATAAAAACATAAAATATTGATATACCCTGGTAATTATGGTATTATAATGAAAAGTAGAGCCCATTTGGGCTCAAATGTTCAAAGCGGTGGCGAGATGGAAATAAAAAGAGATTATTATTTAAATCAACTAATTGCATATAAATTTGATGGATTAGTTAAAGTTATAACTGGTCTTAGGCGTTCTGGTAAATCTTATTTGCTAAATAAAATTTATCGAAATCATTTACTGGCAAGCGGTATCACAGAAGACCAAATTATTTCAATTGAACTAGATTTAGCAAAAGACATAAAGTACAGAAATCCTTTGGAATTAGCTTCTTATGTAAGAGGCATTGTGTCTAAAAAAGATAAGCCTTTCTATTTATTCATAGATGAAATTCAAATGAGTGATGTTGTCGCTAATCCATATAATCCAGACGGTGCTAAAATTTCGTTTTATGATGCATTAAATGATCTAAATAGCATAGCCAATTTAGATATTTATGTTACTGGGAGCAACTCAAAGTTATTATCATCAGATATTTTGACGCAATTTAGAGGGCGTGCTAGCGAGATAAGAGTACATCCGCTGAGCTTTTCGGAATATTTTTCTGCTGTTGGGGGAGACTCTTTAGTAGCTTTTAATGACTACTCAGTTTATGGCGGTATGCCACTCATTATTTCTAGACCTAATGATGCCGCAAAAATGCATTATTTAAAATCGCTATTTAGCGAAGTATACATAAAAGATATTGTTGAAAGAAGAAAAATTGAAAGGCAAGATGTTTTAGAACATATTATAGATTTGCTTTGTTCGTCTATAGGTTCTTTAACTAATCCTAATAAACTTCGTAATACACTAAAATCCAAATTAAATACAGACGTATCTTCAAACACAATAAGAGCATATATAACACATTTACAAGATGCATTTTTATTTTCTGAAAGTAAAAGATATGATGTAAAAGGGAAGTCGTACTTTGATTTTCCTAATAAATATTATGCAGAAGATATTGGATTAAGAAATGCGCGACTTGGATTTAGGCAACAAGAAATCACTCATATTATGGAAAATATCATCTATAACGAACTAATCATTAGGGGTTTTTCAGTCGATGTTGGGGTGGTACATGAAAGGGTAGTAAACAATAATGCTAATTCTGTAAGGCTGCCAAGAGAAATTGACTTTGTCGCCACCTTGGGAGGGAAAAAGGTGTATATACAATCTACATATATTATTGATAATGAAGAAAAACAACACATTGAAAAAAGGCCTTTTTCTCTAATCCAAGACTCATTTCCTAAAATAATAATACGTAGAGATGTTGGAAAAAGATGGTATGATAACGATGGTATATTGCATATCAATATAATAGATTTCCTGCTAGATAAAACTGTCATTTAATAGAAATCATATAGTCGCAAATATAATAGCGCTATAACAAAAAAGCCACCGCTTGAAGACTTTAACAAGGGTTTTTATGAAAATAAAACTCATTAGTTAGTTATTTAACTTACCAGAATATTTTATACATTTAGATAAGAGTTTATAAATTATATTTAACGTGAATAGTCTACATTGTATTTTATTTTTCATGATAGAGATAATTGCTATTGACAACTTTATTATAACAGGATATAATCAGATTACCTGATGGGTAATCTAATGTTTTGCAAGAGGTTCTTTCTTGAGAGTTATATACAAAGATGCTAAAGTTAAAGAAATTTGCAATGATTTGAAGAAAGCTATGAAGTTTTTTGGTGGTCAAAAAGCGTTGGCGATTTCTTTGCTTTCGAGAATAAATGCGCTAAATCAAGCGGAAAATATAAAGGATATCATTGTGCAGAAACAAATGCGCTTTCATAAGTTGATTAATAAGGGAAAAGGAAAAAATTTTGATGGTTTTTCGCAATTGACGTTAAAACAATTCGAGAAAAATGGAGAATAATTTTGGAACCATTAGATGAGAACGAACAACCATTTGTTCCTTGTAATATTGATGAGATTGCTATGAATGTTAGAATTGTTGAAATAAAAGAGGTGAGTGAACATTATGAGTAATTATGTAGAATTTGGAAATAAAATTGCATTTCATCCAGGCTATTACATAAAGGAATACATTGACGAACTTGGTTTAACACAGGAAGATTTTGCAAATAGACTTGGAACCACTCCTAAAAATATTAGCTATATAGTTAGGGGAGGCCAAAGTATTTCAGTAGATATCGCAAATAAATTATCTCGACTGATTGGTACATCTGTTCAATACTGGTTAAATTTACAGACAGAGTATGATAGTTTAATTGTTAGGTTTAATCGCGAAAAGGAATTAGATGCAGAAAAAGAAGTGTTTAAATATATCAAATATTCATATTTTAGAGATAATTTTGGCTTACCAGACATCCCCCAAAAAACCGATGAGCAGATTAAAAATGTTAGAGAGTTTTTGCATGTTTCGTCTTTGACTGTTTTTAAAAATACAGATATGTATGTTAATTTTAGACGACCTGCATTAGAACAGTCCGAAGCTAGTATTGTTCGTGCAAATATTATGGTTCAAATAGCAACAAATTTATCGTTGACAAAAAAAGATTTTCCTAAGTACGATAAAAACAAGTTTTTACAGTCAGTCGACTATGCTTTATCGTTGACTAAAAAACATAATGAATTTTATGGATTGATTAAGAAGGCGTTTAAGGAATCGGGTGTTGATTTAATTGTATTGCCCAACATACCGGGGTCAAAAATTAATGGTGCTACAAAGAAACTGGGGGATCATATAATGCTTATGGTCAATGATAGAAATAATAACTCAGATTCTTTTTGGTTTACATTATTCCATGAAATAGGGCACATAATAAATAGAGATTTCGGCATCTCTTTTGAAAATGAATCAGGCGCAGTGGAAGAAAAAGCAAATTTATATGCAGAAAACTCTTTAATTCCTCAAGCTGAGTATACTCGGTTTGTTGAGGCAAATGATTTTTCTATAGTAAAAATAAAAGAATTTGCAAATAGAATTGACCGAGATCCAAGTATTGTTTTAGGAAGATTACAAAAAGATGGATTTATACGTTACGATGATTGGAAATATAATGTATTAAGAACAAAATATGCTATTTCAACATAAACCAAGTATTATACAGTAATAAATAAAAACAGTTTTGTATATAAAATTACTATATAAGGCTGAAGATTCTAATTAGAAACAATATAAATAAGTGTGAAAGTTTAATCTTAAGTAGTGCAGGGCGATAGCGAAAATAGCTAAAATATCGAAAATCAACTGCAAATATAACAAAAAAGCCACCGCTTGGGTGGCTCTTTTACTTCAGTTTAAGAAATTTTAAATTATAGTTTTTCTATAATTGCTAGAATTCTTCTTACTGCTAGTGGTGAAGAGACTCTGACCATTCCTGGTACTCTTTCATAAGCAACTTTGCCTGAATAGTCTTTCATCCAAGTTTGCTCTTTGTACTCGTCTAGATCTACTGCTAAGTGTACGCGTAGGCTTGTTGAGATGATGCTGATTCTTGCAATTTGTTCTCTTCCACGGTTGAAAGTTAGATACTTTTTGCTTACTCTCTCTTTTACACCTTTCTTTGCGAGAAGGGCTGCTTGAATTTGCTCAAATGCTGCCTTCTTGTCTGCATCTAGTGCTGCTAGTTTTTCTTCAAATGTACGGCTTGTGCCTTGAATGTTTAATTCTGCCATGATTTTTAATCCTCCTTTTTTTTTTGTTTAGCTTTCGCTAAGATTTAATAATGCCTGTTATTTAGGCAAGTTGATTTCATACTACTAATCTAACCAAAGAACTTTGTCACTAATAATAATGGTTATGATATCGATTAGCCATAGGAAAGGAATACCAAATATTAGTAGCAATATAGCAAGAACAATACCAAGTGTATTCTTCTTTGAAATGCTCTTAATCAAACGGTATACAACCCATACTATGTCTAAGAAAGGCAGTGCAAGAATAATCTTGACTATCTTTGGTAGCTTGTCCATAGCGCTAATAAAAGATTTCATTAGCTTTCTCCTCCTTTATTTACTTTATTAAAGTTTAGCATTTAAGCGTACCCTTGTCAATATTTGATTTTTTAACGCATTCTAACGCAGTGGATTTTTTAGTCAAAATGTATAAAAACTCTTAAATATGCAAGATTATTTCATATATTAAAATCAATATGCAAATAATTGCATAAAAATATTTTTCAAAAATTTTCAAAATATGCGATTAGAATAAAGAAAATATGGTAAATATATAGTATTTGGGAATATGCTTTTTTAAGTTAGTTTTCTAGATAATAGTCTCTAATTTCGGTTAAATCTTCAGGGTTTAGACCATATTCTTCTTTCAGGAAAGTATTTGTATCACCATATTTTGCATCTATTGCATCAAATGTGGCATTTAATAGCATTGGGTCAACAGTGAAAAGAACTTCGCCGCGTTTTAAAGCTATTTTCCGTATCCAGGCTGGGAGCCAGCGCATCGGCAGAAATAAAAATTCCTTTTCATATTCTTTACTTGCAAGATAATCTTTCATGATTTCTTCTCTGGAAACACCAAGAACCATAAGGGCAATTGCGACACCGACACCTGCTCTATCTTTTCCTGCAAAGCAATGTTGTAACAAAGGGACGTCTTTAGTTTTTATGGCTTCAACCATGGCTTCGTATCCGGGATTGTCGAAAGGAAGGTTTGCATATGTTATGGCCATGTCTTCATAGGTGATAGTAGCTCTGATTTTTTTCAAAAGACCAGCTTTTTGTAACTTTAACAGTTTTTCAGTACGAGAAGCAGTGGGGTAATGGTTATACTTAACGCCAGCTTTATCATATGGTGCGGTGCTGGGGACTTCTTCATTGTCCCTATAGTCAAACACGTTTTTGATATTTAGTGACTTTAAAAATTCAATATCTTCTTCGGTGGTGTTATCCCAGTTGCCACTTCTAAAAAGCAGACCTTTTTTGACCTTCCGACCATCTTCTGCAACAATTCCACCTAAATCTCTAAAGTTAAATAGCGTTCTCATACTTTTCCTCCAAGTCTTATACACTTTAATCAGCACATAACCGACCTTTTTAAAGCTTATTGCTTTTCTGCTAAACAGTGCGAATAAAAGTATGTATAGGATAGCATTTTTAATCTAGTTAAGACAACAAGGCATACGATAGAGTAAAGTAAAATAAAAAGTAAAAGTAGGCTATGCTACAAATGCCTATATATTTACTATCAATACTTAAAATGATATAATTTCAGTAAGTTGTAAGTTCAACAAAATAACATTGTAGAGGGTGAAAATGAAACTTAAAAAGATTGGACATGTTGGAATAGTTGTTAAAGATGCGGATGCCGCAATGGATCGCTTCAGTGAAATTTTTGGAATCAAAAAATGGTATGAAATTAATATAGACGACCTTGAGATGCTTTATGAAGGTAAAAAGGTTGATTCTGACTTGCGTATAATTGTAGGAGGAAAAGGGTTTACAAAAATAGAACTCATACAAACACGAGGCTCAAGGAACGCTTACTCCGAAATACTTGAGAGGAATCCAGAAGGCGATTTTCATCATATTATGTACAATGTGAGAAATCTAGAAAGAGCTATAATTTCGCTTGAACAAGATGGAATGAAGGTTGTTCAACACGGTACATATAAGGCAGGTACGGCAAACGTGAGCTTTGCATATTTATCAGGTGGTGGTTTTGGTGGACTTATAGAACTAGTTAATACCACAACTGCTGGAGGGATTCCAAAAGGAGATTTAATAGCAGAAGCGCAACTTTTTGGAAGGATATCTAAAAGTTACACGAGAATTAAATAATAAGTTAACCTTATAAAGCTACTGATTTATAGTGGTTAAAGGTTATTTATGGAGGGCTTATGAGTAAAATAGTTATTGCAGGTGCAGGAATCGGGGGGCTGGTTTTAGCCAAAGAGTTAGAAGAAAAAGGTCACGAGGTTGTTATATTAGAAAAGAACACATTAGCTGCACTTTCTTTTGATTGGTACGATGATGTAGAGTGTGGAATTGTTCCCGAATTTAATATTGATTTAACAAAAATAAAGCATTACCCGAAACAGGACTGGGCCTTTTTATTCCCGGAAGTAGATGAGATAATAGGGCTGACTATTCCTGACGAGAAAAAAGATATTTCTATACATCGCAGAGATCTTTCAGCATGGCTTATTGGAGAACTTAAAGAAGCTGAAATTCAATATGGGAATGCTGTAAAAAGTGTTATTTGCAAAGATGGTAAGGTTGTTGGTGTAAAAACTAATAAGGGCGATATATACGGAGACTTGATAGTTGACTGCTGTGGGGTTGACTCTGTGGTTAGAAGTAATTTGCCTGATGAGTTTGGCGTGCTTCAAAAGATTAAAGACGAAGATGTTTTTAATGTATATAGAGGGTTTTATAAAAAAACAGATGCTAAAAAAGAAGAGTTTACAAATAAAGCATACTTACGCCATCTAGGCAGACCAGGCATTTCTTGGGCTTTGGATAAAGGTGATCACGTAGATATTTTAATAGGTAATGCGGGGAAACTGACAAAATCTGAATTAAACGTATCTTTAGAGCATTTAAAAGAGGTAAATGCGGTTTTATCAAACGAACTGTTATCATCAGCTGTTTGCAGAATTCCTGTAAGAAGACCGCTAGAAAAGATGTTTGCAAATGGTTATGTTGCACTAGGCGACAGCGCTTGTATGACTATTCCAATGCTAGGTTCGGGGATTGCCTCCTCAATGAGGGCAGGAAGAATTCTAGCAAAGGTCATCGAAGAAAGTGATGGCATATATACCGAAGAAAAGCTATATCCATATCAAGAAAGAGTAAATAAACTGTTCGGGGCATCGCATGCCGCAATAGATGTTTTAAAGTGCTGGTTACTAACGGAGTCTGCTAGTGTACTAGGCTTTTTTGTTAATAAACAAATCGTGGCAAAGGAAGATATGCAGGCTGCTGCTGAGGGTGGCGTTGTTAAGATGGGCTTTGGCCAGATTGTCAAAAGAGCCATGCGCGGGCTATCAAATATCAGTGCACTGTTAAGACTCGCAAAAACTCTATCGAAACAAGGAAAAGCCCAAAAGTTATGGTCTAATCCTCCAGTAAGTTACGATGTTAACAAATTCCGAAAATGGAAGGAAAAAGCAGAAAAGATATTCCAAAAATAATATAATAGATACCCAAACGATAAATTATTTTTTATAGTCAACGAAGTCATACGTAGGAGAAAGTTATGAGAATTTTTACAAAAGCCCTTATTAAAGTTGCTGCACCGATGCCTGATTTAGATAGTTTTCAAAGATATCTTTTTGTGGGTCCTCACCCAGATGATATTGAAGTTGGTGTGGGCGCAACTGCTGCTAAGCTTTGTCGAATGGGAAAGGAAGTTGAGTTTTTAATTGTTACTGACGGAAGATATGGTTCTGATACTGCTGACTATGATAAAGAGGAATTAATTGAAATAAGAAAGCAAGAAACTCTTAAAAGTGCTGAAATTATCGGTGCAAAAAAAGTTATTTTTTTAACATATGATGATGGTGGAGATTATTCGGAAACAGATATTAAAAATGATATATTAAAAGAAATAGTTGAGTTTAAAGCGGATGTTGTTTTTACACCAGATCCGTTATTAAAGACTGAGTGCCATTCTGACCATTTAAAAGTGGGCAGAGCTACATCCACTGCATTTATGTTCAGTGGTATTGCGGGAGTGCCAAAAGATAAGTTTGGCTTGGAAGCTTATGCTGCAAAAGCGCTTGCATACTACTATACAGAAATTCCCAATGTCAGATACAAAGTGAAAAAGCAAGATGTCGAAACTCAAATAAAAGCATTACAGCAATTCCCTTCTCAATTTAAAGTAGTAGACAACATGGATCAAATGAAAATGATAAGTGCATATATTAGATTCCGAGCACTTAGAGCAGGATTTTGGAGGTTTAAAGGTAGGGCTGAAGAACTTAGGGTAGTTCCTAATTCTCGCATGCACTGCTTTGCGGAAAAGGTAAAATAGTAAGTATCTTAACTTACAACGTGTGGTTTAATAAAAAACATACGAAAAGGCAAGTGTCATAATATTTCGAACTTATTACGAGGCGCCTAATCAAAAAAATCCGAAAAGACAAAGTAGCGCAAGCCTTTTAACTTATAATAAGCACGATTTCATCAAAAACATGCGAAAAATCAAAGAATGCAACCGTAAGGCAAATATGGTTGCGTTCATTTCTATTATAATTTGTATTCTGTATTATTTTATTATATTATAAGAATAGTTGATTTTATGTGATTTTGGAGGGGGAATGAAAGCTAAGGATAAGAAAGCCGCATTAAATCAAGGACTGCTTGAAGAGGTTATAAGACCAGAAGATAGAATACCTAAAAAAGAACTTTTAGCTTACGGTGGTGGGGCGATTATGGATGGCGGTGGTGGTGCGCTACTTGCCTGCGTAATGCTTAAATATATGACAGATGGTCTGGCCATTCCAGCATTTGTAGCATCTAGTATCGTAATGCTTTCAAAGTTTTGGGATGCAATTACTGACCCGTTAATGGGAAATATTTCCGATAATACAAGAGGCAAGTGGGGTAGAAGAAAACCATATATGTTTATTGGTGGTTTCTTCATTATGCTGGCAACGTGCTTATTATTCTTACCAATTAATCGATTTGAAAGTTTTATGAGTGTTGGTTCGAGAATAGCGTATGTTGTGATTTTTTATATGTTTTACTGTACTTGCTCAACATTTACACAAGTTCCATATTCTTCGTTATCTAGTGAAATCTCGCCTAGTTTTTCGGAAAGGAATAAGGCTAATACGGTAAAATTAATAGGCTCTTCTCTTGCTGCACTTCTTGCATATGTAGGACCACTTCTTTTGTTAGAAAACTTCCTTGCTGGTAAAATAAATGACATTGGATTTTGGCTTCTGATAATGATATTCGGAGTCGTTTTTGGAGCGGGACTCATAATAACCGCAATAGGAGTTAAAGAGCGTGTTACAGTTGCGCCCGATGAGCCTAAAAGAAAATTTAGTTTTAAGGAATATTTAGTGCCACTTAAAGTTAAAAGCTTTGTATTGCACTTAATTATGTACGCCGCTGCGTTTATGTGCCTTGATATGGTAAGCGCCCTTGCCATATATTACGCACTTGATGTGTGGAGAGGCGCAACACTGTTTGGTATGAATTTTACATCAGTATTCATAGTTGCGCCACTTATGGTGTCTGCCGTTGCAGCATTTCCGGTAATAAGAAAAATTATGCTTAAGAAAAATAAGCAAACAGCATTTAAAGCTGGACTCCCCTTCTATTTATTTGGTGGGGTTATGCTAGCGGTAATGGATCCATCTTGGGCAAAGCCTTGGATGGTAGTTATAACAACATTTATCATGGGAATAGGATTTTCTGGTGCTCAAACCATGCCGTGGATAATATTCCCGGACACTATTGATGTTGCTGAACTTAAACTTGGTTATAGACCAACAGGTGCGTTTTCTGGAGCTATGACATTCATAAGAAAATTTGCAAGCGCACTAGGCATTGGAATGGTAGGATGGATTTTATCAGGTGTAGGCTATGTTGAAAGCACGCCAGAAGTAAGAGTTGTTCAGTCGGACACGGTTTTATTAACGATACGTTTAATAATGGGTATAAGCGTGGCAGTACTGATAATTACAGCATTTATAGCCGCGACAAAATATAAGATTGATGATTCAAAATTAAATAGAGTCAGATATTTCAACGAAAAAGCTAGAAATGGCGAAAATGACACACTAACGGCAGAGGAGCTTGCTGAGAAAGAACATTTAATAAATACGCTTGCAGGGAAAAAATTCGTATTAAATCTACCACCAATACCAAGCTTTAAGAAGAAAACCAAAAAGGTAGAAGATAGTAGTGTGCTAAAAATAGAGGATAAAAAAGAGAAGTAATATAACCCCTCGTAAAATATAAGGAGAAATGATGGACGAGATTAAAAATAATGAAGTAGCTTTGGATGAAACGCCTCTTGAGATAGAAGAGATTAAACCAGAGGATAAAATTCCATTTAAAGAAAAATTAGCATACGGAGCAGGCGCGCTGATGGATGGAGGCGGTGTTGCGCTAATGTCGTGCGTTTTGCTTAGGTATATGACAGGCTCGCTCGGAATTAGTGTGGCAGTAGCTGGAGCTATTATGATGGTTTCTAAAATCTGGGATGCAATCACCGACCCATTAATGGGAAATATTTCAGATAATACAAGAAGCAAATGGGGTAGAAGAAAACCATACATGTTTTTTGGCGGAATCATTTTATTTGCAGCATTTGTATTAATATTTATGCCAGTTAATAGGTTTATATCTAATCCATCTGGCAAAGCTGCATATATGGTAATAATGTATATTCTATACAACACTGCAAGTACAATAACACAGGTGCCGTATTGCTCGATGGCAAGTGATATATCCAGGAGTTTTAGAGAGAGAAATAACGCAAATACGGTGAAATTGGTATTCTCTGCTGTTGCAGCAGGGCTTGCATATTTATTCCCACTTCTTGCAATTGAATCTCTTGAAAAGGGTAAAATAAATGATATTACTTTCTGGCTAATAATGTTTTTAGTTTTTGGTGGTCTTTTTGGTGGCGGATTAATGATAACAGGAGCTTTTGTTAAAGAAAGAGTTACGGTACCAGTAGATACGCCAAAACAAAAATTTGATGTTAAACAATACATTTTACCTCTTCAAAACAAGAGTTTCAGATGGCACTTAACTATGTACGCAAGTGCATTTATGTGTATGGATATAATAAGTGCTTTAGCAGTTTATTATGCAACTGATGTTTGGGCAGGGGTGGAACTATTTGGTATGAAATTTAGTTCATTATTCGTAGTAGCACCACTTATGGTAACCGCGGTAATAGCATTCCCGGTTGTTAGAATAATGATGGACAAAAAGTCCAAACAATTTGCGTTTAGGATGGGACTTCCTGCATATATTATCGGAGGCGTTTTACTAGCCGTTATGAACCCATCATGGACTCCTCCAATACTAGTGCCTATTGCAGCTGCAATTATGGGGTTTGGTTTTGGTGGGGCGCAAATGATGCCGTGGATAATATTCCCAGATACAGTTGATGTAGCCGAATTAAAACTAGGCTATAAACCAGCTGGGGCATATTCAGGGACCATGACACTTGTTCGTAAGGTGGCCGGTGCTCTTGGTGTGGCCACGGTAAGCTGGGTTTTAGAAGGCGCAGGATATTTACCAGCAATTGTTAATGAAATAACTGGCGAGGCTGTAAACCAAGTACAATCAGAAGGTGTATTGCTTGCAATTCGTTTATCAATGGGAATAAGCATTGCTATTTTGATTTCGATAGCTTTGCTTGCATCGTTTATGTATAAAGTTGACAATAATAAACTTATGCGTATAAGAAGGTTAGTTGATTTGGAAAAAGAAGTTGGCCTAGAAGGGATGAGTGCTGAAGATAAAAAAGAGAAGTTTGAATTAACAGACTTGCTTGTTGGTTACACACATAAAGAACGTACAGAAGCAGAAAGAACATTGCTAGGTGTAAAAGCAAGCGTTGATGCGGATGTGTTTGAGTAATTAAATGTTTAAATAATATACACTTAAAGTACATAGTTTAAACTTATAATTAAGTAGTGAGCATAATAGGAGTAGAGCGTAAGTAAAAATGCAAGCTAACAATAAAAGAACAAATAAAATATTTGCAAGTAAGGCATTAATTTACTTTACTTGTATTATTTTGGTGTTAGTAATTTTACTTACAACATCGTCTTGTGCATGGTTACTAATGGAGCTTGGTAGAAATGATGAGCCAACCTATTACGTTACAAATTCATGCTTTACAAAAACTTCAGTTATAGGTGGAGCTGTACAGGGAGCTACAGATCCCGAAATGTCTCATGCTGTAGATGTATCGAGCTCATGTAAGTTGTCTTTAATTCAATATAGCCTGAAAATAGATTTCTACAACTCAAAAGATGAAAAGAAATTTACGTTTGAGCAAACATATGACGAAGAAGTTGCTGCTAACGAAACAATAAAGCAAAGAATATTTTTTAGCGAGAAGCAATATGCTCAAATAGATGTAGATTCAACATTAGTTGTTTGGTATGGCTTATCTTATGAAGACCCAGAAGATTCAACTGGTTCTCAACCATCTAATCCATCAAGCAGTGGGGGCACTTATAATCCATCACAAGATCCAGGGGACGAGTATCCCGATACTCCAAGACCAGCCAACACACATATAGTTAAGCTAGTGTATAACAACGGGAACAAGAATAAAATACTGTACGTTGAGAATAATAAAACATTTTCTACCCCAGATGATCCAGTTAGAGAAAATTATGATTTTATAGCATGGTATGCCGATGAGGCTTTGACAAAACGTTATGACTTTGCACAAGTTGTTAAAAGTGATACTAATTTATATGCGGGATATAAACTAGATGCAGCTAAAGTGACTAATGAGATTGGCGCAACATATATGAAGTCAGTTGTAAAGATATACAACGAAAGTTTTAATAGATCGTTTTTTGGAAGTGGGTCTTCAACAAGCCAAGGTTCAGGGTTTTGCTTCCATTCGGAAAATGGGCATTATTTCATATTAACCAATTGTCACGTAGCTCGCAAAAAGGATGGATATAGTTACCAAGACATAACGGTTGAGGATTACAAAGGTAATATTTATACGGGATACATATTTGAAGGACAAGGCAAGCTTGGTCCTGCAATCGACCCTGCTTATGATTTGGCGTGCGTGTATTTTAAATCCAATAACACGGAAGTAACGCCTCTTCCCATTGCTGCAAATCCATACCTCGGAGAAGATGTTATTTCTGTAAGTGCTCCCGAAGGGCAATCTAACCGCATTGCATTTGGAAGTGTTTCAGCTTATAAAAAAATAGATTTATCCGATTCAAGTCCAGCTGACTCTAATGTAAAATTTGATGTCATT
This sequence comes from Clostridiales bacterium, assembly GCA_012799455.1. Classification (GTDB taxonomy): domain Bacteria; phylum Bacillota; class Clostridia; order Christensenellales; family DTU072; genus MWEH01. The sequence continues at coordinate 9,478 of JAAZLE010000022.1, read as the reverse complement.
GAACATAGTGCATTTATTAATCGTGGCTCTAGCGGTAGTGCGCTAATAAATCCAAATGGTCAGGTTGTTGGTGTAAATTATGCGGGTGGCGAGAGGGAGTTTTACGCAGTTCCTGCTAGTAGAGTAATTGAATTTTTGAACACATACGTTTATATAAGTAGCTAACGTAATATAATAAAGAGGTGGAGAGATGATTAGACATATAGTAATTTACAAATTTCATGAAAGAACAGATGAGATTGTTAAAAAGACCAAGGAAGTTTTATATTCTATGAAGGGAAAAGTTCCGCAAGTAATAGATATGGAATGTGGGGAAGATTTTTTAGGAAGTCCTAGATCGTTTGATTTTTTTCTTAGCGTAACACTAAAAGATAGACAAGCGCTCGCTGATTATCAAGTAGATAAATACCACGTAGATGTAGTCAAAAAACATATGCATTCTGTTATGAAGGAAAGTGCATCGGTAGACTCGGAGTTTTAATAAGTTTATTTAATAAGAAAAGATTTTACAGAATGGACTCATGCAAAAACATGAGCGTTTAGTTTTGTTAGTAAGGAAGCAAATAGGAGGAGAGTATGCAAAAAGAGTATGTTGTAAATATTGGTGGGAAAAAGGTTGCGTTACCCATTATGGAAATTGCAGAAGGGTTATCTATAGCGTTTTTTAATTTACATGGAGAGCAAGAACTAACAGAACATTGTGCTAAATGCATCGCGAAAATTATTCCAGATGCAGAGGTTGTTTTGACAGCAGAAAGTAAAGGGTTGCAACTAGCTCATTGTGTTGCAAGAAATTTAAACCACGCCCGCTACGCAGTTGCTAGAAAAAGTAAGAAATTATATATGCAAGATGGTCTCGAAGCAGAAGTTAAATCAATAACAACCGAAGAAGTTCAAAAATTATATTTATCAGAAAAAGATGCAACCTTGCTTAAAGGGAAAAAGGTAGCCATAGTTGATGACGTTATTTCTACAGGCGGTAGCTTAGTAGGGTTAGAGCAGCTAGTAAAGCTTGCAGGTGGTACTATTGCATACAAGGCTTTTGTGCTTGCAGAAGGAGCCGCTGCAGATAGAAAAGATATTAAATATTTAGCAACAATACCACTATTTACATACTAGAAACCATTGTTAGCAATAGACTAATATTAAACGCGAAAGATTCATACAGGTGACAAAATTTGGTATAAGTACTAAAATACAATAGTACATTTAAAAGAGCATACAACATAGGTCATTGCAGTTTGTTGGTTATTAAATCTAAAAACCATATCCACAATACTGCCTTAAGGAGACTAGTATCGTGAAAAACGAAATTAAATTATTTGATGGAAAACAAATAAGAACTAAATGGGATGAGGAAAAAGAAGAATGGTACTTTTCCGTTGTTGATGTTGTTGGTATTCTTACAGAAAGCTCAAATCCACGCAGATACTGGAGTGATCTTAAGAAAAAACTAAAAAATGAAGAAGGTGCATTTCAGTTGTACGGAAAAATCGTACAACTGAAATTAGAATCGAGAGATGGTAAAAAATATGTTACAGATGTGGCAGATATGCAGGGCATTTTCCGAATAATCCAATCAATCCCCTCTCCTAAAGCAGAGCCGTTTAAGATGTGGCTTGCGGAAGTGGGGCAAGAAAGAATCGATGAAATCATGGACCCGGAACTCACTATTGATAGAGCGTTAAGAACATATCTAGAGAAGGGATATTCGAGAGAATGGATAAATCAGCGCCTACAAGCAATATCCGTAAGAAGAGAATTGACCGATGCTTGGCAAGACCATGGAGTAAAAGAAGGGCTTGAGTATGCAATTTTAACGGATGAGATAACTAAAGCTTGGAGCGGTATGACTACAAAGAAATACAAAACTTTCAAAGGTCTAACAAAAGAAAGTTTGAGAGATAATATGTCTACTACGGAGCTTGTTTTAAACATGCTCGCAGAAACTGCTACAAAAGATATCATTGATGCAAAACATCCAGAAGGTTTAGAAGAAAACAGATCAGCAGCCCAAGCAGGTGGTAGTGTAGCAAAAGATGCAAAAGCATCCATTGAAGAAAAAACAGGAAAACCAGTTGTAACATCTAAAAATGCAATAGATTTAGGTAGGTTGATAGGCGATATTACAAAGCAAATATCTAACGATAAATAAGGTTTAGATAAATAATAAATACGATAAACCAAATATAGGAGGAGATAGGTAGTAATACCTGTAAAAAATGGCACAAAAAGGCGAACTATTAACTAAAAAACACGGCGATTTAATTTATGACTTTTTAAAGTCGGGAATTCATGATGAGACAATTTTTTCAAAAACCACACTATTTGCATGGCCAGATACAAGGGATGTCTGTATACACGTAGATGATGACTTTTTAATTATTTCTTATGATTGTAAAAGAAATAAAAGAGTTATAATATCTCCGCTTGTTAGACGAAAAGAAGATTTTATAAAGGGGATTTGCTATTTAGAAAACCAGGGCGTAAAATTCATAGTTCAAGTAAGCGAGTGGCAAGCAGAGATTTTAAAGGAACGCGGGTATGAGGTAGAGCTTTTTGAGTCAAGAAGTGAATATCTTTATAGCCCCGAAGACTTAATAACATTAAGGGGTAAAAAGTTCCACGGCAAGAGGAATTTTATTAACGGATTTAAGTATAACTATGAATATAGACCATACAATGGAAGCGATGAAGACAGACAAGGAATTATTGACTTATTTAATTTAAATAAAGAAGATAGAGAAGCTAAAATAGCAGAAGCAGACATTAAAGAAAAGAAAAAAGAGTTTATTGACAATAACTCGGAATTAGAGATAGTTGCAATAAATAGAATTTTAGATGACTATGAGTATTTTAACGTTAAAGCAGACGTGCTCTTAATAGACGGTAAAATTCAAGGATTTGTAGCGGGAGAAATTTTACCAAACGGAATTGGTGGTATATATTTTCAAAAAGGGAATACTGAATATCGTGGAATTTATGCAATGATTGATAATCTATACTGCAAAGCACACTTTGATAGTGAAGAGGTCAGATATATAAATAAACAAGAAGATTTAGGTATAAAAGGGCTTAGAAAAGCGAAGCGAGATTATAGACCTGTCGCCATGGCAAATTTATACACTGCATTAGCAAAAGATGGTGTCTGTTGTTGTGATTGTCCGGAGTGCGAGAAAAACAAAAAGAAGAAACAGAAAAAACAAAAGTAATTCAAAGGAATAACTGGGATAATTATACACTTCAATTATATAAGGGAAATACATGGCAATTTCATTTACCCCACTTGGGAGCGGTAGTAAAGGTAATTCTATTTTGGTGTCTAACGAAAGACATAAGTTTTTGATTGACTGTGGTTTTAGCTATAAAGGCATTACTGAAAAACTAGCTTTAGTAGATGTTAAGCCAGAGGAAATTGAGGCTGTAATTATTACTCATGAGCATACCGACCATGTGAAATGTGTACATACGCTTTCTAAGATGTGCAATATTCCAATATATGCAACGCAAAAAACACTTGTTGAAATTGATAGATCCATTGGTCCTGTTAATGGTCGCGTTGTGGATATGAGAGGGTTTAATATTGGAGGGATTGATGTGTTGCCTTTTAGGATTCCGCATGATGCGGTAGATCCTGTAGGGTATGCCTTTGCAGACAAAAACTCTAAGGCTTTATATGCAACAGATTTAGGACATATGACACTAGAAATAAAGGCTCTCGCTAAAGATTCGGACCTTATAATGATTGAAAGCAACTATGATGAAACTATGCTTAAAAATGGTCCATATCCTGTGTTTTTAAAAAGGAGAATTGCCTCTGATACAGGGCATTTGTCAAACAGCAGCTGCTCAAAGGCTATTTTGGAAATAATAGAATCGGGACCTAAACAGTTTATTTTAGGACACTTAAGTGAAAACAATAACACTATAACAAAGGCAAGAGAAGCGCTTGATAATGTTATGAAAAAGGCAGGCGCAGAAGAAGGGAAAGACTATATGGCTTGTATAGCAGTTCAGCATACTGTAACTGCCACAGTGCTTTCAAAATGCTATTAAACCAACAAGTTAAAAACAACTAATCTATAAGGAGACATCAAATGGAGCGAAAAAAAATAGAAACTAAACATGTGCTTTTTATATTTATAGTGCAGACGATATTAGCAACTTTGTTTTCGCTTGTCACTATATTTTTGCAGAATAAAGAACTTGCAGTTTTACTAAATTATGGATTTTCTCAGCTAGCGCTTGCTATTGCAGTTTTATTTATAGTCCAAATGCAAAGGTTAGATTTTTTTGATGCAGTACCAATTAAAAAGAGAAAAATTAATTGGTTGATTTTAGCGCTTATGCCAATTATAGCAGTAGCATTACTTGCGCAAAACACTTTGCTGTTGAGCGGGTTTGCTGTCTTAATGGAATCACTAAATATTGAACTTAATGTACCTTTCCCCGATTTAACAAAGAATGCAGGTGTTTTTATTGGAGCAATTATTTTAATTGGGATAGTGCCTCCGATAGTTGAGGAAATATACTTTAGAGGGGTTGTGCTGTCAGCTATAAAAAACCGTGGAATGGTATATGCTGTTTTAGTAAATGCAACAGTTTTTGCGCTTGCTCATATGAATGTAGCACAACTTGTTCATCAGTTTATAGTTGGAGCATTGCTTGCTTACATTGTATTAAAAACAGATAATATCTGGTACGCGATAGCTATTCACATGACCAATAACATAATAGGAGTACTTCTAATTTTAAGTGAATGGTATAGTTCTCTTGCAGATATGAGTAAAACATCAATTATTACGATGGTGATAATGATGGTTGTTGGTTTTGTAGTTCTTGTTGGATGTTTAATCTTGTTCAGAAGGCTGAGTGAAAAAGATGCGGAAAAAGCAGCTGAAGAAAAGAAATCTAAAGAATCTGATAGACAAGACTTACTACAAACAGAAGAGAAATTATCGCAAATATATGGTCTTGATAGCGGATACAAAGAAGTTTTATATACTGGAACTAACAAAGAAGATCCTGCTGAAGAAGATAAGATAATAGATAAAGCTCTAGATAACTTAAAGAAAAAGCCTAGTAAACTAGTAGATATAAGCATCTTAGCAATATGTTTATTTTGCACCTTAATTATGATAATTAGTATGGTTGTAACATCAGTTGTCGCTAATATGCCCATAGACTTTTTTGAATAAGATTAAGTAATAACTTTTAAAATAATCAGTAATGTTGTATTATAGAAAAACGCGCATGTATTAATACGCAAAACTACATAAAGTTAATTCAGATAGAGAAAGATGAAAACATTAAAAGCAAGAAAAAACCAAAATAATGAACAATTACCTATAGAAAATGGGAAGCGCACATTTAGACTATCTATAATTTTTGCCATAACCGTTATTGGTCTTATGGTTTTGAGAGCAATCTTTGCAAACTTGGTTATGTCGGATAATGTTAGTTCTTGGGTTTTCTCATTTGCTATGCAGGTAGGGGTTATGGGCATAGTTCCTCTTGGGTTATATAAAATAATGATAAAAGGGAGTAATCAAGAACTAATTCATGACTTTAAACTCAATGTAAAACTATCGCCTAATGTATATGCTATGGCATTTATCATCGGCATCTGCATGTATATAGTCAATTCGGGAGTATCGGGACTTTGGTATAACTTCTTAACTGCAATAGGATATCAGTATCCGAATCCTGTGGGCGTCTTATATAGAACGCCAGAGATACTAGTTATGGAAATTATTACTACTTGTATGCTTCCAGCAATCTTTGAAGAGATTTCAGATAGAGGACTTTTACTTAGCATCTTTAGAGACAAAACAGATAGGTTTAAAATAATCCTCATAGGTCTTAGTTTCGGCGTGTTGCACCAAAATGTTCCACAACTTATGCCAGCTGCAGTAGCAGGACTTATTTTAACATTTGTAGCAGTCAAGTCAGGAAGCATAGTGCCAGCTATGATAATTCACTTTATGAATAACTTTTTAGTTACTATAACCAATTATGCCGAACAAAAAACGGATGGGTTTAGTAGGTTTATTAGTTCTTTAGAAAGCTCGATGTATAGTAGCAGTATAAACTTTTTAATAGCTATTGTAGGTGCTGCGCTTATCCTAGGGTTTTTATTAAGACAGTTTAAGGTTCAGGCAAGGCCTAAAAGAGAAGAAATTGATGGGCCAGGTGCTGGGGTTGCAACAATCCGCATCACACCAGCTCCTTCGCAAGCTAGGGAATTATTGGAAGTATATGGGCCAGAGGTTTTAACAGAAGAAGAGAAAAAACAAATTACTTTAGAAATAGTGCAGGCGGTACAAAAAGCAAAACAACTGCACTTTAAAAATGCTGTTAAAAATGGTGGTGTTAAGGCGGTAATGCTACAGACGGAGTATCTCCCCGTGTTAATAGCCCTAGTAGGTGCGGGAATATTTACTATTTTAACATTCGTATTTAGGTTTAGGCCGTAAGCCATTTTTTAAGAAGCAAATTAAAAAGATTAAAGTTAAACACGTTATTAGCAAACAACTATACTAAAAAGCAAGGAAAAATTTGTGATACGGATTAATATTGTAGCAGTAGGAAAACTAAAGGAAAAGTACTGGAAGGATGCTATTTCAGAGTACTCTAAAAGGATGCAAAGATATTATAATCTGAGCATCATAGAGGTAAACGAATACTCTAGTTCCAAAAATATCGAAGTAATAAAAGCACAAGAAGGAGAAGCAATATTAAGTAAAACTAGAGGGAAAATAGTGCTTTTAGATATTCAAGGAGATATGGTTTCTAGCGAAGAAATAAGCTCATTTATTGAAGACTATGCTATTAAAGGGACATCTGAGATAACCTTCATAATCGGAGGGTCTCACGGGGTGTCAGATCAAGTAAAAGGGTCTGCGGACAAAATAATATCATTTGGGAAAGTAACATATCCTCACCAAATGGTAAGGTTAATACTAATGGAGCAAATATATAGAGCAGGCACAATTATGAATAAAGAAAACTACCATAAATAAGTATAATTAAAATCAAAATAATTACTGTTGTAGGTCTGGTGTAAAAACTGGAGAAATAGAGAAAATGAGTAAAGAAGAGTTCATGCAAGAGGCAATAAAAGAAGCACTAAAAGGAAGGGACTTAGATGAAGTCCCTGTTGGCGCTGTTATTGTAAAGGATGATAAAATTATAGCTAGAGCTCATAATGAAAAAGAAAAACATAAGGATGCTACTAAGCATGCGGAGATGGTGTGTTTATCAAAAGCAGCAAAAGAATTGGGCTCTTGGTGGCTTGAGGATTGCGATATGTATGTAACCTTAGAGCCTTGTGCAATGTGTGTTGGTGGAATGATTAACTCTAGAATTAGGAAACTATATGTTGGAACTATGGATCCTAAAAGCGGCTGTGCGGGCAGTGTTGTCAACTTGCTGGCACCTGGGCTTTTTAACCATAACATCGAATTTGAAAATGGTGTTCTTGAAAAAGAGTGTGGTCAAATACTATCAGATTTTTTTAAAGGGAAGCGACAAAAGAAGTAGCACGCAAATAGCGGCTCTCCACAATTGTATTTATTGAGTTTATGGTAATATACCCATTCTTGGAACTGTGACAAAGATACCGTGCAGGGAATTGATAGTGGAAAGAATGCGTGTTTGCATGATATATTATTTAGGTAGTACAAAATTAAAACTAGTATAGGTTAGTTGGTGAAATATGATATTAATTATAGGTCTTGGTAATCCCACAGAAGAGTATGCAAACACATACCATAATATGGGGTTTATGGTTTTGGATAAGCTAGCCGAGATATTAAAAAAAGACATCAAAAAAAGGGAGTGTAATTCTCTTGTCGCATCTTTTTCAATCAAGGGTGAAAAGGTTGTTTTAGCTAAACCACAAACATTTATGAATCTTTCAGGCGAGGCGGTTAAATGCTTAATGAAAAAACACCAAGCAGACGTGTCAGAAATTATAGTTGTTTTTGACGACATTGATATTGAAAAATATACTGTCAGAGCTAGAGTCAACGGAAGCGCTGGTACACACAATGGTATGAAAAATATAATCGAACACATACAAAACCAGAACTTTAAAAGGATACGGGTAGGCATTGGTAAAAACGACAGGGTTTTAAAAGACTTTGTACTTGCAGACATAAAAGAAGAAGAAAAGGAAAAATTCGATGAAAGTATTGAAAAGCTAGCAAAGTTATTACAGCAATACATTTACAGGAAAGACTTTAACAAATTAATGAGAGAAACGAGCAAGATTGGAAAAACAGAAGAGGTTTCTGCTGAGGAAGATAAAGAATAATAAACGCAATATAAGCAAAGGAGAAAAGGTATGAAAAAGTTTTTAATTTATGCAATGAACGGTGAAAAGATGTGTTTTATACATGCCCTTTTAAATGCTTTGGATTTAAACGAAAAAGGACATGAGGTAAAAATTGTTTTTGAAGGAAAGTCGGTAACATTACCACCCGTACTATATGCTGAAAAAAATCCATTATACAAAAAAGCACTTGATAAAGGACTAGTTGATGGAGTATGTTTAGCGTGTTCAAGGACTCTTGGGGTTGAAGAAGAGATTAAAAAGCTTGGACTACCACTAATTTCTGATATGTTTAACCATGCTGGCGTCAGGCCGTATGTTGAAAAAGGATACGAAGTTTTAGTTTTTTAAAAAGACAGCATATTTTAGAATCCATTTTTAAAGTGCTACATTTAGCGTAGCGCTGGTTTTGATGTATAAAGTGTTTCGTAAGATTTTCGCAAAACATACACCAATAATGTGATATAATCAAACTAATATATAAGATTCCTAACATCTAATCTGTTACATAACTTGAGTTTCAGTAAGTTATGCGGAGAACATTATGGGAAAGGCAATTTTATTTTGTTTAGTATTTGTTCTACTAGTCAGTACGGTTTTAAGTGCATGTTTTTTGCCAAGAATTTCTTGCAGTCCTAAACCTAAAGATGAAGGTGGAGATATCGTAGAGAGCGAGGGTCTTTAGTTTGCTCTTAACGAGGATGGAGAAGGATATACGGTAGTTGGAGTAGGTTCTTGTAAAAAAGAGACAAGAATAGTAGTTCCATCTATGTGTGAAGGTAAGCCTGTTGTTTCTTTTAAAGCTGGTATTTTTGATGATGCGAAAGATTTAGAAGAACTAGTCTTATCTGATGGTATGAAATTTATTCCAGATAGCGGGGTTTCATTGCATCCGGTGTTAAAATCGGTTACTATGGCCAATTCTATTTCGTGGATTGGCGAATACGCTTTTCAGCAATGTCCAAACCTTGAGACCGTAAACATATCGGAAAATGTTGATACATTAAGGCTTGGAATTTTTTATAACTGTCCGAAACTCTCAAGAGTGGCTCTCCCTGAGGGTATTACCACTATTGGTGACTCTGCTTTTTATGGGTGCACGAGTTTAACTGAGATATCACTCCCAGATAGTCTTACAACTAT
>JAAZLE010000021.1 GCA_012799455.1 Clostridiales bacterium | reverse complement strand
GCAGCGAAAAAAGCTACTACTGCAGCTAAACCAGCAGCGAAAAAAGCTACTACTGCAACTAAACCAGCAGCAAAGAAAGCCACTACAGCTAAAAAACCGGCAGCCAAGAAATAACATTTCACTGTTTTTATAGTTTAAATAGCAGAGGGCGCTTATTTGCGCCCTCACAAAAAGACCTGTCAAGGTCTATTTTTTAGTTTTTAATCGGTCTAATATTGTTTATAAATTTTCTAGCAGTAAAAAATCTTTTAATTTTATGTGTTTTATAGCGCTAGTAGAATAATCAATATCATCATTTGTTATGATTATTTTTTGAGAAAGATTATCTATGTCCGAAAATGCACTAAACTCTCTATTGTAAGTTTTTTCCTCTGCAACACTATATGCAACTTGTATATAATATTGTTTATTATCTTTTGTCGCTAAAAAGTCAATTTCTTTGCCTTTATTATCGTATACATAAATTTCGTATCCCATATATACCAATTCGTTATATACTATGTTTTCTAGATTATGAGTTAAATCAAAACGATTATTTTGCGAACGCAAAGAATTAAAGCAGACATCTGCGTTATATATTTTTACACGATATGACAATTCTCTTTTTGTTTTTGTGGAGTATTGTTTAACTGTATCTATAATGTAAGCTTCCTCTAAATATCCTAAATACTTTATTATCGTGTTAATTGAACAGCTCATACCATCCTTCTTTAGATAATTATGAATAGAATTTGCTGAAAAAATCCGCCCGTTGCTACGTAGCACGTAATTAACTAAACTTTTAAACAACTGATCCTTTCTTATTGCATGTCTTCTAATTAAGTCATTCACAACAATTGTGTCATCTAAATCATTTAAATATCTTATTTGCGCATCTTGCGAATCCAGTTCGAACCGTTGAGGAAATCCGCCCCATATAAGATAATCTGTTATAGATGTTTCTTTACCTAATATTTTGGCATATTCCAAAATTTCTTTGTATACAAATGGTCTAATACGAAAAGCAACATACCTTCCGGAAAGTTCTTTGGTAAACTCTCCAGATAATAACGTAGAGTTTGATCCCGTAATGAATAATGAATAGTCATAGAGTCTCAACGTTCTGCATGCATATTGCCAACCATCTAGCATTTGTATCTCGTCTAGAAACAAATAACATTTTCCACTTTTTTTACGTTCCTCTACATATTTAATCAACTTATCAACGGTTGTTATATTGGCAGAAACTTTTTTATCTTCAAAATTTAAATAAATGATATTATCGCTTCTTTCACTTATTTCTGCCGCAATTTGCTCTAGTATTACCGACTTACCGCACCTGCGAATGCCTGTAATTATTTTTATTAAATCAGACTCATAAAAAGGTCTTACCTTTTTGATATAATTTTCTCTTTTGATCATGTTTTCCACCTCTATCTACAAAGGTCCTTTTATTATTAACACTTCCATTATATTATACTGAAAGATTTTAACAGTTTCAATCAAATCTTTCACTACTACTGAAAGATTTTTGCAGTTTTGGCATTTTTGTTCACTATACTGAAAGATTTTATATGATTCGTAATTTTTGTTCACTAGAAAGTAAATGGAGCGTTTTTTAGACAATAAAAAAGGTGGAGTACAAATTTCCACCTTCTCAATTATTTGGTATAAGACTTATTAGTTATTAGCCACCTAAGTATTCCTTTAGAATTTTCTCAAGTTTTTTGGTATCCATTTTCAAAGTGTCTTTTAAGTCCTTTTCAACTTCTATTTTGGTTTTTTCATTTATCTCAAAATACTTATCAGGGGTTTTCGATGTGACATAATCGTTATATATAGTTTGTTTTTTAGAGCTTTCTATAGTTTTTCTAATCTTTTCATAGTATGAAACACCCGTGTTATCAAATGTTCTATTTAAGTATGCTAGCTTTTCTTCATCGTTTGCAAAAGTTAATGCTACATCGTTTGTGTCGTTTGCAAACGGTACAAAACTAATAGCAACCATATGTGGACCATATACAGAGAATTTATGAATCAGCCCTACTGTTCCGTCATCTTTTAACCCAAATGCGTTTCCAACTTTACCGCTATGAGCAAACACAGCTTCGCTTAATTCAATAAAGTTTTTATCAAATGAATCATTTACGCCGTAATAGCCTAAAGAGTTGTTTAATATTCCACCATCTTCAGAGTATGTATACATATAGTCTTCAAACAGTGCTAAAGCATCACGTCCTTTTTGTTCATCTGTTTTTTCAGCATCTTCATAGATTGCTTTAAGTTCATTTTCAAGTCTAGCCATTACATCAACAACGTTTTCTTCATAATCAACTACTAATTGGCCATCCACTATTTTCCCAAATGGGACAGATGGGCAAATGCCTTCTCCTTCGTGAGCACAAGTTGCGCCGTCTTCAAAATCTTTATGGAGTGGGCACTCAAATTCTGGATCATAGTCCGGATTGGCTGGCTTTGTTTTTAAATCTTTCAGTAAATATTCTTGATAAGCTTTTAACTCCTCACCTGTGCCGCCACTCTTCTTTAAAAACTCTACTTGTTCATCTGTGAATTTGAACAGTAAGTTATATACATAAAAAACACCTTTTAGATTTTCATATGCAGGATAATAATACATAGCATCTATTTTTTCACTGATTTTTTGTTTAAATGTTTCAGCATTTGCTTCTTTAGATGCAGCATCATCCCCAGCTTTATATTCCTTTTTAGCAGACTCATACAAGAAATCAAACTGTTCTAAAACTTCCTTTTGAATAGACTCATCAGTTATTGCATTCAATGCTTTGATTCCAAGTTCTGCTTGAAGAGCTGATACAACTGTAGTTTTATATGCTGTTTCGTAATAATATTCCACAGTTTTATGGCCTCTTTCAAGGTTAGAAAGTAAATCTTCATAACCTTCTATTAACATGGCATCTGAACCAGTTGTGTTCTTCAAATTTTCAAGCTCTTTATTAAAGTCTCTTTCTTCATAGTATGCACCCTTTGCTTTAAGTTCCGCGATTGTGTCATACCTGCCGACTTCCACGTCTTCTATTTTGAATACATCGAGCTTTACATCTTCTTCGGGATCATTTTTTGTTGCCCTCGGAGCTTTTAGCGTGTATTTATGCTCTAGTTTATTCTCAATATTTTCAACATTTTCGCCCGTTCCAACTTCTTCGGTAATAATTATTTCGATTTTCTTTTCTTCGGGGTTTTTAGATTGATTGTCCTCTCCAAATGCCGAACTGAATTCTGTTTTAAACATACTGGATGCGACTGGGAACTCTGCACTTTTGCTACCATCTTTATATTCGATATAGATGACTATTCTTGCTCTATCAATTTTATACCCAACATAATATACATCTTGTAAGTATGCCTTTGTTTCGTCAGTGAAATGTAATTCTTTAATATTTTTTTGTTCAATATTTTTAGATTTTTTGTTGATGTCTTTTATTTTTGCTTCTTCTTTTAACTGTTCGATTGAATCGTCCATATTTTTATTCACTGAATACACTGCCAAGCTTTTTTCTGCAAACGTCAACACATCGACTGGCTTTTCAGCTTTTCCTCCGCCAACTAAAGAATTAAATCTCTTATCGCTAGTTTCTGCTTTATTTACTAGAAACGGCATAGCTTCAGTTAATAGATATGCACTTTGAATTTTTCCTTCAATGGCTCCTTTTAAAATCTCGTCAACGCCATAATATCCTTGCTGGATATACTGTGCATACTGGTTATACACGGTATAAAACTGATCTAATATTTCATTTTTGGTTACTTCGATAGTTATTCCATTCTTTTTTACTTCGATTAATGCCTCGTTAGCGACCCTATCTTCATTCAATCTAATAAGAGAACATGCAGGTAGCACAATAACAGCTAAGATAGATATAACTAACACTATTGCCAACATTTTTAGTTTTCTAGATTTCATTTTATCTCCCACGAACCATCTTGTTCATTTTGTATTTACATTAGAAAGCGCACACACGTGCACTAGTTTTAATATTATATTATATAGTGGTGTTATTCGCAACCGTTTTGTTTTTGATAAAGACAGTATAACCTTTTGTTCCGTTTAAAACACCAGTCTTAAACACTATTAAACCGACAATTTTCATGTCGGTTTAACTGGTCTGCATTTTAAATTCTCTCAATTACTAGTTTATTTATCTCGTCCTTTGGGAGGGTTGTAACTCGCAGCTACGTCAAACCACTGCATCTTCACTTTCTCCTTCTCATACATCGCTTGATATTTATCTTGGTAATAGTTTTCAGTATAGTTATCAAACGATCCATCTGAATATGTCCTTACTATAGTACAACCTCTTTGTGCTCCTTCCTTAGCAATTCCAATATACGCTAAATAGTCTAAAGCTTTCCCATATGTGAAACGAATTCCCCTGTACTCTAAACTTAGGTCGTTGTAGTGATCGTGACCGAAAAAGAAACCTTTGGTGCTACCAAGTTCTAAAGCCTTTTCAAATACTTGATCCTCACCGCTTCCAGAATAAATAAATTTACCTTTTTCCTTTATTTGACCATATACATACTTCACATCTTCTGTGTCACCTTTATCTTTATACACTAAATATGCTTGCCTAAATTCATCAAGAGGAATATGGAAAAACGCTAGTGATTTAACCGTTTTAAAATTTTCTGCAGCATCTGGGCTTAATTCCAATGTGGCTAGTTTTGCTTGATTATATGTGTTTAATTTCTGTATCTCTCCTGCGTACCAATCGACTTGGTTGTCTTTAATGTTATCATAATCCCATTTCACGCCAAACTTATCGCTTTCGATATAAGAATGGGAATCCATTAAAATAAGAGCTTGAGAAACTAGACCTTTTGAGTTTTTAACTTTTATAATGCTGTTTCCATATCCCGCAATATTATCTGGCCCCTGTTGAAACAGGCAATATTTATAGCCTTTTTCTGTCCTTAGCCCCTCGTAGAACTGGGAGATAGCTTCTCTATCATACCTACTGTAACTTTCTGTATCATGATTCCCAAACGTTAGAGTCCAATATACGCCAATGTTTTCCATAAAATCAGATAGCATTTCTGCTCCTGTCATATTATTAGATGTCCCTGCCTGAAAAGGAACAGGATATACAGAATCTCCGTTGAAAATAACAAGATCTGGTTTTTCATACCTTATCATCGCTTCTAACGCATTAAACAAATACCTATCTTTCTTGCCACTAAAAGCTCCTGCTCCAATGTGCAAGTCGTTAAATAAACAAATACGAAAGGGATCATCTGTTGTAAAAGTATAATAACCATCACTATCAATCACAGGTTTCAGCTGATTTCCTGCATATGCTATTTCCATATATTTATAATCCGCAGTTCCAAATTCAGCAACTAGAGAATTTGTCTTTTTAACACTTACAGCAGCTGCTATTGCAAAACTTGCAAACACAACGCCTATAATTAAAAATATGGATACAAAAATAATGATAAGTTTCTTAATTAAACGTTTTTTCTCTCTTTCTGTTCTTTCTCTTTTAACTTTAGCCATACCTTCCCCTTTTCCTTTCCTTCTCGCTTTGCGTAGGTTTAAGGTTTTATTATTATATAAAATAACTATGAAGTAGTCAATATTGGTTATTATCGGGTTCGTGTCAGTTTTTTCCCCTATCAAAAGTTGCACTTATCCTGTGATGCTCGAAGGTTTATCTACCGTTGCACTTACTATGACAACTGACAGTCAGCTTTTTCACGCGTTTTCTGTTGTATATCCAGCAGCTACTAATAAGAAAGAACGCATAAGTTCAATTTTTTCATCTTGGCTACGTTTTGACTTGTTAAACACAATCATTGGCGGATCTGCAGGACTCAATACTGCTTCGTTTATGTATCTATCTAACGCCTTAAAAACATCAGGCTTCCCGAATAAGGTGTTATCCCAAAAATGGAGTCCCATTCCATAATTTGTAACTACAACCTGCCTTACCCCTATAGATTGAGCTAGCTTTTTCAAAAGCCCCATCTTAAGCAGCCTAAGAGCGGGTTCTGGAAGGGCTCCATCTGTGTCCTCGTAGTGTTTAATGAGTTCTTTTTCTTCTTCGATACTGCCAATTTGAGATATTCGCTTATAAAATTCTACCCTTCTACTTGAGGCAGTTATGTAGTCCGTGGGCAAGAATATATCGCCATCTATTTTCAACTCAACCTGCTTAGTTTCTTCAACTTTTTCACCTTGCAATTCCTTAACAGATTCGTTCAGCAATCTGCAGTACATATCATAGCCTACTTTTTGCATATTCCCGTGCTGTTCTCTTCCTAATATATTTCCTGCCCCTCTTATTTCCAAATCTTCCATGGCTATCTTAAATCCGCTTCCAAGTTCCGTGTACCGCATTAGCGCATCTAGTCTTTTAACAGCTTCCTCTGTCAAAACCTTTCCTTCCCTGACAGTAAAATATGCATAAGCTAAATTGTGACTCCTTCCTACTCTGCCTCTCAACTGATAAAGTTCTGCAAGTCCTAGCCTATCGCTGTCTATTACTATCAGCGTATTTGCGTTAGGTAAATCAATTCCATTTTCGATAATAGTTGTAGAAATTAGCACCTGATATTTCCCGTTATAAAAATCACTAATTCGGTTTTCTAAAGTGGCAGGACTCATCTGACCATGTGCATAAGTAATGGTTACTCCTTCAAGCATATCTTTTACATCTTGATAAAATCTTTCTATCCCTTGCACCCTGTTGAATAGAATAAAAACTTGTCCTCCTCTGCCGATTTCTCTTTTTACTGCGTCTACAAGCAGTGCGTCCGTATACTCTACCACATAAGTTTCTATCGGAAGACGGTTTTCGGGTGGAGTTTCGAGGGTGGAAATATCCCTTATGCCACTTAAAGCCATATGTAGAGTTCTAGGTACTGGGGTTGCCGAAAGACTTAATACATTTACATTGTTTTTCATTACTTTGATTTTTTCTTTTTGTTCAACCCCAAACTTTTGTTCCTCATCTAAGACCAGAAGACCCAGGTCCATAAATTTAATATCCTTACTCAAAATTCTATGTGTTGCCACCACTATGTTTATCGTACCCTCTTCTAGCTTTTTAATGATTTCAGTTTGCTTTTCATTTGATACAAACCTAGACAACATTTCGATATTTAAATTGTATTTCTCTAATCTTTTTGTAATGGTATCATAATGTTGTTTACAAAGAATGGTTGTAGGCGCAAGCACTACTGCTTGTTTTCCTTCTATCACGGTTTTGAAAATCGCCCTGATTGCAACTTCAGTTTTCCCAAACCCTACATCCCCACACAAGAGCCTATCCATAACTTTCCCAGACTCCATGTCTTTTTTAATCTCAGAAATAGCAAGAAGTTGGCAATCCGTTTCTTCAAACTCAAAATCCTCTTCCATCTCTTGCTGCCAATATGTATCTTTTTGATAAACGTGCCCTTTTACCTTCATCCGTTTTTTGTATAATTCGTGGATGTCAAAAGCCATCTTCTTTATGGATGTCTTTACTCTTTCTTTCAGTCTTTCAAAGTCTCTGCTACCTAACCTGTGAATTGTAGGGCTACCACCACCAGTATACTTTTCTAACTCATCCATCCTATCCACTGGCAAGTATAGTTTATCTCCATCCTTATAACGAATTAGATAATAATCTTTAATTCCGCTCCTAGTTTCTAACCTTACCAGCCCTTCAGATATCCCAATACCATGTATTTCATGTACAACAAAGTCGCCAACTTCAGGCATAACAAAGCGCTCACGCTTTCTCTTTAAACTCTTTTTGCGAGTTTCCGACTTGCGGATTATATCATCTGTACCAATGACAGTTATTTGACCACTTGGAAGAGTAAACCCACGGCTTAAGCAGTACGGATAAATTACCAAAGGATAGTCAGATGTATAACTAGTATCTATAACCGATGCCAGCTTTGCATCACTAAAAAACGCTTGTAGATAATTTGCGCTATCCATAGTTCCAGCGTAAATAAAAACTCTGGTACCGAACATTAAATTACCCGTGATATTTTCAACTAGCATATCGTAATTTAAGCTGTATTTTGGAATGGCGGGAGCTTTTATAGTATCAATATATTCTGGCTCAAAAATAGGATTGGCGCTTGTCACATTTTGGAAAGCAAGAATTGTGTTTTTCTTAATGTTACCGTATATATCTTCTCTACCAATTATACTGTTTTCATGTTCAAATACCGCTTCTCCAGAAGAGACAAAACTCTTAACTCTTATGTTGTGAGCATTGGTTAAAAGCTTCATTTTATCATCTATACTTCTCGGTTCATCTAGCACTACAATACTATCTTTCGGAAGATATGAAATGATATTATCCATAGCATGATTATAAAACGGGAGCGCCCAAATTAAGGATGGTTCTTGTGGATTAGTTTCAAGCTTCAAAATCATCTCATCAATTATTTCTACAAGCCTTCGAGACGCATTCCTTCTATGGCTATTAAGTTGGTTTAGGATACTGTTTACTATATTTCTGGGGAATAAAACATCACTTTTAGGAACTATTGTACACGCATCTATTTCCCTTATCGATATCATTGTTTCTGGAGCAAACACCCTCATTTTTTCTACGATATCCCCGAAAAACTCTATTCTTATAGGGCTTAATTCTCCTGCAGGAAAAATGTCTAAAATATCTCCACGTACTGCAAACTCGCCAGGTAATGTTACTACATCTTCCTTTCTGTACCCCCCAGAAATAAGACTATCTACGATATTTTCAGGCGGTATGTTATCTCCTGTTTTTATATTAATCGTTGCTTCTTTTACTGCTTCTTTTTTGGGGAAATATTGAAGCAATCCTTCAGCGGAAATAACAGCCCCGACAGCCTGCCCAGATACTATTTTATTTAGCGCATGCATCCTTTCATTCAGGGAAACGTCTGAAGACATAGAAACATTCAAAAGCAGTTCGTCTTTTTCTGGTATTAATACGACTTCACCACTTGCATACTCGTTCAAAATTGTATGGGCGTCTCTTGCAGTTATCCTGTCTTGCGTAACATATAAAAAGAATTTATTTAACCTTGTTGTAAGAAAATATCTTGTGTTCTGGGCAGCGTAAAAGACTGCGGAAGATTTTCCACCCCCCACAGCCTGAAACAGTGAGTTAGCCTTCTCACCTAAATTAGCAATCGAGAAAAACTTAGAATTAAGCATTAATTTTCTGGCCTTTTCATCTATCTATTTCTCGTCTCAAACTAGAGCCATAGACTAGAGACTAGCATACAACCAACATAGGTTTATAAACTTACATTCAGTATTATTTCACTAGTGAGATAGATAAGTATATAATCAACCTAAATTTATAAACTTACAATCGGCATTATTTTTTAGTGAGATAGACGAGTATATAATCAACTTAGGTTTTACCTATAGTGTTTATTTAATACCGACTAGTGTTATTTCAATTTTATCAGTTGGTTTAATATCTTTCAGTAACAAAATTCCTTTGTCTGTTTCCACTTCACAGTGCTCACCATTTTTCAAAATTTCCGCGCCTGCATATCTAGTGATGTTGGCAAAATTTATTTTGTAGTCTCTACTTTCTGGCACATATGTCGTATCACCTTCGGCTGGGAAAATTATGAGTTTTTGTTCATCTTCGGTTAACTCAGTTCTAAATTGAGTTACAGCATAAGCACCGTCTTGATATTCCTGACCATCACCCTTGTCCTCATATAGTCTATATCTTCCTTTTCCTCTATAAACTAAAAGTTCTAACTCTCTTGGATTATCTACGGAGTTTCCACCATTAGTTCCTAATGGAATAACCGAACCACTTCTTGCAAAGACTGGTATAGATGTCAGGTCTCTTTCTAGCGTATATGTTCCGCCTTGTAGTACTTCGCCTGTAAATATGTCTGTATATTCCCCACGTGGCAACCATACTTTAACTTTGGCTTTACCTGTCTTCTTGTTAGCAGGGCTAGTTATTGGCGCTACTATCAACTTGCTTCCAAAGAAATATTGACCGCCTACTTTGTATGCCATTTCTTTAGTTGGATGCCCGTAGTACATAGGTTCGATTATTGGTCTTCCTTCTAAATAGTTTCTATAGTACTCGGAATAAATGTATGGAATTAGCTTATGTCTAAATCTCAAAGCCTCTTTAGCTAGATCTTCCACTTCAGGATGATTCCACGGTTCCTTACTGAGAGCAATCCTAGTGCTATGCAACCTTAAGATTGGTGAAAACACTCCAAACTGTATCCATCTTAAGTACAGTTCTCCGTCTTTTTGTCTTCCAAACTGGTGACCACCAATATCGTGAGACCAGGTTGTGTATCCACAATTTGCAGCCGTTGCTGTAAAATATGGCTGTAATTTTAGCGACCGCCATGTAACAAACGTATCTCCCGAAAAACCTACTGGGTAACGGTGCGAGCCAAGCCCGCCATATCTAGACAACACTACTGGTCTTCTTCCATCCCAGGCATTATCTAAAGTGTGATAGTGATTGCATGCCCATAATGGATCAAGTCCAGGGATTTTACTCTTACTCCCTTGTTGCCAGTCTATCCACCAAAAATCAACCCCTGCTCTTTCATATGGTTTGTGTAAAACTTTAAAATATGCATTTAAAAAGTTAGGGTCGGTACAATCAAATGGTATTGTTTTCCCCGTCGATGGGTCTAAATCCATATGTTCGCACATTTTTTCATATTTTTCTTCAAAACTACGCACTCCAGATGCTGGGTGCAAGTTTAATGTAACGTATAAATTTCTATCTTTTAATTCTTTCAAAAAGGCCTTATAGTCCGGGAATAGTCTTTTATTCCAAGTATATCCAGTCCAGCCCGTTCCCCAAACTTTTATACGCCCATCAGTTTTCTTAATTCCTAAATCCTTTTTTAGGTCAACATAGTGCCAATCCATATCAATTGTTGCTACAGAAAATGGAATGTCTGCCTCTGCAAACTTATCCATAAGCTCTAGATAACTTTCATCGGTATATGGATAGTATCTACTCCACCAGTTCCCTAAAACTGCCCTTGGCATCATAGGTTGAGGACCTGTTATTGCATAAAAAAGCTGTAATGCTTTTCTCCTATTTTTTGTTGCAAAGATATAATAGTCTTTCTGTGGTGCCCTTGGCCTTGGCATACCATCAGAACCTAAAATCAAACTGTTATCTTCCATAACAGCAACGCCTTTTTCACCAATTATTCCGTCCTTTAGTCTAACAAAACCGCTTGTTCCGTCCAGAGTTCTTGCTGTACCTTTAAGGTTTCCTTTATCCGTGCGTATTTTTTCACCACCTATTTCAACTACATCTACCTTTCTTTTTTTACGATGAAAATAATATTTAGCTTTTTCAGTAGCAACCATAACGTGATCTTTTTGAAACTCGAGATTGAATGGATGTTCTCCTAAATCCCTAAACCATACAATTTGTGTTGCCTCATCGCAAAACACAAAAGAATCACTAACTTCAACTCTCAAAAGTTCTGGAGCAATCACAGTAACTCTTACTTTATCTGTAATATAAATTTGCGCTGGGTTTGGCAATGGCTTTGTTTTTGCTATTAAGTGCGAATCTAACATTTTTCCCTCCAAAGGTTTCGTCGTTATCAGACTAAACGTTATACTGTCATTTGGTTTTTAGACAGTAAAAATTTTCCCCTTACAAACTACAAAAATTGCAATTTGCCGATTACTGATATTTTAACATACTAGTATCTATATAAACAAATTAATCTTAAAAATACATATTGCGTAATTCAATAAGTTTTATACTCTCATCTTCTATTGCCTTATCTTTCACGGCTTTTGTAAAGGAACCTTTAGAAAATAGATAAAAATATTGTTTTTTATTACCTTCAAAAAGCGAAGCTTTTCTCTTTAAATCTTCCAAAACCTCGATGCCTACAGTATCTTTCCATTTACATTCTGCGAAAATTATCGATTCCTTTGAAGTAGCTATAATGTCTATTTCCTCTTGTCGCTTTAAACTTGGGTTACTGCCCCACCACCTGCCTATTGAGTCAAAAACAAATGGAAGATTCATATTCTTGTTTTGTCTTTTTAGAAACTGAATGCTTATTTCTTCAAACACACGTCCCATATAACTAGACATTTCAGGTACAATTTTTTGTTCATAAACATATTCATGCATTCCACTTTCGATGTTTGTAACGTTTGGCAGTACACATCTATACCAAAATTTAAACATGTTGTCCACAATAACATATATCCCGTTACGCTGCTGTTTACTGAGCATCGGTATTTCTCTTTTTATTATGTGTAAGCCTATCAACGAGAGGAGGTATTTGCTAACTTTCCTATTTTCCTCTCCAGTTTTTGTAGATATTTCGTTAGGTTTAGTTGCCCCTTTAGATATAGCGCTAAGTATAGTGTTATATACCGCTGGCTCTCTTAATTCCTGCATGAGCAAATTACGTGGCTCTTCATATAACGATCCGCTCTTTTTCAAAAACTCATTTTTTATGCCTTCCGATAAACTGTCGTATGCTTTGAGTTTATTTAAATACTGTGGAATCCCGCCTGTTACCGCATAGGCTACTGCCTTATCTTCATAAATCCATTTATCAAAAAATTTTGCACTGTCATAATAATCAAACGGTTCAACTTTAAACTGCATATCTCTTCTACCATACAGTGGACTTTTTCTCCCTAACACCTGTGCCTCCATAAAACTCATCGAGCTACCACATAATATGAGCATAATGTTTGTCTTCTGAAAATCTCCATCTATATATTTTTGTAGAATTGATGAAATACTGGGGTTAGAATTTGCAACATATGGATATTCATCAATAAACAACACAAGTCTCTCATCTTTTACTTTACTTATAATGTAATCTAATGCTTTTTCCCAAGATTTAAATGATGTTAAATAATCTCTCGTATCATCAAATCTATTCATTATAATTTCGCTAAAGCTATCGAGATTATATTTATCATTTTGTTCTAGAGCCATAAAACTTATGCTTGGCTTATCCCCTTCCGAAATAAACTTTTGTATAAGGGAGGATTTGCCTACTCTCCTTCTCCCATAGACAACAACAAATTTAAATCCATCTCTTCTATAGAGACTATTTAGTTCATCGAGCTCTTGCTCTCTTCCATAAAAATCAAATTTAAAATAAAACATTTCACCACCAAATTAAACATACTACTCACGAGTAGACTACTTACGAGTAGTATAAATTATTTTAAACATCTTGTCAATATCAAACATATAAGTTTTAACCATTTATCTCATTTTAAAAATCATTTATTTATTGTGCTTAACATTAAAAAGCAAAACGGATTTAACTTGCATTGATATTTGAATTAACATTAATCATTTGTCTGGAGTGGGAGGAATATGACTTTGCTCTAGTGTAAGCTCTATAATTGCCAGAGCTTTAGACCTATCCTGCTCATTTACTCCACAGATCTTACAAATATCATCAAAAGATCTCTCTACCTCTTTTAAATTATATTTTCTATTTACTAGACTATTAATATTTTTGTAAGCATTTTTTCCTTTAAATCTTATCCTCTCTTTCTCACCACAAAACAACTTGCTTTTTATAGACCTTTCTCCTTTTTTTGCAAACGTTCTGACAGTGACTGTATTATCCATAAAATCATATAATCCAAAACTATCAAAATATTTGATTAGTTCTTCAGTCTTTCCAACCTTAAAATGCATAGACTCATCCAGCCCAAAAAAGTCTCTTCTTGTTACATTTATATTTCCATATTTATCCTGACTCACATATATTATTGGGTCAAAAAAACCAACTCCATATTTCATCTTATGCTCATTTCTGCATACCGAACATAGATAATGAGAATCCCTATCTATTATATATTTGCCATCTTTAATATTAAAAATCCGGACCAGGTTTTCTATGTTTTTTGCTGATGTACAGTTATCAACGTAGATGATATGATGTTTCTCATTCAGTTTGTATAATATTCTTCCTCTCGGATAATAAAAATATTCTCGGCTGTATGCCTTTTCATAATTTTCCGCCCAGATGTCATCGTGACTAAGAGTGTAGTCAATTACATTTATTGCTTCGTTCCTCTTATCTACCTGAACTGGACTATTTAAATCTTCATCGTTATAATACTCGATTGTTGAATCTGTTATTTTTACCGCTTGTCTTTTATATATTAATTCCCCATTAACCTGCCAATAAATCCCAACATATATTTCCATAGCACCTCCACCCTTTAAAGAATTTTATAACTACAATTCAAAACCGCTAGACCTAAATAACATTGTTTAATTGTTTGTCTGCACCTAGTCTTGAAATAAGTCGTACCTGATATATCCAGAGTATGTAGCCAGATGCATACTTTCAATAAGGCTTTGAAACAATTCTTTATCGCCATACAACATACGATGCATCTCATCAGCATCTTCCATTTTTATTGTACATTCATCAAGTGCTTCCGTCACTTCGACTTCTTTGCTATAAACCCAGTCATTATACTCCTCTTCAGTCATTTCATCTCTTTTAATTCCCTCAATAGACTCCCTCTCCGACATCCATCTTGATACTTTAGCCGACATCGCTTCATCAAAAGCAAAAGCGTAAAGAATGTCTTCGTTATCTATATCTAAATCAGGCGAGTCTTTCTTAACCAAGTTAATTGCATCAATTAATAACATCCTGTCTTTTTCTTCTTTCAAAAACTCCTCTCTCGCTAAACTCGACAAAGCACGGATTAGTTTTGTTAACTCGCCATCCTCGTTCTTGCTTCCGATCTGATAGGCCATTGAAAAATACATGTCCCTATATGACATACGCTCATCTTTTTTATCACTGCTCATTTTTCTTCTCATATAATAATGCTGTTTGAATTTAACCAGTGTAAATGGTTAGCAACATCAGTTGTATTTATTCATTCCATTTTATGCTTGGCTTTTATATAATCAGCTCCTTGAATATATTTTTTGCGTTATACCGTAGTATATACAAAACATATTTTCACCATCCTAGTCAATACCTAAACTGCCCAAAATTTATCCATGTACTAAAAATGGGACTATACCTGGGGGTTGTTTAGTTTCGGAAGGTCTTAGCATGTTTGAAAATTTTTCTTGTTATGCGCAAGCGTGTGCATTTTTTATCGCGTGTGTGTTATACTCATTTAAGAAAAGTCCTAGGGACAAGTGGTTTTATACCCACTGCCCTTAAACCATAACTAGTTAAAAGCATGCTTTCGGGCTTAAATTTAAAGATTAAACTATTAACATGTAATTGGAGATTTAAATGGGTATAGGTGATTGGATTCTCAAAAGAGAGAATAATAAAAAATTAAAAAGACTTAGAAAACCAACTGATGCGGTTTTAGCGCTAGAAGATAAGTATTCTGCAATGACAGACGCTGAACTTAAGGCACAAACCACCGTATTAAAAGAAAGACTAGATGCTGGAGAAACATTAGACCAGATTTTACCAGATGCATTTGCTCTAGTGAGAGAGGCAAGTACTAGAGTTACAGGTCTTAGGCACTTCCCAGTTCAAGTAATGGGTGGAATTGCCTTGCATCAAGGACGTATTGCTGAAATGCAAACCGGTGAAGGAAAAACCTTAGTAGCAACGCTTCCTGCATACTTGAATGCCCTTACAGGGAAAGGCGTTCATATCGTAACCGTTAATGATTATTTAGCTAAACGTGACGCTAACTGGATGGGCGGCATATATGAATTTTTAGGTCTTACTGTTGGCGTAATCACTCATGATATGAAACCAGAAGATAAGAAAAAGGCATATCTTGCAGATATTACGTATGCGACAAATAACGAAATTGGCTTTGATTATTTAAGAGACAATATGCAGGTATATCTTAAAAACTGTGTGCAGCGTGGCCATAACTTTGCAATCGTAGACGAAGTTGATAGTATTTTAATTGATGATGCAAGAAACCCCCTTATCATAACTCAACCCCAACCTGGGTTAGATAAGTTAGCTCAGGAAGTTGATGTCTTTGTAAAGAAAAACATCAGGGAAGATCATTATGAAATGGATGAAAAAGAAACTTCCATTTCTCTAACCGAAGAAGGAATTGCACTTGCTGAATCTTACTTTAAAACTACAGACTTTGCGACTTTAGAAGGTTCAAAACTTCTAGGAAAGATTAACTCTTCCTTAAGAGCGCACTTCTTACTTGCAATTGATAGAGACTACATTGTAGAAAAAAATGAAGTTATCATAATTGACGAAAATACTGGAAGAAAAATGACTGGAAGAAGATATTCGGAAGGTTTACATGAGGCAGTAGAAGCTAAGGAAGGACTAGTCATTAGAAATGGAAGTAAAACTTTAGCAACCACATCCTTCCAAAACTACTTTAGAATTTATAAAAAACTCTCCGGCATGACTGGTACAGCTTTAACTGAAGAAGCCGAATTTAGAGGCATATATAACTTGGATGTTGTACCAATTCCCCCTAATGTACCAAGTCAAAGACGAGATGAGCCTGATAAAGTTTTTACTACAAAAGAGAAAAAATATGATGCAGTTGTTGAGGACATAATTAAGTGTCAAGAAACTGGTCAACCCGTCCTTGTTGGTACTGCATCGGTTGAAATGAGTGAACTTTTAAGTGCAAAGCTAAGTAAAAAAAGAATTCCCCACCATGTCTTGAATGCTAAAAACCATGAGAAGGAAGCTTTCATAATTGCACAAGCTGGATGTTTAGGTTCAGTCACCATATCAACTAATATGGCTGGACGTGGTACGGATATTAAACTTGGAGGAAATCCAGAATTTGATGCTTCCGAGCAAATGATTAAGGAAGGTTTTTCTGAGGAAATGATTAAAGCCGCAGAAATGAAAAGCCCGGTTAACACAGAAGAGGAACAAAAGGCTCGCGACAGATATAACACCCTACTTAAAGAATATAGCGAGGCTACGAAAGAAAATGCCGAAAAGGTACGGGCAGCTGGTGGACTTAGAGTCATTGGTACAGAGCGCCACGATGCAAGACGTATAGATAATCAGTTAAGAGGTCGTTCAGGACGTCAAGGAGACGTGGGAAGTTCTTGTTTCTACATTTCCGTAGAAGATGATCTGTTCCGTAAGTTTGGTGGTGAAACCCTACTAAACACCCTATCTAGACTTATTGGTACTCTAGAAGGCGACGTTATACAGATGCCAATGCTTTCTAGACAACTTGATGCTGCACAGCGCCGTAGTGAAGAAAACAGTTATGCTGTACGTAAATTTACCTTGGAGTATGATGATGTCGTAAACCAACAGCGTCAGCTTATATATAAAGAAAGAGACGAAATATTACAAGGTGCAGATGTACATGAACAAGTAATCAAATATATATCTGTACTTGCAGAAAAAGTTATATATGACAATATCCCCTTTGAGGAAATTACCGATGAAACAGATGTTGACTATGTAAAAATCAACACTAGAATACTTGGAACTTTATTGCATCATATCCCTACCGA
This sequence comes from Clostridiales bacterium, assembly GCA_012799455.1. Classification (GTDB taxonomy): domain Bacteria; phylum Bacillota; class Clostridia; order Christensenellales; family DTU072; genus MWEH01. The sequence goes on along the minus strand of JAAZLE010000021.1, from coordinate 9,608 downwards.
GGAAGAAAAAGAACTTGCTCTCAAATACATAAACGACACTTTAGCCCTCTCTGCATATATTTTAGATGAAAATGTAAAAGAAGACGAACATACTTTAGAAGCTACAGCTAGTTTGTCAGAAGCTAGTGATTCTTTAGCCGTAGATGAGGACGTAGAAGAAGTTTTATATCAGGAAATTGTATCTGATAAAGGTCAGGTTATAAGAATTGATGTATCCAAGCTATTTATCAATCCAAAAATCATACAAAGACGTAGTGCTGAATATATCGTAGATTTTGTAACAGCTGTGGCTGTTTTACAATACTGCTCACGCATTAGAGAGTACAATGCTTTGATGTATAAAGAAATACAAGAAAAAGACGTTGAGTATCTAATCGATAAGTCCCAGAAAGTAATAAAAGGTTCCGATTATGAACAAGCAATTGCTGCATTTAGAGCAACTCTTGAAGCCGATAGAGAAAGATGGGTTACTTCTAAAGAATTAGAGCAACATGTACTCCTTACAGTTGTTAATAAATATTGGATGGATCACATTGATAACATGGACACTCTGAAAAAAGGTATTGTGCTACGTGGCTATGGTCAACGCAATCCTTTAGTCGAATATCGTCTAGAAAGTTCCAATCTCTTTGACGACATGATACATAACATCCAGATTGATACTGCTTATACCCTCCTAAAACATAATAAAATAGATACTTTCCTCGAAGATGAAGCCACTCGTATAGATAGGGTATTAAAAGGATTTACCTTTGTAAAAGATGAACAAAACTCAAAACCAGGCAGGAATTCTCCTTGCCCATGCGGCTCTGGAAGAAAATATAAAAACTGCTGTGGACGTAATGCATAAACACTAATGTTTTATCATGTCCCAAAACTAGGACATTACAACACATCTACCTTGTAATGCCAAAGACACTGTGATATATTTATAACGCCTAAAAGCAAAATATACAATATCTGTACGATATAGTTATGATGTGTCAGGAGACAACCTTATGACAAAATGTAAACCCTTCGTTAAATGGGCCGGTGGAAAAAGACAAATTCTTGAAAAGCTACTTGAATCCGCCCCTGATAAGTTTAATAAATATTACGAACCATTTATCGGTGGCGGAGCCCTCTTTTTTGAGTTATGCCCTAAATCTGCGGTCATAAACGACTACAATAGCGAACTTATGAACGTATATATGGTTTTACTTAATAAAGACAAGTTTAACAATTTATGTAACACTTTAGATGAATTCGAAAAGAAACATGATGAAAATTTTTATTATTCCATAAGAAACCTCGATAGAAATAAAGTCACCTTTGAAACCATGCCTGATTATTATCGTGCAGCTCGTACTATATATATGAACAAAGCTGGATTTAATGGGTTGTATCGCGTAAATGCTAAAAACGAATTTAACGTTCCATTTGGAAAAAAGGTCAAATTAAATACCTACGAAAGAGATAACCTAAAAAACATACATGACTATCTATCTTCTATCGATATTGAAATATTAAGCGAAGACTTTGAATCTTCTGTAAAAAGTGCAAATAGAAATGATTTCATTTATTTTGATCCACCCTATGACACTGACAAAGATGGTTTCATCGGATATACGCAAAATGGTTTTGGTAAAGATGAGCAACGACGCCTTGCAGAAGTTTATAAAAACCTTGCTGATAAAGGTTGCTATGTTATGCTTTCAAACCATAATACTGCCTTAATCCAAGAGTTGTACGCCGCATTCAACATTCGGGTTATCACTGCCCGTAGAAACATCAACTCCGTAGGTACGAAGCGTGGACCGGTGGAAGAAGTTATCATAACCAACTATTAATAATGCGAGGGACTTTATGAAAAGAAACTTCAATAACTGGCTAAATACTTTTAAAGAAAGCATTTCGACTTTTGATTACTATGTAGATTTTTCAAAAGTTTATCGTAATGTCGACAAAATTAAAGTAGAGCTGAACATATTAAACTCATTAATTGGCAGCAAAAACATAGAAAGTGAATTTAAGCAGATATTAAATAAATACCCATCAACAATTGAATGTATTCCTATTTTACTTGCCATTCGCAAAAATGAAATTTTTATAAAACAATTAGAAAAAGAGTATTTATTCAAATTTGATACATTCGCTCATTCAATAGAAGAGTATTGTAGATTCATGAGCGAAAGCGGACTGTTTGAATTATTACAAAACCATTTAATTAGCAACCTGTACGATTACGTTTTAGGAGTAGAAGTAGGCTTAGACTCTAACGGTAGAAAAAACAGAGGCGGCTTTCTAATGGAAAACTTAGTAGAAACCTATATTCAAAAACTGTCACTTAACCGAGGTTTTGATTACTACAAGGAAATATCCACAAAAGAAATAGAATTAAAATGGAACATGAATTTAAGTAAAATGTCTGGAGACGGTATATCAAAAAAAGTTTTTGATTTTGTCATTAAATCCAATTCTCATCTATATGTGTTTGAAACCAATTTTTATGCTAGCAGTGGCTCAAAACTTAATGAAACTGCCCGAAGCTACAAGTTGCTTGCTGAGCAATCAAAGCAAATTGATGGTCTCACATTCATATGGATAACTGATGGGATAGGATGGCTAAGTGCCAAAAATAATTTAAAAGAAACATTTAACACTATGGACACTCTCTACAATATAAAAGATTTAGAATCTGGAATCCTAGACAAAATTATTATCTAAAAACTATGGATACATATCAAAGAAAACTAGACTTAGAAGAATTAGCTGCATCCCTGCAAACATCAAGGGATGCTCTTAAACTGCCCACTCTCTTAAATGAACTTGAAACACTAAAGGAAAAACAAAATAAGGAAGATTTCTGGACTGATCAAGCAAATGCTAAAACAGTAAACATGAGAGTGGCTAGTATAGAGAAGAAAATTGACAAAGTTAATACTTTAGAAAAAAAGATTAGCGATGTAAAAGAACTTTTAGAACTTGCAGACTTAATGCAAGATGAAACTATCCTACCTGAAATCGACACCCTACTAACTTCGCTAAAAACTGACTGTGAACACTTGTTTTTAGAAACCTTATTCACTGGCAAATACGATGCAAACAATGCTATTTTAACCCTTCATGCAGGAGCCGGTGGCACAGAAGCACAGGATTGGGTAGAGATGTTATATAGAATGTACTCTAGATATGCAGAGCGTGCTGGCTTTTCACTCTCTGTTTTAGATCACCAACCAGGCGATGAAGCAGGCATAAAAAGCGTTACCTTTTTACTATCTGGAGACAACGCATACGGATATTTAAAGGCAGAAAAAGGCGTGCATAGACTAGTGAGAATTAGCCCTTTCGATGCCAATAAAAGAAGACATACTTCTTTTGCTTCTTTAGAAGTTATGCCAGAAATAGAAGAAAATCCCGATATAATAATAAACCCAGAAGACCTAAGAGTTGACACTTTAAGGTCCTCCGGAGCAGGTGGCCAACATGTTAACAAAACTGAATCTGCGGTACGAATAACCCACCTCCCTACTAATACCGTTGTGTTTTGCCAAAACGAAAGAAGTCAGATACAGAATAGAGAAACAGCTATGAAAATGCTCGTTGCAAAACTCACAGAACTTAAAGAAAGAGAATTCGAAGAAGAACAACAGCGCATAAAGGGTAACATCAAAAAAATCGAATGGGGTTCGCAAATTAGATCATATGTCTTTTGCCCATATACCATGGTTAAAGACCATCGCACTAACTACGAAACCTCTGATATCACTGGCGTTATGGATGGAGATATTGAGCCTTTCATCTTCGACTTCTTAGCTAAAAATGCTTAAATTAAATATGCATACTTATTCAATTAACAGTTAAATAATTATGTTGTATAATTACGGTAATACAACCACTCGCTTGTCGATTTATGTTTGTAAACTACTTATAGTCCCTACAATTATTAATTATATCGATATACAGCAAATTAATATTTGGGTGATAAAAACCATAATAAATGATACCTAAATCATAAAAACGGAGGAATATATGTTAAACATCAATCTAATTAAAACATCGCCAAAAGAAGTTGCTATCGCCCTTGCAAAAAAGGGTTATGACGTAGACTTTACCGAACTACTTGAAAAAGATGTAGAGCGCAGAACTCTCCTTCAGGAAGTAGAAAATCTAAAAGCTCTTCGCAATAAAGTTTCTGCTGAAATACCAAAACTAAAGAAGGAGGGTAAGCCAGTTGAGGAAATCTTTGCAAAGATGCGTGAAACCAACGAAAAGATTGCTGAACTAGATGCCATTGTCGCTAAGGTTGATGCATACATTAATGACTTTATTGCAGGCCTACCCAACATGCCCGATGAAGACCTTGTTGGTGGTGGCAAAGAAAATAACGAAGTTGTTAAAACCTTTGGAGAAAAACCAGCGTTTAATTTTGAACCTAAACACCACGTTGATTTATGCACTGACTTAAACCTCATTGATTATGAAAGAGGAGTTAAAATTGCCGGCAGTGGTTTTTGGGTATATAAAGGAATGGGTGCGAGACTTGAGTGGGCGCTCCTTAACTATTTCATAGATTCACACTTAAAAGATGGATATGAGTTTATACTCCCCCCACACATGCTTAACTATGCATCTGGATTTGGCGCTGGTCAATTCCCTAAATTTGCACAAGATGTTTTCTGGATGGAAGGGGATGAAGACGTTAAAAAGAATAGATTTATGCTCCCAACAGCAGAAACTGCACTTGTAAACCTATATGCAAATGAAATAATCGATGAAAAACTTCTACCAATTAAATTATTTGCATACACCCCCTGCTATAGAAAAGAAGCTGGCTCATATGGTTCCGAAGAACGTGGCATGATTAGAGGCCATCAATTTAATAAGGTTGAAATGGTTCAAATCGCCCACCCAGACCACTCGAAACCCGCATTTGAAGAACTTGTAAATAAAGCAGCTAAATTAGTTGAAGGACTGGGACTTCACTATAGAATTAGTAAGCTTGCGGCTGGTGACTGCTCTGCTTCCATGGCTAGAACATATGACATTGAAGTATGGATTCCAAGTATGGGAATATATAAAGAAGTCAGTTCAGTCTCTAATGCAAATGATTACCAAGCACGCCGTAATAACACAAGATATAAGGACCAGCAAACTGGAAAAAATAACTTTGTCCATACCCTTAATGGAAGCGGTCTTGCAACAAGTAGAATACTCCCTGCAATTGTTGAGCAATTCCAAAATGCAGATGGCTCAGTTACTATCCCCATTGTGCTACGTAAGTACATGGGTGGAATTGAGAAAATCACAAAGTAATTAACCACTTAGAACTGTATATAACAACGCCTGTCCTATCACTTGCTAATATATACTATTTAAATTTATCTTTTAAAAATGTATAATGTTAGTACAGCCGACAGGCTTTTATGTACTTAAATGCTTAAACTGGAGAAATTATGGCGAAAAAGAAAAAGAAGCAAAACAAGATAGAAAAAAGAAGCGCAGGAGAATCTTTTGGATCTTTCCTACGCCTTCTGTACAATATTTTCGTTAAATATACTGGCCTTTGGCTCGTTACGATATATTCAATTATTGGACTTATAATCTGGCTTGTGAAGCGTGATAACCCCTTCCTTGCTTTTGATTCAATTCCCCATATCTGGTTTAACATCGGTTTTTTTGCAACCATTTTTATCTCCTTACTTATAACTATCAAAAAACTGGTAATAAATCCTATGAAAAGTGTTTCCAGAGGATTTAAAAACCCAACTTGGCAAAAGAAAAAACCTGAAGAAGAGGAACTTTACGAAGAGCAACCCGAGCGTTATTATGAACCTGAAAGACCCACTCCCCCGCCACAGAGAAGCGATTTAGAAAAAAGAAAGGACGGAAAACGGCCTACTTCAAAAGAAGTTAGACGCGCCATAAAAGCTAGGAAAAAACTAGCAAAAGAAACCAAGAAGTTTGCAAACGAAATCTACGAAAGCCAACCTACGCACGAGCCTTTTGGGCAAGGCTATATTGCTCCTAGCGACTATGCCAACCCTTACTACAATAGACATGGTCAAGACTCTATGTTTTCTAGAGGTCCAGCCCAACCATACATTGAACAGGCCCCTGCCAGCAGATACTCAAACAGCCCAGAATCGCCCTTACCCACACACAAGCCGCCCATGGTGGAAGAACGTGTATATACGACATATCAACAGCAAGTACCATATTCATCGCCTAAAGAAGAACCTAAAATTTACATGTCCGCTTTGGAACCTGATGTTTTAGTTCATGAATATTCAGATAGGTTTGAAGTTTACAAAATGGTTAAAGGCAAAGCTGTTAGAGACCGTGTCGAGTTTAAAAACAGATAATTTTCGGAATATATTAGATGGCTAAAACTGCACGCGTGAAAAAAAAGAGAGCATGGGAACTAGATGCGCTAAGAGGTCTTGCGATACTTCTTGTGGTATGGGACCATACTATGATGGATGCAGCCGCTATATTTAGGTATGTTTGGCTACAATCCGACAATGCAAGGCTTATTGCATTTTCAGATTTTGCTTCAAAATATTATCTCAGTGATTTAAGATTTTACGGATGGCCGATTTTTGTTTTTTTATTTTTCTTCATTTCTGGAGTTTGTACTTCCTTCAGTAGGAATAATTTTAAACGAGCATTTAAACTTTCGATTGTGGCTTTAATGCTTACTCTATTTACATACATAATCGATATTACCATGTTAAAAGACTCGGGCTACTCTGTGTTTATACAGTTTGGCGTACTTCATTGCTTCGCGCTATGTTTATGGATTTATGCAGCTATGGAAGCCTTACTAGGACTTTTATCGCCACATAAAAAAATGTTAAAAAAGGTAGAATCTACGGTTTTACTTGATTTTTCTAAAGATGAAAAAGATACTCCTGAATACGAAGAAGCGTATGACGAGGTCTATCAAGAAGCCATAAATGACACTGTGTATAAAAAAGATGTACGAAATTTTAAAATATTAACCGTTACTGTTTTGAGCATTGTTTTTATTTTATCCATAGTATTAAACGAACTTTATAATCTCCCACTAAAAAACGTTATGCTTGGAATAGGTCATCCAAGCGATCCGCCTACACCTATAACTGGAATGTTTGTATTTACCCTCGAATGGTGGACTGCAGACTACTTCCCACTACTTCCATATTTTATCCCATTTATAGCTGGGGCTATAATAGGAGTACTTTTTTATAGTAACAAAAAATCCTTGCTTCCTATGCTTGATGGTAAGTGGCATTATTTCCTAACATTCCCAGGCAGATATTCTATATTTTTCTATCTCGGTTCTCAACTGCTAGCTTTTGGAATTTTTTATCTAATATCAATTCCATATCTTGAGAACTTCTTCTAAGAATTTCCAATCAAATATAACGTCCCAAAAACGTTGTACATGTTACGATTACGGCTTTGAATATATCTCCATCAAAAGACCAATTACTGCTAAAATTATTCGGATATTTTTACCATTCACTTTTCTTATCACAAAAAAAAGCCCACAAGCTAATGCGGGCTTTCTGCGTTTTCTTTATAATTGCATATTATTTTTCTGTCTCTTCATCCTTTTTGGGTGTTTTTTGGGCTGTAGTCTTTTTGGGAGCCGCCTTTTTCTTTTCTTCAGGCTTTTCTTCTATTTCTGGTTCTACAACCTTTTCTTCTGACACAATAACATCAGCCTTTGTATTATCAATTTCTTTAGGTTTAAAATGCATCTCTATTGTTATTTTAGGTTCGGATTCAGCTGGTTTAACATCAACAACCTCTTCTGGTACTATCATATCCTTTGGATTGCCAAGAGGATTTGTTTTTATGTTATCGCCATTAGCAACTTTTTCGGCAACTTCTTTATTATTATCCTTTTTCTCTTTAATGTACTCGGAAACTTCTGTGACTGATTTGCCACTTAGTAGCATATCTATTTCATCGCCATAAATTGTTTCATGTTCGTATAATAGCTTAATCATATTATTTAAAACATCTAAGTTCTCGTTTATAACATTTAGTGCTCTTTCATAGTTATAATCTATTATCTTCATAAGTTCTCTATCAATTTTCGCTGCAATTTCATCGGAATACATTGCTGTTGTTTGATAGTCTCTTCCTATAAAGACTTCTTCTTCACCACCAAAATATGTGTTTTTAAGTTCTGATGACATTCCCCAATCCGTAACCATTCTTCTTGCAATACTGGTAGCTTGCTTAATATCTTGCGATGCACCAGTAGAGATGTCCTGAATAATAATTTCTTCAGCGGCCCTTCCACCAAGTGTTTTGCAGATTGTATCCATGAGGTAGTTGTATGTAATATGATTGTCATCTGTTAACGATCTAAAAATTGTATATCCTTCTGCCATTCCTCTTGGAATAATTGAAACTTCTTGTACAGTATCTCCATACTTCATCATCTTTCCAACTAAAGCATGACCCGCCTCGTGGTATGCGGTTATTCTTCTGTCCCTTTCTGTGATAATTCTGGATTTCTTTTGCGGTCCAGCAATAACCTTGTTTATTCCTTCATAGATATCTTCCATGAATATAACTTTTCTATTATCTCTAGCTACAAGTATTGCTGCTTCATTTAGTAAGTTTTCAATATCTGCGCCACTAAAACCTGTTGTAAGACGTGCTAAGTTCCTAAAATCAATATTGTTTGCAAGGGGCTTATTTCTGGCATGCACTTTAAATATTGCTTCTCTTCCCTTTACATCTGGCATATGTATTGTAATCTGTCTATCAAAACGGCCTGGTCTAAGCAGTGCTGGGTCTAAAACGTCAGGTCTATTTGTTGCTGCAATAATAACAACACCATCATTCTCATCAAATCCATCCATTTGAACTAGAAGTTGGTTCAAGGTTTGCTCTCTTTCATCGTTTCCACCACCAAGACCTGCTCCTCTTTTTCTTCCAACAGCATCAATTTCATCTATGAACACTATACATGGTTGTGACTTCTTAGCTTGATTGAATAGGTCTCTAACACGGCTAGCACCAACACCAACAAACATTTCAACAAAGTCGGATCCACTAATTGAGAAAAAGGGAACATTCGCTTCGCCTGCAATAGCTTTTGCGAATAGCGTTTTTCCTGTTCCTGGTTTTCCTACAAGTAATACTCCTTTTGGAACTCTTGCGCCAACATCTTTAAATTTCTTAGGACTCTTTAAAAATTCAACTATTTCTTTTAGTTCTTCTTTTTCTTCTTCTGCTCCCGCGACATCATTAAAGCGAACTTTAATACTTTCACCCACTCTAGCTTTAGTTCTTCCAAAACTCATTGCCTCTCTACCCGCACCTTTTCCTCTAAGTGACATAAAGAGCATAATGCCTATTCCTACCATTAAAAGAACTGAAACAACCGTTAATGCAGTAGACCACCCACTTTTTGCTTCTGGATCGTTTAACTTTATTATTGGCATCTTATATGAGCCAGCATTCTCACCTTCATTTGCCTTGTCTGCACGAGTTTGTAAAGTTTCGACAAACCTGTCACGGAATATAATTATAGCTATTGCATCGGCTTCTCTACCTTTTAAAAAGTTAGCTTTTTTCTCATCAGTTAAGCCTTCTTTTAGTAAAACATTAACCTTGTAATT
>JAAZLE010000020.1 GCA_012799455.1 Clostridiales bacterium | reverse complement strand
TTGAAATGTCAATATAGTTATTGTTAGCAGGTCTTGAAACTTGTAAAAATCTTTAAATAGAGATTCTGTTTATATTCCTAAATTGATATTGCTTATATCGTGAAATTAGAAAGAGCAGAGCGTCTGAGCTCTTTGTTTTTTATAAAACAATATAACTATAAACTAAGTGTCGTTACATTTCCTCTGGGGCTTCTATGCCTAGAAGGGATAATCCTTCTTTTAGCACAACTGCAGTCGAACAAACTAACGCAAGCCTTGCATTACTTACGCCAAGTTTTCCATCTATAATTCTATTTTCGAGATAGAACTTGTTAAATGCTTTTGCTACATCAATTAAATATCTGGTTAATATGCTTGGTTCATACTTATCTAAACTAATAGATAAAATTTCACCAAACTGCTCTAGTATTGAGATTAGTGTGTAACTGGATTCGTTTTCAATACTACTAAAATCAGCCTCAATTTCTCCTGAAGGAATGTTTTTTATATCTACTTCAGCCTTCCTTAAAACGCTATTACATCTTGCGTTTGTGTACTGTACATACGGGCCAGTTTCACCATCAAAGTTTAGTACTTCATCATATGAAAATACAGTATCTTTAATTCTACCACTACTTAATGCAAAGAATATTACGGCTCCCACACCGACTTGTTTGGATACCGTTTCTTTATTATTTAAGTGTGGTGACTTTGCTTTAATAATGTCTAAACTTTGCTCTTCAGATCTATCTAAAACATCTTTTAACCATACGACATTTCCAGCCCTTGTTGACATCGAACCACTTTCAAGAGATACCATTCCAAATGGGATGTGGATTAAATCTTTTGCCCATTCATAACCCATTAACTCTACAACTTTAAATACTTGCTTGAAGTGTAAGTTTTGCTGATATGCAACTACATATAAGTTCTTCCAAAAGTCGTAAGTCTTCTTTCTATAAAAAGCTGCAGCTAAATCGCGGGTCGCATATAGCGTAGCACCATCCGATCTAACCAGCAGACATGGGGGCATCTGATACTCATCTAGATTGACAATCTCAGCTCCCTCAGAAACTTCTATTAAGCCTTTTTCACGAAGTTCATTTAACACTGGCTCCATCTTGTCGTTATAAAAGGATTCTCCAGCATAACTATCAAACTTAATGTTAAGTCTTTTGTATACCTTTTCTACTTCTACTAAAGTAAGCTCTTTAAACAACTCAAATAGTTTTAGTGCTTCTTTATCTCCGTCTTCTATCTTTTTAAACCATGCTCTTGCCTTATCATCTAAGTCCTTATCTTTTTCAGCTTCTCTATGATACTTTACATATAAGTCATTAAGACCCATAATGCCCGTTTCACGAATAGTTTTTTCATCGCCCCACATCTTGTATGCGACAATAAGCTTTCCAAACTGAGTGCCCCAATCGCCTAGATGATTTATGCCAACGGCATTGTACCCCCTCTTTTTATATATGCGATATAGCGCTCCACCTAAAACGGTAGTCATTAAGTGCCCGATATGAAAGGGTTTTGCAATATTTATAGAACTATAGTCTATACAAACAGTTTTGCCCTTACCTTCATCAGATGACCCGTATTTTGCACCTTGTTTTCTGATGTTTTCTATTAGATAAAGAGATTCTTTTTTCTTATCAAACTTAAAGTTTAAATATCCGTTAATAGCTTCTACACTTTCAAAAGGATGAGATTTGTCTAAAATTTTATTTTTAATCTCTTCAGCTATCATAACGGGAGATTTTCTTAATGTTTTTGCAAACCTAAAGCAAGGTAACGCATAATCACCCTTAGATAAATCCTGAGGTCTTTCAATTAACTCGTATATTGCCTCCATGGGCATACCTTCAATCTCTATATATTCTGCAACTTCTCTTTTTTTATCTCTCATACCTAGCATATCCTATTATTTTATTTATCTTGCACTTCCGTTTCCTGGATTTTAAATATCTTTACTTTCTTACCTAGCCCTTCTGGATGGGTTGCGTCTGTTATGAACACTTGCTTGCCATCTAGTGTTTTAAGTAATGCTTTCTTTCTATCATCATCGAGTTCTCCCATAACATCATCAAGTAAAAAGACTGGACTTTCTTTATGTCTACTGCCCATTATTTCTGCAGATGCAAGCTTTAAAGAAAGCACGGCTGTTCTTTGTTGACCTTGCGAACCAAATCTTCTAAGATCGATGCCGTTTGCTACAACCTTTAAATCATCTCTATGAGGACCGACATTTGTATATCCATTTTCAACATCTCTATCGTATACATCGGCGGTTAGTCTTTTTAACTCCTCAAACGTTTCTCCATGAATAGGTTCTGTCTCATACGCAATAGTCAGTTCCTCTTCGCCTAAAGTTAGTTCTTTATGTATTTTTGTAGCAAGTGGAGTTATTTCTTCTATGAACTTTTTTCTTTCATCTATTATGAATGCTGCACATCTTAATAAATCATCGTCCATCGCCTCTATTATGTTTTTTAGAGTGGGTTTGTTTTTATATTCTTTGAGCACCTTATTTCTTTGCTCTAATTGAGATTCAAATCTTTGCAAGGTATAAAAGTATGTTTTTGATTGCTGACAAATACTAATATCTAAAAACCTTCTTCTCTCTGAAGGGCCACCTTTTATTAGACAAAGCTCTGAAGGAGCGAAAAATATTACTTGTAACACCCCCATAAGGTCGCCTATTCTTGTAAGGGGCATACCATCGACACTAATTCTTTTGTTACCATTTTCATCTATCTGGGTTTGTATAACATGCCTTGAGTATTTTTTCTTTACAACGATACATATTTCCGACCCACCTTTTGAATCCCATTTAACATATTCCTTGTTGTCACGATTTCTAGACCCTTTCCCTACAGCAGATAAATATATGCTATCTATAAGATTAGTTTTTCCAGCAGCATTTCCACCAGTAATTAAGTTAATGCCAGGACCAGGGGAGATATCTACCACCCCATAGCTTAGAAAGTTTTTTAAAATTATTCTATCTACTAACATATATCCTTTCCTAAACTCTTTATAATATTACTCCGCGTTACTTTATCGCTGTTATATTACGTATGCCAATCTATAGACTGTTATAAATGCACCCTTAACTCTTATGCCTTAAGTTTGCGCTTTTTCTTATTTGATCTCCGATATATCATATGGAGTTGTTTGATATACGTAGTGATTTAGCCAGTTGTAAAATAACAAATTCGCAGTTCCTACCCAGCGCATATCAATATTATTTACATCACCATCTATAAAATAGTTGGCGGGCTGATCTATTTCCATTCCCTTGCCAATGTCTCTTATATACTCTTTTTGAAGGGAGTCTCTATCATACTCTGAATGACCGAAGAAGAAAAACTTCTTATTATCTTTTGATTTAGCGATAGATAACCCGCAATCTGGACCTTCCGCCAAGACTCTAAGATTTGGATGTTTTTTTACCTCGTCTTCGATGACTTTTGTATGCCTTGAATGTGGTATATAAAAAGTATCATCTAACCCTTTTAAAAGCAACTCATGTTTTTGCACTGCTTTATTCGGGAAAACTCCAAACATCTTTTTAGGAAGTGTCTTTTTGTCTATATCATAAAAGTGCTTTATTGCAGCTTGTGCACCCCAGCAAATAAATACTGTGGATGTAACATTTTTCTCGGTATAGTTTAATATCTCAGTTAACTCCTGCCAGTACTTGACTTCTTTGAACGCAAGCGTTTCTACTGGAGCCCCTGTAACTATCATCCCGTCGAACTTCATATTCTTAACTTCTGAAAAAGTTTTGTAAAACTTATCTAAGTGCTCTTGGCTGGTATTTTTGCTTTCGTATGACTCCATTGCAATTAAGGTAATATTAACTTGTAGAGGCGAGTTTGATAGAAGTCTCATAAGCTGAACTTCTGTCTCTATCTTAGTAGGCATCAAGTTTACAATTGCAATTTCAATTGGTCTTATGTCCTGCGTAATTGCTCTTTTAGGTGTCATGACGAAGATATTTTCTTTCTTCAAAACGCCAAATGCTGGTATCTCTTTAGGTATTACTATTGGCATATATCCCTCCGTTTACTATGTGTTTCAGTATCATTTTTAATTGTTTTTATATCCTATACGGCAGATACTATCAATAATCCGATATGTTGTTTTATTTTTGTGATGCTTCTAAAGCTTGTAAAACATCATTTATTATATCTTGTTCGGCTTCAATTCCGACTGACAGTCTTATCATCTCTGGAGCGACTCCAGCAGCTATCAAGGCTTCATCTGAAAGTTGCCTGTGAGTTGTTGATGCAGGGTGTAATGTACAACTTCTAGCATCTGCAATATGCACAGCAATTCTAATTAATTTAAGAGCCTTTTGGAACTTAACAGCAGCTTCTCTTCCTCCTTTTATCCCAAAAGAAAGCATGCCTGCTACGTAACCTTTATACAGATACTTTTGTGCTTTTTTATAATCTTTATCACTTTCTAGCCCCGCATATTTAATCCACTTAACTAGCGGATGTTTTTCCATAGCCTTAGCAAGTGCTAGTGTGTTTTGGCTATGCTTTTCCATCCTTAGATGAAGGGTTGTCATACCATTAAAAGTTAAAAATGCAGTCATCGGCGACATCACAGCACCAATATCTCTATTTACAACCATTCTAGCTCTTGTTATATATCCCTGACGTCCAAAATCTTTGCCAAACACAAGACCGTGGTAGCTATTATCTGGCTTATTAAAGTCTGGATATCTCTTGTTCCCTAGATACTCGAAATTACCTGCATCAATGATAAGCCCACCTAGAGCTATTGCATGTCCATCTAAATATTTGCTAGAAGAATGTACTACTACATTCGCACCAAACTCAATAGGTCTACATAGGTATGGAGACGCTATGGTATTATCTACCATGAACACAATCTTATGCTTTTTAGCTATTTTGGATAACTTTTCAAAGTCTGCTACAACGCCTGCAGGATTTGCAATAGTTTCTACAAATATGACCTTTGTCTTCTCATCAACAAGTTTTTCTATGTCCGATTCAGTTGCATCTAGGTCATAGAATCTACACTCTATCCCCTGCCTTTTATATGTTACTGCAAACAGATTATATGTTCCGCCGTACAAAGCTGATGGTGCTAAGAAATTATCGCCAGCATTACAAAGAGCAAGCATGGCAACATTAACAGCAGACATCCCAGATGCCAAACTAAGTGCGCCCACCCCACCTTCTAGAGCTGTAATTTTTTCTTCTAAACATGTACATGTTGGATTCGATATACGATTATACATATATCCTGGTGTTGTTAGATCAAATATGCCAGCAAGCTCTTCTGGCGAATTATATGCATATGTGGTGGATAAAACTATTGAAGGGACTCTTTCTTCACCATTATCTGGTGTATATCCCGCTTGAACGCATAGTGTTTCTTTATTTTTCATTTTTGCTCCCCTTGTTAATCTTATATATTCTATCTTTTTATCGCATACACGTAGTAATTTATTTATTAGCCAGTTTGTTTACAAAACTATCTGTCTCTTTCTTTTAAGTGCCTTTCCATCTCCCGTTTTACTTCTCTTTCCATAATGGTACGCCTCTTATCTGGAGCATCTTTTCCTTTAGCAAGTGCTATTTCGATTTTAACAAGGCCTTGTTTTAAATACACTTTAACGGGAACGATTGTGTATCCTTTTTCTAAAACTTTTTGTCTTAGTTTTCTAATTTCATACTTATGAAGAAGCAAGCGTCTCGTTCTTCTAGGCTCTGGGTTAAAGTGACTTCCCTTTGAATATGGTGAGATGTGAGTATTGATCAGCATAGCTTCGCCATCTTTAATTTGCACATAACTATCTTTTAAATTAATGGCTCCATTCCGTATGCTTTTTACCTCACTTCCTTGTAGCTCAATACCAGCTTCATAGCTATCCTCTATGAAGAAATCATGATATGCCTTTTTGTTTGTTGCTACAATTTTGATCATTTTTTCTCACTCTATTCATACAACTGCTCTAACTTTTATTATATCACACGTATACATACGTACGTACAAAGTTAAATTATTATATCACGCGAGCACGTAAATATCTATTTTTTAATGGCGTCTAAGCTGTAAGAGTATTTGCATATCATACCCAAAACCGATAAAAAGATAAATTCTTGCAATTCATATGTCTTTTTAAGACATTGTTTTTACTATAGCTTTTCCAAACTTTTAGCAGGTCTAATTTCCCGAAATCACCCAATAATAGCTATCTAAACAATATAGTCCTGCATCCTTTTATGACTATTATATGCGCTTACGTCTTAGCCTGCATGCAACTTATTACAGCCTCTTTTCCTGCGTAGCGAGAGTGCTAAAACCATACACTCTCACTTTGCAAGAGGCTTAAAAAAACAATAGCAACCGTCCTTCCTTACGTCAAGTCAATCACTAAAGCAGGGACAACTCCTAAACTAGAAGTGGTTACAGTATCTTTGTCTCCTATGTAGCCGTCTTCATCTATATAGCGCACTTGAGAAGTGCCTGAATGGTAAGGTGAACGCAACCACCAATGTGCAAAGCCATTCACCTCTTTAGTGCCTAGCTTTCTGCTATAATCCGTTAGTACTTTTTTTCTTGGTTCGTCACTAGAAAAACCATAAGCAGAATTCATTACTTGACTCCAACTAAGTAAGAATATGTTGTCATACGTGTTGCCACATGCGTTTATATTACCGCTTCCATAACCAGTAGTCCCCCCGCTATTGTCTACCATGGTCTGTTCTATTAACCCCTTTTGTTGCGTGCTGAAAGTAGTGTTATAAAGTCCATCGTTTAACCATGCTCGTATCATACTCACATCGTTTTTATTACTAGTCGTATCTGTATGCCACGCTTTCCTTGTTAGTACCTTTTCAGAGAGGATAAGTGCTTTATTTCCATCTGCTGCTAATGTAATATAATTTAGTATTCTCCACTTTATTGGCTCGACCTCGTAATAATAATCGGTACCACCTGAATTGACTTTTACATAGCGCGTTACACCATCTATGCCTAACGTATATTCTAGTTCACCCATATTCACCCATATTCCCAGTAGTAGCTGATAGCGACGGGCTTACTACGCGAGCGCGAGTTAATAGTGAACGTTTTTTTATTTATTTCTCTTTTGGCTAATCTTTTCACACGCCGAAAATCTAATACTACTTTAAAAGCTCTTATACTCACACTCAAACGCCTATATTCAATACTCTCTCAATCTCTTGTGTATTATTAATAATCGGCAATGCGCGAGCCTCATATAAATCAAAAGAAGGCATCTAAACCTTCTGTTTTTGAAGCCTATTTCGTTATTTATAAAATATTTAGTAGGTTGATTAGAGTTTATATTTCATGATATTCATCATTTGTTATTTGGTTATTCAAAGACAACTTTAAAAACGCTGCGGCATCTATAATACACTGCTTAATTTTGTATCTTGGGCTATTCTTTGTTTCTGGAGCTCGTACATATCTATCATGGATATTTCTAAACTCCCAATGCGGGATGCCGTTTCTTCTTAATATGT
>JAAZLE010000126.1 GCA_012799455.1 Clostridiales bacterium | reverse complement strand
GCGAAAGTAGCCGCAGAGGAAGAAATAAAAGATTCAGAAGAAGCAGAAGAAACTCCTAAAGAAGACGCCCAAGAAAATGCGGAAGAAGAGGATACAGAAGAAGATAAATAGTATATGAAAAGTAGCTTACCTAACCTCACTTAGGTAAGCTATATATTAACAAATTATAGGAGGGATAGTCGCTCCGCTGTTAAAGTGGAGCGATTAATAATTATGACAGACCACAAAAAAGTAGCAATAAGAATTAAGTATTTGAGAGAAGTTTTAAACATCTCCGAAAAAGAAGTCGCAGAAGCAGTCGGTATTACTGAACAAGAATACATATATGCAGAATCTGGTAAAACTGACTTTACTTTTAGTTTTTTGCAAAAGCTAGCAAGATTCTTTTCAGTTGACCTAGTTCAACTACTATCGGGAGATGCTCCAAAATTAACTGGATTCCAAGTAACAAGAGCTGGAGAAGGGATGGTTTTAGAGCGCAGGAAAGGCATGAAACACCTACATCTAGCATCGGACTTTAAAGATAAGATGGCAGAGCCTTTTATTGTTACTGCGCCATACGACCCAAAAGATAAAGATAAGCCTATCGCACTTTCCGTACATAACGACCAAGAATTAGACATCGTTTTAAAAGGCAAGTTAAGAATACGGGTTGGCGAATACGAAACTGTTTTGAATGAAGGAGATACTATCTATTACAATGCAAACATCCCACACGGCATGATGGCAGAAGGCGAGGACTGCACATTTGCTGCAATAGTAATTAAACCAGGCCTTGATGTTTCTAAAGTACATGACATAAGTACTGCTGAAGAAGCTACAAAACTTGCTGATTCCGAAGCTCTTTTCAACGAGTTTGTTACTCCTATACTAGATGAAAAAGGACGCCTTGTTGATATTAAATTCCATCCACCTGAAACTTTTAATTTTGCTTATGATGTTATTGATGAACTAGCAAAGCGTAACCCTAATAAACTGGCTATGATATGGGTGGCTAACGAACAAAAAGAAGAGCGTGTTTTTTCATTTAAAGACATGTCTGTCTTAAGTAATAAAGCGGCAAACTTTTTCTTATCACAAGGTATTAAGAAGGGAGATAAAGTTTTACTAGTTTTAAAAAGACGTCATCAATTCTGGACTGCCCTTCTAGGTCTCCATAAAATTGGTGCAATAGGCATCCCTGCTACTTTTATGATGAAACATGAAGACTATGAGTATCGCATTAAACTTGCAGGCATCACAAGCTGCATAGTAGTCAACGATGATGATATTATTGAAAACTGTATAAAAGCTCTTGAAATTTGCCCTGAAGTTACAACTAAAATATGTGTCGGATGCGAAACCCCAGATGGCTGGGTAGATTACGATAAAGGTCTTGAAGAAGCGTCCGATGTGTTAGAAAGAATTCCTACTCACATAGATGATAACTTCCTTATGTATTTTTCCTCGGGCACCTCTGGGTACCCTAAAATTGTTACCCATACTGGAAGATATCCTATAGGGCATTTTTCAACCGCAAAATACTGGCATAATCTTTCTTCGAACGATATTCACCTAACAATAGCCGATACTGGCTGGGCTAAAGCAACTTGGGGTAAGTTTTACGGTCAATGGCTCTGTGAAGCAGCTATTTTTGTCTACGACTTTAACAAGTTCGACGCAGATGATATTTTAAAAATCCTACCCAAATACGGTGTCACTTCGCTTTGCGCACCACCAACAATGTTAAGATTTTTTGATCTTGCTGGCTTTGAAAACTATGACCTCTCATGCTTAAAGCATTCCGTAACTGCTGGCGAGGCGTTAAATACCGATATTGCTGAAAGATTTAGAAAAGCTACAGGTCTAGTAATTAGAGAAGGCTTTGGCCAAACAGAAACAACCGTAATGATCGCTAATCTTCCAGGCTATGATGTGCGCCCTGGTTCTATTGGCAAGCCTGTACCACAGTATAATGTAGAGCTTTTAGATAATGATGGGAATCTCGCCAAACCTGGTGAAATAGGCGAAATCACGATTAAAATAGATAAAGATAAAGAGTATCCATACGGACTGTTCACAGAATACTACAATGGCGAAGAAAGCACCAAAGAAGTTTTTTATGACTCTCACTACCATACAGGTGATGAGGCTTGGATGGACGAAGATGGATTTTACTATTTTGTAGGAAGAAAAGATGATGTTATCAAGTCGAGCGGATATAGAATTGGTCCATTTGAAATCGAAGCTGTAATTTTAAGACTGCCATATGTCGTTGAATGCGCAATTACAGGCGTCCCTCATGAAACGCGCGGGCAAGTCGTTAAAGCAACTGTAGTTTTACAAAAAGGTGTCAAACCCAGCGAATCTTTGGTAAAAGAAATTCAAAACTTTGTTAAAGAAAATACCGCTCCTTACAAATATCCAAGGATTGTAGAGTTTGTAGATTCAATTCCAAGAACAACAAATGGCAAAATTAGAAGAGTAGAAATTAGGAAAAAAACACATTAATCAGCGTTTCTATTTTTGACCTAAGTACATAAAACCGGTCACCTATTTGGTGGCCGATTCTTCATTATTTCTTTTTGTTTTTCGGTTTATATTTTTTCTTAATCATTGGCTTCGTTGCGTTTTTCCTGTCGAATCTCAATCTTTCATTTCTTCTTAGAAGCACAAATGCAACAATGCTTGCTATAGCCGAAATTGCTACTACAACCCAAAATCCCCACCACTTTCCTTGGAAAGGAACTCCTGTATTCATACCCCAAAGAGATGCAAAAATTGTGGGCACTGCCATAATCACCGAAATTATCGTCAATAATCTCATGGTAATGTTAAGGTTATTAGAAATAATAGAAGCATAAGCATCCATTGTTCCCGATAACACGTCACGGTAAATATTACACATATCTAGTGCCTGTCTGCTTTCGATTATCGCATTATCTATGATTTCATTATTGTACTCTGTTTCCGTAGCCCCTACTTGTCTTGCCAACCTTTCAATTACTAGATTATTCCCCCTCAAAGAAGTTGAGAAATATACTAACGAGTTTTCTAAATCCAAAAGCTGGATTAACTCTTTATTTTTGGTTGATTGGTGCAATTCAATTTGAATTCTCTGATAAGATCTATCAATTTGTCTTAGATACTGCAAATATTTAACATGAGTAGTATAAAGAAGTTGATATAAAAACCTATTTCTTTCTGCAGTGCTGAAGTTTTTAACACGTGAATTAATAAAGTTACGTATAACCGAATTGGGCTTTAAGCAAATTGTCATTATAGTAACCTTTGTCGTTATTACGCCTAGCGGAATCGTATTGTAACTATAGTACTCTTCCTCTTCTTCAATAACTGGCACGTCGAACAACACCAAGCTAACATCATCTTCTACTTCAATACGAGAACGCTCGTCTTCGTCTAGTGCTGCCTTTATCAAGTCTTCGTCTACGCCCGAAAGCCTGGCAATTAACTCAATCTCCAAATCGGTTGGGTTCTCCATATGTATCCACTTGTTTTGCAAGTTAATTCCACCTGTGAAGTCGGTATCTAGCTCAATTAGATTTTTCCCAGAAGTTTCAAATACTTTAATCATTTTACCTCAACCTCCTAATTATTAGTGTTTATCCAAACAAAAAAAGATATGTCTCGCAACATATCTCTCTAGACTTACACGAAACATTATCACTTTTATGTATTAAATTTTTAGTATTATGTTGGTCCTACTACCACCAGGATCGTCCATTTCTTCTCCGTTTATGTTATTATTCCATTCTTTCTGGATATCTTAGTGAATATGAGGCAGCTAATAATGTCAAACAATCAATGAATATCTGCTGCTCATCTGGATCGTCATATTCTCCGCTTATTCTAACTTCTTCTAAGAACAATGCTAATTCTTCTAACATCTCTGGGGTTGCGTCCATATCTTTGGATGCTTTATCCGCAATAAACACAAGTTGTACTAACTTCTCGCCCCTTCTAATTTCTTTTTCTTCTTCTGTTAGTTCTTCCTCAAAAACTGGCTCTTCTTCCTCTTCTTCGATTGGTGCAACCGGTTCTTCTTCCTCTATTTCAGACTCCTCTTCTACAACTGGTTCTTCCTCTTCTTCTTCGATTGCGATTTCCTCAGCTTCATACACTTCTTCTACAATTGGTGTTGTTACTATTTCGAGTATTTCACTATCCTTCAACTTATTAGCAAGTATGTCTTCAATTGCAGCATTGATTTCTTCGATATTTTCAGTTATGAAATCATCTTGTTCTTCTCTAAATATTATTACGTTAGAGTCAAGGGCATCTTGGAATGCAATGAAACTCGCGCGCAATTTTTTAAAACTTTTACTATTTATACCAGACAAAATAGCCTTGAAAATTAAGTATATAATTGCTGGGATTGCAATTGTTCCGAGTACAGGCAGTACAAAGTTTGTAACTGCGACCAATCCTTCCCACTCTGCTGGCATTTCATAAAACACATCAGCATAGCAAATTGCAGATAATAGTAAAATCAGGAGAACAATTATAGTACCGAAAAAAGTAAAGAACTTTTTCCCTGGTGCATAGTTAGGATTGTCTTTTTTGTTGCCAAGAACTTCTTTTTCTGGCATATAGTCGGAGGGTTTGCCTGTCTGCTGCTCCATAAAATTACTCCAGCTATCACTTACCGAACGAGGCATTTGGCTTATTCTGGAATAAACTCCCTCTACATTTTCCTCATCAATTACTCCCGTTGCGTTAACATATGCCGTTGTGTCATCCAACTGTTGCCTGAACTTCTTCATTTTGCCAGTGCTTGCGACAATCACTGCAACTAAGAACCCTAAAAGCAGGGCCACAAAAGCAACTAGTACAATGTAAACAGCAGGAGTTAACCCTTCGGATAACTTAAAAAAATTCAAATCGTTAGTGAAAACACCACGAATTAAATCCAAAATGTTTCTCAATCCTTCCATAACTCTCTCCTAAAAAGTGTACATGATAACATTATAGAGTCTTAGACTATGTTTTGCAACCTTTTTTTTAAAATATATATAATGCGCGTTAGTAACGCGCACATATACCGTACACATACACGCATTCTTTCGTAAGCCGCACCCCTAACTTTGCATGCTTTGTTGTCATTTCCCCATTTTAGGGACTCAAAACGCGCAGTTTCTACACCATATTGGCGACCCTGTAAATTAAATTCTATAGCAAATAGAACACCCTGAATAAATGTAAGTTTTTATCGAAAAAGTCTTTGTAAGCCTCACAGTAGTCATAAGCTTGCTTGTTTCTCTTACAACCACCACCCCTACATATTTTAAAGTATGCACACCTTACACACCTAGGTTCCCTTTCCAAACTCTCCAATATAAAATTCTTAGCCCTGTCTGAATCTGCCATTTCTTTTAAACCCATCGACGCGATGTTTCCAAGGAGGTATTTATCTAAACAATAAAAGTCGCAGGGATACACATTACCATTCCCCTCTACAACAAACTGATATGTGCAATGCCCTTCCATCCCACACTGTTCAGCTTTCTCTCCTTTGTATAGAGCTACGAAGTTATCAAACATACGAATGCTCGTATAGTCGCCATCGGTGTAGTCTTTTATGTATCGACTAAACAACCGACTAAGAAACTCTGAGTATTCCTTTTGATCCATGTAAATATCTTTATCTAAAGCCAGCTCTACCTTATCCTTTTTTGCATTACTTTGAGAGTTTGGGATACTTTTATTGTCATTTTCGCTATCAAAATTGCGGATACATGGAATAAACTGGAGGTATTTAAAACCCATGCTTTTATAAAAATCATATATATTATCGATGTTAGTAGCTACTTTTTTAGTAACAACTGTTAATATGTTAAACGCAACTTCATACTTATTAAAGATCCTTGTCGCATTTATTATCCTATCAAAAGTTTCCCTTCCTTCCTTATCTAATCTATATATATTATCATCTCTTGTCCCATCTAAACTGAGTCCCACCAAAAACTCATTCTGCCTTAAAAACCTGCACCACTCTTCATCTATCAATAGACCATTTGTTTGGAGAGAATAAAAAATCTGGCAATATTTCTTATTATATTTCTTTACCGTATCAACAAAAAACCTAAAGTAGTCTAACCCTCTTAGAGTCGGCTCGCCGCCCTGAAATGCAAAAGCAATGCTATCTCCATTCGAAAGCTCCATTGCCTTTATTATGAGCTGCTCGGTTGTTTTTTCATCTATAATGCCAAAGTTTTTTACATCCCTATATTTTATTTCATCACAATAAAAGCAATACTCACACTTCATATTGCAAGCAGATGACGCTGGTTTAATCATAATAGATAGTTTTGGCATATATAAATCCTTCTAATATAACAGTATGTCTATTTCATAAGCCGATGAACATTTTTAATAAACCTTGTCTCAAATGCTTCATTTAAAAACACATCATAATCTTCTATAGAAGTAGTTTTTATCATTTCGTAAAACGCATTTTCATCTTCATATATCATACTAAATAGTCTTTCTATTTGGTTGACAGGTACTGTCATTTTAAAAACTCTTTTACTTAAGTTGTCACTTTCTTTTCTTGCTGCGATACTCCTCCTTCTATCGCTCATTCTTTTATCTTTATATTTATCTACAAAAAGCATAAACATATGACCAAACATTATCTCACGTATAGAATATAACAACATCGCATCTTGATAATTAAAATCAGGAACATTTGTAGTTGTTTTCAAAGTATTTAATATGTCGAATAGCGGAAGCATCATTGAAACAGGATTTTGTGAAATTACTCTCATTAAATCCATAGCTGGTCCCAGCTCCTCAACCTTTTTGTCTCCTATGTGTGAAAACACCGTAATATGAAAGTCCTCATATGTTATGCTGTCAGGTTTTTTACCATCAACATTATTATCCATAAATGCTCCAAAAACTCACCATTTCAGGTTTTTAATATCAATATTATTATCCATGAGGGCTCTAAAACACATATTATAATGATTAATCATTTATAATAATCAAAGTTAATTCCCCGCCTGTTGTTTTTAAATCTATTAGTCCATTCAGTCATTACTACATTCATTTCCTCAGCAATGCTTGGATATACTTTAGCTCGGTTATAATTTTCACCCTCATCATCAGTTAATCCTATCAACCAGTTTTTCCTTATTAGATTAAAAAATGCCGGGTTATCATTTTCTATTCTTCTAAAATACTTAAATTGAACATAGTCATTATCTTGTAAAACATCATATGTATAATTTTTGCTTTCTGAGTATTTTTTAATGGTCTCTACATCTATTGCATACTGAACAGCCTTTATTCTTTCCCTCTTCATATGTAGTATCGGGTTAAGCTTACCATGTATTGTTTTCTTCGTCCCATCAAGTAGAGGAATGATAGACACACCGTCTATTTCCCTATCAAATGGTAAATACTTAGTTCTTGCCCCATTGTATCCTGTTATACCAACTAAATCTATAATTGTCGGAAATAGATCCATGACAGTCGCAGAACCCTTGACCTTTTTGCCTGGTGCAAAAAGCGGATTATTATTCCAGCGCATAAAGGTTGGTACCTTTTGCCCTCCTTCATATGCCGTATACTTAGCGCCTCTTAAAACACCTGCTGAACCTTCAAGAGCAGGTCCGTTATCGCTTGTAAAAATTATGAGTGTATTGTCTAACTCACCACTAGCTTCCAGTCTATCAAAAAGCCTGCCTAGATACGCATCCCACTCAACTACGCAATCTGCAAATGTCCCCATTCCAGTTACGCCTTTAAACTCGTCTCCTACATAAAGTGGAGCATGGGGCCAAGGTGAAGTCAACCACATGAAAAATGGTTTATCTCCATTTTGTTTATCTAGCCAGCTGTTTAAATCATCAAAAATATATTTAGTCGCATTTGACTGATCTTTTAGCTCTTTTGTGCCTTGTACAATTTCATATTCCCCACCTTCTTCTCTTACATGGTAGAAAGGATTCATGTCGTTCACATGATGACTTCCGTAGAAATAATCAAAACCTTGATTGGTTGGTAAATACTCCCCATAATCCCCTAAGTGCCACTTGCCAAAACATGCCGTATCATAACCCGCATTATTTAAAATTTCAGCCATGGTTATTTCATCACCTAGCATCCCATCTGCATTCGCTCCCATCTCTATTGAGTTAAAGATTCTAGTTGACGCAAATGGCTCTACTGTTGCAACTGTAGGGAATATTACATTATCAGCATGTCCTCTGTATGGATACCTCCCGGTCATTGCGGCAAACCTAGATGGAGAGCAAACAGAATAGTTAGCATAAAAGTTTTCAAAATTAACACCTTTTTCTGCAATGCTATCTATATTGGGAGTATCAAAAATAGCCCCATTATACGAAACGTCGCCATACCCTAAATCGTCCATCATTATATATAAAATATTTGGACTGGTTACTGGTGCCTTATCAACATTTTCTAAATATTCATCATGTCCTTTATACAGTCTCTTTACAGTAGGCTTCATCCTGAGGTTCATAGTAAGTATTGCAAAAACACTAGAAACTATTAATAGACCACTTAATAAAGTCACTGTTATCTTTTTAACTTTTTCACTGTTATTTAAATAAACTAGTACTAAAAGCGTAGCAAATAAAAGTGCAAGGCTTGGAATCCATATAAAAAAGTTTCCAACCATCCTAGTGCCCCAATTGCCATCTCCTTGCCAAAGAAGGTTTTCACTAGAAATAAACCCAATGTTTCCAGAAACAAATGCTCCAAAGCCCGCATCTGCTCCCCATATAG
Source organism: Clostridiales bacterium (assembly GCA_012799455.1). Classification (GTDB taxonomy): domain Bacteria; phylum Bacillota; class Clostridia; order Christensenellales; family DTU072; genus MWEH01. Next base: position 226 of record JAAZLE010000126.1, on the reverse strand, counting down.
TACTAACCATTACAATTGAGGAGGATAATAAAAAATACGCCAAAATACTATAAAGAGAAACCTTCTTTTTTAAAACAACTTCAAGAAATATATATGCTGCAATAAAAGAACAAACTACCGCATTAATAAAAGCCACTATGTTAAGCCTTGTTATGAATATTGAAAGAGAAAGCCCTATAGCGATGAATAAAACGACAAGCGGCAATACTTTCTTATCAGTTTCTAG
>JAAZLE010000125.1 GCA_012799455.1 Clostridiales bacterium | reverse complement strand
ATTGCTATTAAGGTTTTAAACAAAAGAGCAAGAGACCATGCAAGAACTCCTATGCAATGGGATGATTCTTTAAATGCAGGATTTTCAACTGCAGACCCATGGTATTTTGTAAATCCTAACTACACTGAAATTAATGTAAAGGCTGCTTTAAAGGATCCCGATTCTATTTTGAATTTCTATAAAAAGTTAATTGCATTTAGAAAAGGTAATGAAATTATAATTAATGGAACTTATCAGGAATATAATTCCAGTCATAAAGATGTATATTGCTATGAAAGGTCATATAACGGTGAAAAGCTGTTTGTCATTTGTAACTTTAAAAACAAAGAAGTAAATTACAAAATACCAGCTGCCATTGCGTTTTTATCTTCAGAACTTAAACTACATAACTACGGATATGATAGACCCGTACTACAAGACACTGTTCTACGCCCATATGAAGCATTAGTTTACAAATTGTTATAAAATTCCAGTAAATGCACATATAATATAAATTGTGATACAATAAAGTAATTAATAAAGGAATAAGGAAAGTTATGACTCGCAAAAAAACAAAAAAGAAAGCAGTAATACACGATAATAAATATGATCCTTATATGCCCTCAGATATAAAAGCTGGCATGCGACATAAAAAGGAACCCACCCCTATTAAGCCTGTTATTGATTATATTTTACCTAAAGATTGGATTAAATATATTCTGGTTACATTAATCCCTATTATTAATTTGTGCGCACTAATTGCATGGGCAAGCAATAAAAATGTGGCCGTTAACCCTAATGTTAAAACATATTCAAAGGCAGCAATTATTATCATTATAATTGTGTATATTCTCGCTGCCGTTCTTGTTTTGGTGCTTAAGTTCGCTTTACATCTGTTTTAGTATTAGATATTTAGTACACATAATCAAATGCCACGGATGACTCCGTGGCATTTTTATTAACTATAAATATTTTAGCAAAAATATCGATTTTATTATTCCTCATCATCTAGCATGCAATACTTCAATACAGCTTTTTGGGCATGAAGTCTATTCTCTGCTTGTTCGAAAATTGAACCTGCATGTGCTTCAAACACCTCGGCTGTAATCTCTTCCTCTCTATGTGCTGGTAGACAGTGTAAAACAATTGCATCGCTTTTTGCAAACTTCATAATTTCACTATTAACCTGGTAGCCCTTAAATGCAATTGCTCTTTTTTCCGATTCTCCTTCTTGTCCCATGGACGCCCAAACATCAGTGTAAACTACATCGGCATCCTTTATAGCTTCCGCAATATCAGAGGTGCAAACAAACTTCTTACCTTTTGCCCATTTCATAATATTGGCATCCGGTTCATACCCTTTAGGACATGCAATCGCTACTTCCATGCCAACCTTGAGACATCCAACTATTAATGAATTTGCCATATTATTACCATCGCCAACGTAGCAAATTTTGAGCCCATCTAACTTGCCTTTGAACTCTCTTATTGTCATTAAATCAGCTAGCACCTGACATGGATGAGCATAATCTGTTAATCCGTTTATGACTGGAATAGATCCGAACTTAGCTAATTTTTCTACAGTCTCTTGTGCAAAAGTGCGTATCATTATACAGTCTAGATATCTAGATAAGACCCTTGCTGTATCCTCGATTGGCTCCCCTCTTCCTATCTGTAAGTCCCTAGAACTTAAAAATAGTGCATGCCCACCAAGCTCATACATAGCAACTTCAAAAGACACTCTAGTTCTTGTTGATGACTTTTCAAATATCATACCTAGCGTTTTACCTT
>JAAZLE010000124.1 GCA_012799455.1 Clostridiales bacterium | reverse complement strand
CCATCGTTAAAAAAGAGTTTACGACTAATAGGATCAAGAGTTGCAAATAAAGCATCTTTTACTAAAGTATCTGCATTGGTCAAGGCATTCATTATCGTAGATTTACCCGCGTTAGTATATCCAACTAAAGACACATTTTTAATTTGATTTCTAGTTCTCTTATTTCTTCTTAGATTTCTTTCTTTTGCTAGTTTATCTATACGTTTCTCCAAATCTCTTATCTCAGTCCTGATGGTCCTCCTATCTAATTCTGTTTTCTTTTCTCCAATTCCCCTACGAGCTCCTCCTCCGCCAGTTCCACCTCCGCCTTGTTGAGACATATGCTTTCCTTGGCCCATGATACGAGGAAGCATTTTCTTTTTATACATAAGTTCAACCTGAAGCTTTCCTTCATTAGATATGGCATGTTTTGAAAATATATCAATTATCAACATTGTCCTATCTAATACTTCAATGTTCAACTTTGACTCTAAATTGTTAAATTGCGTGCCAGTTAAATTGCTACCAAAAATAATAATTTCGCTTTTGGTATCTCTGGCTACAGAAATTAGCTCAGATAGTTTACCCGAACCTAAACTATACCTACTATCTTCTATCTGTCTAACTTGAGTTACATGAGCTACAATCTCATACCCCGCAGTGGAGGCAAGATTATACATCTCATCTATTTCCCAAGCTAATAAAGCCTTGTTACTAACTCTTACTAATGTTGCCCTAACTTTGTCATCCATACCTTTTAAGCGCTATCATCTGTCAGTTCAGAATTAAACTTCTACCCCATTAATTTTTTATATATTTGTGTTATTTCCAGCATTCCCATAAACTTTGGCACTGGATATAGCGGATTAGCTTCTTTTAAGGCCCGTTTAGCCATTAATTCAATGTCTTCTTCTTTAATTTCGGAAATTTTTGATGGTATTTTCATAGTTGCATTCATGTCCTTTACCCACTGAATAAATCTTTCTGCCTTTTCTTGGTCTGAAATACCTACAATTCCTACTACAGTTGCCAATTCAGCTAATTTTTTGTATATAGTTTCTCCATAATACTCCAACATATATGGTAAAATAATTGCATTTGCAAGCCCATGCGGTATTCCATACATGCCACCTAGACTATGTGCAATCGCATGAACATAACCTACGTACGCACGGGTAAAAGCAATCCCTCCATAATGTGCTGCTAATAGCATGTTTTCTCTTGCTTTGATGTTATTTCCTTCGCTATATGCCGTCAATAGATTGTCATACACTAATTGTACTGTTTTAATGGCCATATCTTTTGTCTCTTTTGTATTCCCTTTACCAATATAAGCTTCAACCGCATGCGTCAACGCATCCATACCTGTAGTAGAAGTAATACCCTTAGGTAAGCCCACTGTTAGGACAGGATCTAATATTGCGTATTTTGGAACCAAATTAGGATCGTTTATAGGATATTTATCATGCGTAGCTTCATCCGTAATGACTGTTGCCAGCGTCGCTTCCGAACCAGTGCCAGCCGTTGTGGGCACTGCGATTATTGGAGGTAGTTTCTTTTGTATTTTCAATATCCCTTTCATCTTAGAAACTTCTTTTCTAGGCCTCGCTATTCTAGCACCAATTCCCTTCGCACAATCAATAGGAGAGCCACCCCCAAAGGCAATAAGTGAAGTACAATTATTTTCATTAAACTTTACTACGCCAGCCTCAATCATTGCAATTGTAGGGTTGGGCGCAACTTCATCATAAACATAATAAGGAATTTTTTCTTCATTTAGCTTAGCAAATAATGAATCTAAAAGTTTAAGATTTATTAAATCTTTACTCGTTACTATCATTGGCTTGCCCAAATCTTTTTCCCTTACAAGTCTAGGAATTTCTAAAACTGTTCCCTCGCCAACAAGAAGTTCAGGTTTCCTTAAGCCTAGAAACGGAAAAACTAAATAAATAACTCCTTGGAATACACGATAATAAATCTTTTTTAAAATATTCATATAAAACCTCTTTCATTTAAAACATTTATTTAATATTGACATATCAGCTCTAGTCGAGAGCATATTTCCCTTGTGGTGCTTCTTCTCGATTCTTCCATTTGCCTCTCGTGAAATCAGGCACCTCAACAACAATTTCCTCTTTTATAGACTTTTCTGATAATGCAGTTATGCACATCCAACTTACAGTATCATACACATCTATAGGCGTTTCACCTTTAGCATGCACGCTCTCGAAAAAAGCTCGTAAAACGAGATAATCCATACCACCGTGCCCACCTCTTATTCCTTCTTTTCTATACTGTTTCCATAT
>JAAZLE010000123.1 GCA_012799455.1 Clostridiales bacterium | reverse complement strand
TCGTTAAATATTGTTATATTCATATATCACCTCAATAAAAATTACTTATTGCAATTAAATTATGGTTTAGTAATCTCTGGTTGTCAATGTCTTTTCATTATTGACTTTACACTAGTGCGTGCAATATCTCAAGTTTGACAGTTGAAAAATGTGAAAAAGCCAAAAAGACGCATAGGTGTCGCCTGTTTTGGCTTATTTTCACTTAAAAAACTATGTTATTTTTGCGTACGTTTTAAGATTATATTAAGTTGTGCTTTAGTAATTACCTCAAAATCCGTATAGAAACCTCCAAATTTATGTAAATCATCAGTTAAATCATCCACGACATAGTTGGGAACATATTCGTTTGGATATATTTCATAGAATTTCATCTCTCTAAGTTTTTCTATGATTTGAGTTGCAGTATATTTTCTATCGAGTTGTTTTTCTAGTATTTTGTAGAAAAGTAGTGCTAAAAAGCAAGTCGTAAAATGTCCGATAATTCTATTGTCATTTGAAACGAAGACAGGTCTTGCTTTGAAGAAGCTTTTAGTCAATCTAAAGCTATCTTCAATTTGCCATCTATCAGAGCAAACTCTAAGTATTTCATCTACACTATCTTCCAAATTGGTGCAAACTGCATAGATACCATCGTATAGTTCTTCATTTTCTTTAGCGTCAAAGTCTAAGCTATATGATTTTTTTGTAGCAACTTCCCCATCTTTAGTAGTCATGGTTTTAACAATGAATCTATCTGGGCTATTAGCTCTTTTTGCTGGATCTTTGACTCTTTTTTTATCAATCTTATCTTCAGCCCTTAGAAACTGAGCTTCTCTTTTTGCTCTAAGGAACTCTTGATATTTAACGGAATATGTGACGATTAATCTTTGTTCTAGACCATCTTCATTAATCCAACGTTCCTTGTAGAAGATTGTATTTTTATATTTATTGATTAATTGTTGGTTATCTCTTAGTGCGCTAATATTATATGTTCTATCGTCACCAAAAATACGCCAACCTTTAGTTAAATCCAGGCTCCAGTCTCTTAGATGTTCTTTAAAGTTTTTTAATGACTGAGTTGTTATGAATCTTCTGTTATATGTATTATTTAGCTTTCTATTGGCTAACGATGACAAACCAGCGTCTGTGCACACAACTAAGTTAGGAATACCAAAATCTTGTATTATTCTTTCTTCTAAAGGTTTCAATGTTACTTGTTCATTGGTATTTCCAGGAGCGATATCAAAAGCTAAAGGAACCCCATCGCCATCTATGAGTAATCCCATTTGGACAATTGGGTTAGGTCTATGTTCTTTGGAAGCAGCAGAATATTTCTTTAAATCGGTTTCCTCATCACTCTCGAAAAAGAAGTTTGTACAATCGTAGTACAAGACTCTGTTGTTTCTTGAGTATGCCTTTTTACTATTTTTGTACAGTTCTGCTTGGATGAAGTCTCTTTCATCGCATATTACATCTAAAGCACGATATACTTGATGCTCTGTGAAATTAGGTTTTTCAAGTAGGTTTTGGCTTAGCTCAGTTGTTTTCTTTTTAGAGCAAGGGAAGAGAACTCTACCATATATTAATCTGGACAGTATTGATGTTAAATCGTATTCAATCTTGTATCTATCTTTTATATTATTACAAATTTCATCAAGTTTGAGTCCGTGGAATATTTTTTGCAAAAACAGATAGCCAATATCATATGAGGTTTGTTTACCTTTCTCTACACGGTTATTGGGATTTCGTGTATATGTTCTGCTTCGTCTAGTTGCTTTTTTCTTTTGATGTTCTTTGTTTAGGCTTTCTACATATTTATCCAACCAAACAATTGGATCTTCATTGCCAGCTCTTTCTCTTAATTGAGCTTCATTTCCGATGTTTTCTACGATTTCAGTAGTTCTTTTACCGTCTTTAGTGATGTCTTTTATTATTGAGTAGTAGACATAGTCTCCTTTTTTTCTAGCTATGTATCGCATAACTCCCTCCAAAGCAAAAAATGCTTAATGTTTAGTTAAAAATATTATACCATACCTACGGAACCTACGCAAGTGTTTTAACAAAGAGTTTGACAAAAAAAAGAAAAGAATGAGCAAGCATCCTTTTCCTTTTCGAAACATTGATTAATTTTTAGTTAGTAAGTGTCAAACTTGCGGATAAAACTTAGATGCCTTACCTTTGCGTTGGCTTTCGTGAAATTCGTTAAATATTGTTATATTCATATATCACCTCAATAAAAATTACTTATTGCAATTAAATTATGGTTTAGTAATCTCTGGTT
>JAAZLE010000122.1 GCA_012799455.1 Clostridiales bacterium | reverse complement strand
CTTTATATATCATCATCATATTTTGTTGCGTACAAACTACCTTTATTAGGCTGTTAATCAAGTCTCTCTTTACTATATCAGCAGCATATTTTGGTGCATACAAATTACCTTTATTAAGCTGTTAACTAATACTCACTCCTTTTACTCCATTAACATGTTTTATTGCGTATAACTTACATTTATTGGGTAATTAGCTAACAAGATCCTCCTTTACTCTATCGGTATGTTTTATTCGTATATAAATCGCCTTTTACTAGGTTATTAATTTGTCGCTTTTAATGCGACCAAAAGCTATTCCAAAGGTATTATAATCTAGTTATAAAATATATTTAGAGGTGGATAATATGAAAAACAATATTACAGAGTTGGTATTTATACTTGATCGCAGTGGCTCTATGAGCGGGTTAGAAAACGATACTATTGGTGGGTACAATAGTTTTATTGAAAAACAAAAAAATGAGGAAGGCGAGGTTTTCTTGTCAACAATTCTTTTCAATGCTCAATATGAAATTATTCACAATAGGTCTGACATTAAAAAAGTGCAACCATTAACAGAAAATGAATATTACGCAAGCGGAGCAACTGCACTGCTTGATGCCATTGGTAAAGCCATAGAAGATACGGAAAGCCAAATTATAAAACTGCCTGAAACAGATCGTCCAGAAAAGGTTTTATTTGCGATTACGACCGATGGTATGGAGAATGCAAGCAAGGAATATACTTTTAAGCATATCAAAGATAAAATAAAGCATTGTACTGAGCATCACGGTTGGGAGTTTTTGTTTTTTGGTGCAAATATTGATGCTATTGGAGTAGCAAGTGATATAGGAATTAGAGAAAACCGCGCAGTGCGTTATGCTCATGATTCAAAGGGCGTTATGTTAAGTTATCGTGCAATGAGCGACGCTGCTTCACGCTATAGGTGTTGTTCGAAGATTGATGACAGTTGGAAGGATGAAATTGAAATAGACTATATGGAGCGGAAAAAGGAAAAGAAAAAACGAAAAAACGATTAAGATGAGCTAACCCCCGTAAAGACCTAAAATCTTGTGTAAAATAGATGCTTTATGGGGGGATGTAGGATGTTGATTTGCACGGCAACCGAAGTGAGTCTATGCGTAAAACTCAAAAATATAAAAAGTTTTACGCATAGAAATCTTATACATTTTCAATAGAATCATCATTTTCTAAAAAGTCCAAAACTGTCAACAGCCGATAACCTCTTTCAAGATTTGAAAATGGTGTTCTATCCATTGTTATGAGTATCTTTTTATATCCGTCATCTAGACCACAAGGGAAATTCATCGTCAACTATGAGTAGTTCCAATAGCGGGGGTCTTGAAATACCAGGTGGTGGCTTGGGACCAGGAGCGACATATATAACAAATGCAGAATATTTTTTAACAGGACCATATCACGGATAAAACAGATCTGGTACTTGTGGTGCGGTAGCCGCTCAGCTCTTGTTGAGCTACAATAATTATTATAACGATAGAAGAATTATTCAAGGCAAATATTTGTTTGATGGAGAAGACGGACCAAACACGTGTGCAGATCCTATGCGAATAACTAGCAAAACTCTTGGGACTAGAGGGCTAAAAGAAGACGGAAGTGATGACACAAACAGTTATTTTTGCAAGATAGTTAAATTCTCCACGTTCTAGTTTTAAATTCAGAAGAGAATAAAAGTTATCTTTGAGTGGATAGCCTATTCCTTCATAATAAATTTTTAGTTGCACAGAAGTTAGTTTTTGAAGTGGTGAAATCATATTGATTAGAGAAGTTCTTGTTCGTTTTGAGTAAAAATTAAATATTGTTTTTCGTTCAGTTGAACAGAAGCACTGCCAACTCGTGTATATGAGGCTTTTGGAGTCATCCCAAATTTTTTTAAATAGTATGGTTTTTCATTACCAGATGCGATTATTACATGTATAATTTGCTTATTATCCCTTTCTTCTACTAGTATTTCAAAAAAGCCAATTGGAGAAGGCGATATTTTATCTTTTAATCTATCTTTTATTTCAAGTTGTATTTCATCAATATCATCTATTCCGTAAGTTGTGCCATCATCGCTAAATTCAAGATAAATGTGACCTCCTTTGGAATTCAAAAAAGCGACAACATCTAATTCAAATTTGTCATTTAATTCTCGCTTAAATTCGATTTGCTCATTTTCATATATCATATAATACCTCCACGTGGATAGATTTTAGCGATGTTGCAACATCAATTGCAACATTAAAAATTATTAAAAAATGTTGTATAGAAATATTTTTGTTTTCAACTTTGATGTTATTGTTCATATCATTTCAAATAAAGTAAAATCTGCTTTTGCTGACAAGTACAGCTAAAAACTAGCGTGTCTATGAAATAAAAATGAAAATTGACAAAAAAAGTTAAATATGTCTAATTTTAAAAATGAAATTTCTCTAAAAACATTATTTTTGTTTATTTGCAAAAATGGATTTAATAAAAATACTTTTCGCCTCTACTTTACTTGACTGCTCCAAATACTGGAATGAAAAGTCATCAAATGCTGGAACGGTATAGCTCCGAGAGAGGTCTAGGCTTTGGGATTTAATATAAAGTGGATTATTCTAAATAGTTGCAGGAAATAAATGTTTAAAATGTTAAAAATAAGTAGCTATGGCTACCAAATAATACAATATATAATAAAAGGCTCCTTGTTTAATAGGAGCCTTTTTTGTTAGTTAATATGTAGGTTTTACCATTTATTATGTACTTTTTCAGCAAATCCCATAACATCTTTAAATTCAATCTTTGTACCATCATCTAGAATGGCAGTGCCTGAAAACTTACCAAATACTTGGTGAGGCATCATTGCAAGAGGGCCAACTCTTATGACTGAGTTTCTATCGAATACTGGTTCAAAGTCCATTTCTAATCTTCCATCAGAAGATGTAAATGTCCAGGGCTTCATATAATCGTCTTTGCCTTCATCTTCTCCAGGGATATTAAATTTAACATGATCTAGTTTATGGATTTTACCATCGTGAAAAAGCATATTCTCGGTAGCAGCGGACGTATCTCCGAACCCGTATCCAATATTGAATCCAAAGGGTTTACCATCGGGTAGCCATGTTTGCATGCTTCCCCAGTACCATGTATTATCATATGTCCATACACCTCTCCCCCAGTCTAAAACTGCAGGGGCTTTTTCGAATGGATAGAACTTTTCTCCCCAGGTAAATCCGCCGTTTGCTCTTAGGCAGTTAACTTTTGCGTTGTAATAAAAGTGTTTAGGTTTATTAAATGGAGTAGCAATAAACATATATTCTTCGGGAGCCTGGTCTAAAGTGATGTCAATTTTAACATCTTCCTTTTGTTTTCCGACTTTTGGGAAAAATCCTGTTATGCGCCTAACTTTACCATCATTTTCAAATGACATTTCTACCTTTCCAGCTTTTCTAGATACACTGCCTATTTCGGGTGAACTAGGCATATTGAACTTACCCATAGGGAATAAGACTGCGCCGTTACTTGAGGTTTCAGTTGCTTTTTCAAGGTCAATTATTGATAAAGTTACGACCCCAAGTATACCAACGTCTGAAATAGTCAGGGCTACACCATAAGAGTCATTTCCGATATAGTAATAATCCCATTCTTTAATTCTCCATTTGGGGGCTTTAATATCATTTCTATCATACTCTAATACATAGTTAGTGGCATATCCTCTTTGTGCAAGATCGCCTTCACTGTTTAAAAGTTTTCCTTTTTCAATAATTCTGTTTTGTTTCATATAACACCTCACATATTTTGTTGTTTTAACTAGGTATTGCATAAAATGCAGGTTTTACCATAAGTTATTAATTTTCATCTGCGTTATCATCATATATCGTTTTAAGATCCTCGGTTTTAGTTGTGTCTAATGCACCGATATTGATTCCTTCTTTAGCATATAGTACCGCTTTATCAATTTGTAGTTGTTTCATGCGGTTTTTACTTATTGGATACCAAAATAATAGAATGAGTCCTACTGACAAATAAAAGATTGCCGGTATTAAAGTTGCCCATAAATATAGCTGGCTTTGTGTATATGCCGATTGTCCAACGACGCTCTCACCATCGTATAATGCCCAGCCAAGTGCTTGTGTTGATAGAACTCCTGCAAGAGTTTGACCCATCTTTCTGGTAAAAGAGAATACAGAATAAGTAGCTGTTTCTTCCCGCTTATTAGTTTTAACATATTGATAGTCAATTGCATCATTAACAAAAGACCATATTTGAAGTATGAACATACTAGAGCCAGTACCAGCAATTATACTAAACGCTAAGAAAACCCACACACTCTTAGTTTTTATGAAAAATAGAACTAAATATGCAAGTCCAGCAATGGCCATTCCCAGTCCACAAGACTCTTTTTTTCCAACTTTTTCTACAATTTTATTAGAGAAAAATATTATCACTAACATGGGAAGATATTGTGTGATTGTAACTACGATATTCATCTCAGGTTGCAAAAAGTAGTCAGCCATTAGGTAAAGCCCATAAGATTGTACAAACATTTGTCCGGAAATTAAAAACATGGAGGCTAAACATAGTGAGACAAATGGACGGCTTTTAATAAGGTCTATTATTACCTTGGTAAATTCACCTTTAGGGCGTTTTTCAGACTTTATCTTAGGTGCAGGCACACGTTCTTTGGTCAGGTAAAAACAACCAAACAAACATATAATGCATAAAAAACATAAGATAGCAACGCCTATAATCAGCTTTTTCCAGTCCATAAGCGGGACTAGCACGCCTTCTTCATTAAGAACATCAGTGAAACAAAGTCCAGATAAGATAATAGCTCCTACACCTCCGATACCAGAGCCTATAGAACGTAGAATAGATAGGGTTGATCTAGCTTTTGCGTCTGTTGTTATAACGGACGCAAGGGAGCCATAAGGAATATTAATTGTGGTGTAAATCATGTCCCACATAATATACGTCACATACGCATACGCGAGCTTTCCGCCAAGAGACATCCCGGGATATCGCATAAACATCAGTAGTGTTATTAACCCCATAGGGATAGCCATAGTCCTGATCCAAGGCCTATACCTTCCATGTTTGCCAGGGGGAACCATATCAACGATTTTACCCCAAAGAGGATCATTTATGCCGTCCCAAATTCTAGCCACTAAAAAAAGTATGGTTATCTGGGTTATAGGCAGATGTAAAATATCTGTATAAAATTTTTGCAGTAGTGATCCTGCTAATCCAAAAACCAAAACACAACCTAAATCGCCTAAAGTATAGCCAAATTGATCTTTTAAAGTGAGCTTTTTAGTATTTTCTTTCTTCGGTTCAATGTTCTCAACAATGACATTTTCAGCGGTATCCATAAAACAAGATCCTTCCTTCGCTGTAGTTTTTTATAGGCGTATTTATAAGAAAATATT
>JAAZLE010000121.1 GCA_012799455.1 Clostridiales bacterium | reverse complement strand
TACTATATACGCCGTCTGGCTTTGAAAGTAAGGTTTTGTGGTTTCCTTCTTCTACGATTTCGCCCTCTTCTAAAACTAGTATCTTGTCTGCATTTTTTATCGTTGAAAGCCTGTGGGCAACAACTAGAGTTGTTCTTCCCTTACTGAGACTTGATATTGATGCTTGAATCTGCGCTTCTGTAACGTTATCTAGTGCAGAGGTAGCTTCATCTAGAATTAAAACTCTAGGATTTTTAAGAAAAGCTCTTGCTATAGAAATTCTTTGACGTTGTCCGCCTGAAAGTTGTACTCCCCTTTCTCCTACCCAAGTATCATATTTATCTTGAAGTGTCATTACGAAGTCATGAATACCTGCATTTTTAGCCGCTTCTATAATTTCTTCTTCGCTTGCATCTATTCTTCCAAATGCAATGTTTTCTTTTACTGTCCCATCAAAAATAAAAACATCTTGAGCTACAATCGCCATATGGTGCCTTAAAGACCTTCTGGTTATATCTGTTATATCTTTTCCATCTAGTAAAATTTTTCCACTATCTATTTCATAAAACCGCATTATTAAGTGACAAATTGTAGTTTTCCCGCCACCAGAGCCCCCTACTAAAGCAGTAGTTTTTCCCTTTTCGAGTTTGAAATTCAAGTTAGACAGCACGTCATCTTCTTTATATGCAAACGATACATCCTGAAATTCAATTTCGCCTTCAACATTTTTTATTTCTACGGCATCAGGACTATCAACCTCTGATTTTTTATCCATAACCTCGACAAACCTGACAAACCCAGTCATACCCGCCTGAAGTTGTTCGTAAATTGCAACCAGTAACTTAATGGGAGTAATGAGCACAGCAATGTATAAAATGAATGCTACAAACTCACCAGCGTCTATTAGACCTTTGTAAAAAAACAATCCCCCTGCTACTAACACTATTAAGTATAAAAAGTCACTTGCAAACCCTAAGACAGAATAAAATATTCCCATCATCTTGTATGCTTTTCCTCTTGATGTTTTATACTCCTCATTAACATGGTCAAATCGTTTTTCTGCATACTCCTCAACACCATATGCTTTGGTAACGCGTACCCCTGAAATTGTTGTCGCTACATCAGCATTAAGGGAGGCAGTTTTTTCTCGCATGTCCTTAAACGCAGCACTCATTTTCCTTCTTATCGCAGTCGCTATTACGGCTATGATTGGAAGAGAGGCAAAAACAATTAGAGTTAAAGGTACATTTACTGTCATCAGCATTACAAATGCACCTATTATTGTAATTATGGAAATCAAAAAGTCTTCTGGACCATGGTGCGCAAGCTCGCTTACCTCGAATAAGTCATTTACAATTCTAGACATAATTGAGCCTGTTTTTTCGTTGTCAAAATATGAGCATGGTAACTTTTGTAAATGCCTGAACATATCCTTTCTCATGTCTCCTTGCATTCTTACCCCAAGCACATGTCCCCAATAATCGACTATATAATTCAAAAATCCACGAATTACATAAATAACCGCCAAAACAACTGCCCAGATAATTATCATTTGAATGTTTTGATTAGGAACATAATCATTAATGATATTTTTTGTAATGGCTGGATAGAATAAATTTATACTCGCTATCAGCAATGCACAAACTATATCTAGCAAAAACAACCGCCAATGTGGCTTATAATAACTTGCAAATCTTTTTAACATGTGTTTATTCTTTTGTTTGTTTTTCATAAAGTCCTCGCTTATCTTCCTAACTATACTAACAAATAATCCTTTTTAACTAAACTAAATTAACGTACTTATTGATACTATTATGGCTTTACTTAACGGAATTCAGTTGCACTTAACATTAGACTTAACTTGCAGACTATTTGTAACTTAACTTTGCTTTGAGTGCGTTAAAACGTATGAGTCCGTTGTCATAGTAAGTGCAACAGTAAAACGCGTTAAAACATATGTGTTAGTTATCAAAGTAAGCGCAACAGTAGATAAGCCATCGAGCGTTAAAACGTATGTTAGCTATTACTTCTCAAATCTTGCTAGTATATATCCAATATGGTAAAATAACTGCATGTTACGCGAAGATTTTCCAAGACCTAAATTTATACGTCCGCGCTGGAAATCCTTGGATGGAAAGTGGCTTTTTTGTGCTGATCTAGATGAGAGTTTTGATGCCTCTTTATGTGACTATAATTCAACAACAAATATCCCAGATACGACTAAAAAACCCGATGATACAGCCGTTTTTAGCGATGCAGTAGCGTATAGCAGAGTTATTAAACTGACACAAGCTGAAACTGTGGGTACGACCACTCTTTGTATAAACTCTGTTATAGGTGATGTCAAAATCTATATAAATGGAAAACTTGCAGCACAACGAAAAGGTGTTGTTTCTAATATCTCTGTAAATGTTTCAGAGTTTGTAGTAACAGGGAAAAATCAAATAACACTACTTGTAATCAGAGACCCCCTGTTTGATCCTAACTTAATTAGAAACCCACGCATTACAGGAAGTGTTTGGCTTGAGTTTGCAGCAAAAGCATATTTTGAAAACATAGTTACAAGAGCATCTATCCCCAACTCATCTTTTTATATAAATGGTCACATAATTAACGTACAAGATGATATGAAAGTACACGTGGATGTAGTAACACCAGAAAATAAAAAACTTAACTTTGATTACGAAGGAAAAGAAACTTTAAGTATTCGCATACCAATACCTACCCCCGTAACTCTATGGAAAGTATTAGACGGAAAAATTTATTACATAACCGTTACTCTTAAAAACAATAAAGATGGTATTTGCGATACATTCCATACATATGCAGCATTTAGAGATTTAGCTATATCTAGCACAAACATACTCATTAATAACGAACCAGTATTTTTAAAGCACGTTACGGATAGATACTCTTCAAACACACATGACAACAATTTAGATGTGCTAAAGCAACATCTAGCTACCATAGTTGCACTTGGATTTAATGGAGTTAAAATAGATGGCTTTACACCATCACCTCAATACCTTTATCTTGCAGACAGACTAGGTTTAACTATTAATATGCCACTTATTCCAGATGGACTCTATTCGTATTCTGAAGACGCATCCAAGGTTATTCAAGCAAGAGTAACTAATCAAGTAATAAACACTTTGGGAACCCCATCGATAATTTTATGGCACTCATACTCCAACTTTAACCCGGGAACAGAGTTTACTTCACATCTAGTAAATATATGTAAACATATTGATCCAACTAGTTTGTTTATGACCTCGCCAGGAAATACTATGCCCAATTTAATCATGAATATGAACATTAGTTTTTCATCGAAAGAAGAAACTTTCAAAGAGGTAATACAACATCTAAATACAGCAGCAACAATAAATGCTCCTTTGTACTATGGTTCAATGTCCATTGGCGATTTAATCGGAGCGTACACAAGTAAACTGGCTGATGAGAAACAATTTATCGAAGCTTATGAATATTTGCTAGGACTACTTATGGCTAAAAACGCTGCTGGTTTTGCATATGTATCAATAGCTGATAACGATAAAACAAATGGCGGTATATTAAACTCAAACGGCGAGTTTAAATTGTCTAGAACTGCTATTGCTTCCATACAAGAAATTAACTCCATGCGTTCAATGGCAGAACTTACCCCCATACTAAATAAAATTAACTTAGAAAAAGAAAATCCCAAAGCTTAAGTATCGCTACTTGATTTTAAGATAAATATAAACCACTTTTAGAGGATAAAAATGATAAAAACAATTCCATTATTTGATAAAAACATAGGCAATGCCAGTCACTACAGAATCCCGGCTATGGTATCTCTTGGAAATAATAAAGTTGTAGCCTGTGCAGATGAAAGGTTTTTTGGTTGCGGAGATAATCCTAACCGCATTGATAAAGTGGTACGCATTAGCGATGATAATGGCGTTACTTGGGGAAAACAGATTACCGCTGTAGAAGAAATAGGAACATCTAAGATGACCTCATCTGCTGCAATTGATCCTACCCTACTATATGACAAAGATACTGACACTTTATTTCTCTTGTATTGCCACACCCCTGCTGGAGTAGGAATATTAAATTGTAGAAGAACAACAGGTTACGAAGATGGTTATAAAGTTATAAGAAACAAAAGAACTAAATATCAACTACGTGGAGATAAACTGTTTTTAAAAGGTAAAGACACTGGTATTACAGTTGATGAAAAAGGCTGTGTAAGTACTGGAGGAAATATTTATGATGGATCTTCGGAATTTAAAGAAGAATCTACTTCTTTTTTAATGTTATGTACAAGTTCCGATCAAGGTGAAACGTGGTCAAAACCTATCTGTTTAAACGAACAAGTTAAAGGAGCAAGATGGGGATTTATCGGAGCATGCCCTGGGGTTGGCATAAAACTAAAAGAAGGAAAACATAAAGGAAGACTTATCTTCCCTATCTATTATGGACTTAGAACAGCCCCAATTAACATAACTTTTTCTTGCATATATAGCGATGATAAAGGTAAAACCTGGAAGACAGGTAAAACCCCTCTAGTCAAGGGTAGAATAACTCCTAAAAATCCAGTATTTTTACTCCCTGCGCAGTGGCTTTCCGAAACACAAGTCGTAGAGTTAGGTCCTGATAATATTATGGCAATTATGCGTAACCATCACCCCAAAAAACGTGCTATGTATGCTCATAGTACAGACGGTGGAGAAACTTTTGGTTATACTGGCTTTTTAGAAGATATACCACAGCCAATATGTCAAATTAGTGCCATATCCTTTGATTATAACGGAAAGCGTTTAGTTGCCACTTTAAATGCTGCAAGTGAAAAGAAAAGAGAAAATGGAGTGCTGCGTATAAGCGACGATTTAGGAAAAACCTTCCCCTACTCTTTACAAATTAAAGAAGGAGAGTTTGTATATTCATCTATTGCCCTACTCGATGATGGATACATAGGAATAGCATATGAAGACAGTACTTTACATGAACAAATTTTGTTTACAAAAGTACACCCAAGTGAGGTATATCCACACTGATTTAAGAGTATTTTGAGTTTGTATAAACTTATGTCTAGCGAGCAAGTTTAAATGCTTGCTAGTTTTATAAAAAGATACTAAAATTCAAGCAGTTAATACAATTAAAATTTGTTTCAGGAGATTTAATATGAGCAACCCATTTGATGGAATTTACCCCGCACTACTTACCCCCATGGACCAAGATGAAAAAATACTAATTAAGGAAATCAAGAAGATGGTTAAACATCTTGAAAGTTTTGATTTTGCTGGCTTTTATGTTGGTGGTTCAACTGGCGAAGGTATGATTATGAGCTACGATGAAAGAAAACAAGTCTTTAAAGCAGTGGCAGAATCAACCGAGAATAATAACATTAAACTAATTGCACACATCGGAGCACCTTCTACAAAAGCAGCTATTGATATGGGGTTATATGCTAAATCACTAGGCTATCCAGTAATCTCCGCAGTTGCTCCATATTACTATGGGTTCAAAACAGAGGAAGTAAAAAACTACTACAAAACGATTGTCAATGCCGTTAATCTCCCATTTATCATATATAACTATCCGGGCGCATCAAACTTCACACTCGATACAAACGCAGTTAAAGAGCTTTTTGAAGACACTCGCTTCATAGGGATTAAACACACAACTTTAGACCTGTTTGCCCTAGAAAGATTTAGAAGAGCTTGCCCTAATATCTCCATATACAACGGATTTGACGAAGTACTACTTGCTGGACTTTCTATGGGAGCATCTGGAGGAATTGGATCAACTTACAACATTATGCCAAATACAATAATTGGGATTTACAACGCATTTAAAAAAGGTGACCTTGAAACTGCTAAATCACTACAAACTAAAGCTAATAAAGTAATTGATGCGCTAATTCAATGTGGCGTTATGAATTCAGAAAAATACCTACTCTCTAAGCATGGTATAAAAATGGGAAGCTGCAGGCATCCCTTCACCCCACTAACAAAGGATCAAAAAATATTCCTTGACACACTTGAACTATCCTAATCAACCAAAACCGATTGATTATAAGGAAACAATAAAGGAAGAGAAATAATGTCATCTCTTTCTTTTTTTACGCTATAAACAGTTTTTTTGCAAGATTAAGATTGACTATATTAGTTTGTAAATTAATTACTATTGTAATATAATTGTCTTAATATTAAGAGGTGCTGGATGGTTGAGATTGATAATATAAACCAATTTTTCGTAACTGGGCTTAGTGATGAAGAGGTTGCACTCAGAGTTGAACGTGGCCAGGTAAACGGCGATCAAAACATTAAGACAAAAAGCATTGGTGAAATTATCCGCACCCACGTGTTTACTTTTTTCAATTTTATATTCCTAATTTTTGCTTTAATAATTATAATTTTTAAACTCGGCTGGACTCAACTGGGGTTTATGGGACTAGTCATCGGTAACGCATTAATTGGATTTATTCAAGAACTTGCTGCGAAAAAAACAGTTGATAGACTATCCCTTCTTTCTCAAGCAAAAGTAGCAGCAATTAGAAACTCTCAAAAAACCGAAATTGCACTTCAGGATATAGTTATGGACGACTGTATTATACTTGAAACTGGAAACCAGGTTTGTTCAGATGCAATCGTCTTAAGTGGATATTTAGAAGTCGATGAATCGCAAATAACTGGCGAAAGCGAAACTATAGCAAAACATCCTGGAGATGAGGTATATTCTGGTAGTTATGTTGCTTCTGGAAAAGCCGTTACTAAAGTTATCAGAGTAGGTAAAGAAAATTATGCCACCCGCATATCAGTTGGTGCAAAGTATATAAAGCCAAATTCTAGCGTAATTATGAGAGATATCATGAGGTTCATAAAGTTTATGACACTAATAATTGTACCTCTTGGCATTATACTTTTTTGCACTAAACTACTCGTCCATGATGTAGGGTACATCACCGCTCTAAGAGACTCTGTTACACTACTTGTTGGCATGATTCCATCAGGACTTGTTGCCCTGACCACAGCTATTTTCTGCGTAGGTGTAGTTAAGATGGCTAGACATAAAGCTCTTGCTCAAGACCTATTTGCTACCGAAGCCCTAGCTAGAGTTGATGTTCTTTGCATAGACAAAACGGGTACAATTACTGAAGGCACAATGGAAGTAATTGAAGTAGCGTCTTTTTCTAAGTATTCAGTAGATGAAATTGACCAGCTAATTAAGGATATAGTTTCTGGAATTGGCGATAATAATACCACTGCTAATGCTTTAAAAGACTACACTGCGAACAAGTATAAATCACGTGACCCTATCTCATTTGTATCTTTTTCAAGCAAAAGAAAATGGAGTGCTGCCAACTTTGAAGAAGGTGGATATGTTATAGGCGCACCTGAGTTTGTTTTAACCAAAATCCCAGCTAGAGAGAAACAATTTGTAGATCAAAAAGCTTTAGAGGGATATAGAGTACTAGTGCTTGCCCGCACTAATTATCCTCTTATTAGCGGAGACACTATAGAATCTCCAGAGACTTTAGCATACATAGTTATAAGCGATAAGATTAGACCAGAAGCATATGAAACACTAGCTTTCTTTGCAGAGCAAGGTGTAAAGATTAAAGTTCTATCAGGCGATAATCCTCTTACAGTTAGAAGCGTTGCCAGACGTGCAGGTCTTGCTGACTCAAATAACTTTATAGATGCGTCTACTTTAAAAGATGAGGATATCCCTAATGTTATTGACCATTGTTCTATTTTTGGAAGGGTATCTCCCCACCAAAAACTATTATTTGTACGTGCTCTTAAGAATAAGGGCATGTTTGTAGGAATGACTGGAGACGGTGTTAATGACGTTCTAGCCCTAAAAGAAAGTGATTGTTCAGTTGCTATGGCGGCTGGTAGCGATGCTGCCAAAAATGTAGCCCAGATAGTGCTATTAGACAGCAACTTTGCTAGTATGCCCAAAATAGTTGCTGAAGGACGAAAGTCAGTAAATAACTTGGGCAGAACTGCTGCATTATACTTAGTTAAAACTTTCTTTAGTGTAATTTTAGCTCTTACCTTCTTAATGCTAGATACGCCTCTACCGTTTATCTTATCCCACCAAACACTTCTAGGTGCGCTTACAACGGGAACTCCATCGTTTTTGCTTGCTCTGGAGCGTAATACCGATCCGATAAACACTAACTTCTTAGACTCTGTAATTCAGCGAGCTCTACCAGGTTCGTTTGTGTTATTTATAGCGGTTCTTTATATGACAATGATTCAAATGTTTGCGCCTGGAATAGACACTATGTTTACCCAACTTCAATATCAGTCTGTGACTTTAATTGTTATGGCTTTTGTGTCCTTTATCTTCTTAGGAAATGTGTGCTTACCTATGAACATACGGCGTTTTATCATGATAGCTCTACTAATTGGTATTTTTGCATATAACTTCTTCTTACCACTTGCTCATAGAACAATTTTAATCACTTCTGACCTACCTATTGAAGGTCTGTATATAGCTTTACCTATTGCGCTAGCTACCGTACCACTTCTGACCTTTTTCAACTATTGCTTTATTGGGTTTGCTAGAAGACGGCATGCATCAAATGTCATAGATGCATTGATAGTACAAGCCAATGTTATAAGCGATTTTTATAAAGAGCAAAGGCAAAAATATCGTGCAAAAAGAAAGGCACGTGCTACCGAACGTAAAATTTTACGTAAACATACAAAAATCAACGAATAGTTTTTTTAATCTTACACATAAATAATGTGAACTCTTTTTTGATTTTACACCCTCCCTATAATTATGTTATTCTTAGACAGGAGTTTATATATTTTACTAATTATTAGTTAAAGTTAAGGGAGAATATGTTAAAAAATTTAGCCTCAAGTTTCAAAAATGCAGCTGTTTCAACTTTACCCATAAGTATAGTTGTTATCATCATCTCCCTATTTTTCCCCAAAACCATTTTAGGGACACATTATGGGTTATTTACAATTGGTTCTGTCCTTTTAATAGTAGGTCTTGCCATATTCAGTATGGGTATAGATATTGCATTAACACCGATAGGACGTGAAGTAGGCTCATATGTTTCTAAATCAAAAAAAATATGGTTGGTATTTTTAGTTCCACTTACTCTTGGATTCATCATAACGCTAGCAGAACCAGGAGTTCAGGTTTTAACTAGTTTTATGACTGACACTAAGTCAACACAGTTTATAATAACTGTATTTGTTTCTTTAGGGTTTGGACTATTTCTAATGATTTCTATACTTAGAATCTTTTTCAAGTGGCAACTACGATATGTATTTCTGGCAATATACGGCATTATTTTCATTATGGCTGGAGTTATGGAATTTATAACACCTGAGTTTGTAACGGTTGCTCTAGACAGTGGTGGCGTATCGACAGGAGCCGTAACTGTGCCGTTCTTAATGGCCTTCACCGTAGGCATTGCAACTGTTGCACATGGAAGAAAAGACTCCGAAGGAGATGAAAACTTTGGATCCGTTGCACTTTGTACAGTAGGACCATTTTTTGCGATGCTGATTGTTGGATTTACCGGTAAACTTGGGCTCGTAAGCCCCTCCGCACCGCTCGATGCTATACAAACATTTGCAGATATTATGAAAGCATTTGGTTTG
This sequence comes from Clostridiales bacterium, assembly GCA_012799455.1. Taxonomy (GTDB): domain Bacteria; phylum Bacillota; class Clostridia; order Christensenellales; family DTU072; genus MWEH01. The sequence goes on along the minus strand of JAAZLE010000121.1, from coordinate 8,784 downwards.
GGATTTTTAACAAACCTTAGAGATGTTGCACTTAGTATAGCACCAGTAGCAGCCATATTTGTTATTTTCCAAGTATTTGCAATTAAATTAAAAAAGACCCAAGTCATACGTATAGTTGTTGGACTTATATATTCATATGTAGGATTAACTTTGTTTTTAACCGGTGTCAACGTAGGCTTTGCACCAGTAGGTTTCCTTCTTGGATATGCGCTTGCATCATCTAGTATCAAATGGATATTAGTGCCTGTCGGCGGGCTCGTAGGTGCTTTGATCGTTTTAGCTGAGCCTTCTGTTCATGCCTTAACCAAACAAGTTAACGAGATGACCAGTGGTGCTCTATCTAGAAAAAGCATGCTAATTTTACTTTGTATTGGCGTGGGGTTTGCTATCGCAGTATCGTTTTTAAGAGTACTAACTGGCATTAGGATATGGTGGGTTTTATTACCTATATACGGTATCTGTTTTATTCTTATGTTCTTCGCACCTAAAATTTTTACGGGCATAGCATTTGATAGCGGTGGCGTTGCTAGCGGACCAATGACTGTTACTTTTGCACTGCCTTTTGTTATAGGAGCATGTACCGCAACAGGTGGCAATGTTTTCACAGACGCATTTGGCGTAGTAGGTTCAGTTGCTATGATGCCAATTATAGTTATTATGATTTCAGGCGTTATCTTCAAAGTTAAATTACGTAAAGCTAAAGAAACTTCCAAACTCGAACAGGTGCTTGCAGAAACCCAAGCAGATGTTATTGTAGACTTTGATGATACCGAAGTTACAAGGATTAAGGATGCAGAAGTATTAGAATTGGAATCCCAAACTGAAGATAATATGATTATAGACTTCTTTAATGATGAAGAGGAAGATACCGAACATAAGTCTAAGTTTGACCACCCTGTTGATTTTATCTTTGATGATGAAGATTCTGAAATAAACGATGGTGATAAAAAAGAATAAAATATTTGCTGTTGCATACACAAACTAATTAACAGATAATATAGTCAAGGAGACGAGACATGAAAATAGAAGATCAAAGATATAAACCTCTTAAGTTTCTTGTTTCTATAGTCGATATGGAAAAAGGTGAAGACATTGCCTCCATGCTTAATAGTCATGGTTATGATATTCATTATATTTCCATAGCTCAGGGCACTGCCCCAACTGTCATTAGGTCTTATTGGGGTTTTGCTGACACTGAAAAAAGCATCCTTTGGGGAATCATCCCTGGAGATGCTGATGATTACATACTTGGTCTTTTAGCAGAAGAACTTAATTTATCTAAAGCGAATACAGGAGTAGCTTTTACGATGCCTATTAGGAGCTTTACAGAACCTGCATTACTAAAATATATTTTAGAAAGCGGAGATATGAAAGAAGGCACAAACAATGAAGGAGAAGAAGAAATGGAAGAAAAAGAAATTGTTACTTATTCCCTACTAATGGCGATAGTTAAAAAGGGTTTTGCTGACGATGTCATGGATGCTGCCCGTGAAGCAGGTGCTAGAGGAGGTACCATCTTTAGAGCTAGAGGTACAGGCGATCATGAGACAGCATCTTTTTTAGGCGTTACAATTGAACCAGAAAAAGATGTTATTATCATCTTAGCAAAGCGTGGAAGTAGAACAGCTATAATGCGCTCAATCTATGAAAAAGCAGGTCTTCACACCGAAGGCAATGGGCTTGTTTTTGCTTTACCTGTAGAAAGGGTTGTAGGTTCTTTCAACCTAAACAAAGACATTATCAAAGAAGCTGAAGAAAGCGGAAACTCAAAATAGTACTAACATATATTTATAAAAATCAAGGGGCTGTATTTTTTTCGTACAGCCCCTCTTCTTTTGTTTTAATTAGTTATACAGTTTATTTAAATTCTTTTGCAAATTTATATAACTCTGTAAAGATAACACCTATTCCATATGCACCTGCATCTGGGAATCCAATGCTTCTCTCACCGACGGTTCCTGCTCTGCCTAAGTTTGCTTTAAACTCTTTAGTTTTTTCAGCTCCGTCAACCGCTGCTTTTGCGGCCTTTTCCATAGCCTTTAACATCTTGTCGCCTTTTTTAGCAGATTCTGTCATGCTGTCTGCCGCTGGCACTAGCGCATCGATCAAGGTCTTATCGCCTACTACAGCTCCTCTACCAAAGGATCTTTCGCCTGTTTCCTGAATGCCTTTTGCTGCAGCTTGCATAATTTCGGCTATTTCCTTTACTCCAACTTCCTCGACATTTCCTGCAGCTTTTCCTGCATACCTAAATGCGCTTCCCCATAGTGGGCCAGAAGCTCCACCGCAGTATTCCATTATAATTTCCGAAGAACTTACTAGAAACTCTCCGATATTTCCCTTTTTACGAGTTGCCCAATCTTTCTTTAATTGCTTAAAGCCTTTTGCAATACTCATTCCAAAGTCACCATCTCCATTCCTATCTGCTTCGCAGAAAGCCACCTCATTGGCAATTATTATATCAGCCATTTTATCTAATAAAACAGTTAACCCTGCTGTGTTTATTTTTTCACCAATAACGGGTTTACCTTTCACTTCATATGTAGCTGCCTTTTCCACTTTCTCTGCTTTTTTAGCAACTGGAGTGGCGGCTTCAACATTTGCTGGAACGGTGCCTAACACTTTTGCAAGAGCATCAATTGCTTCTTCACAAGCTTTTGCGCGTGCGCTTGCGCCCCATGTGATTGCTGGTGTTGCCACTGGGTAGTCAAGAAGTGAAATTAATTCATCATCTAGTCTGAGTAATGTTACCGAAGCTCCTGCCATATCAATAGATGTCATATAGTTACCTACCATGGTCTTATATATTTTGACACCTGCTGCCTCTAATTCATTTGTTACTGAATTATTGAATAGATACAACTCTTGTAGAGGAGATCCACCAAAGCCATTGATTAGTAAGCAAATTTTCTCACCTTTTTTGAGTTTTAAGTCTTCCATTAAATCGGGAACTATTCTCTTTGCTAAAGCGTCTGCACTTTGTATTTTTTCTCTTTTTCTACCAGGTTCACCGTGTATTCCTACACCAAACTCCATTTCATCTGGACCAATATCAAATGTAGGAGAGCCTGCCGCTGGAACTGTACATGATGTCAGTGCAAATCCAAAGCTTCTTACATTATCTATGACTTTTTGTGCTACAGCTTTTACTTCTGCTAAAGATGCACCTTGTTCAGCTTTTGCACCTGCTATTTTATGAACTAAGACAGTACCTGCAACGCCACGTCTTCCAACGGTATATAAACTATCTTTGACCGCTATATCATCATTTACATATACCGCATCGACTTCAATCCCTTCTTCTTTTGCAAGAGATGCTGCATTATTAAAGTTCATACAATCGCCTGAATAGTTTTTAACTATCATCAGTATTCCTTTTTTAGTTTGCGTAAGTTTTAAAGCGTTAAATACCTGTATTTGTGATGGAGATGCAAATACATCACCACAAACAGCAGCGTCTAACATACCAGTCCCTACAAACCCTGCGTGCGCTGGTTCATGTCCTGATCCGCCACCAGAAATCAAACTAACTTTGTTGGCGTTAATATCCTTTTTCTTAACTATCTTGTATTTTTCAACAAACTCTAGTTCTGGATGAGCTTTTGCAATACCATGACACATATCATATACAAAAGACTCTGCAGTATTCATAATTTTTTTCATACCTATCTCCTCCAAAAAATTTAATATTGAGTATTGTGCCGTACAACTATATTCAGCTGACGGCACAACTCTTTGGTTATTAATATGACAACATAAAAATTAGTCGTCTAAGTTATTCCTCTTTGATTACAGCTAACTTATGTATTATTCACAGTCGCAATCGCAAAAGCAACTTGCTTCACGTCCTAACTTATCTGCTGTTAAGATGGCAGCTACAACATCAGCTTCTGTTACTGGGAATGGCATAAAGTGAATGCTTTCTTCAGGAATACAAGTCTTTTTCGCAACTTCGTAAATCCTATCACCAATATCCTCTACACCTAAGTCTTTCAAGCAAACTGGTAGACCTACGGCTAAGCAGAAATTAATGACTTCTTCAATTTCTTCCATTGGTGCATTTTCTAAGACTAATTGGCAAATTGTTCCAAATGCAACTTTTTCTCCATGGAACATATGATGTGCTTCTTCTAACACAGTTAATCCATCGTGGATTGCGTGTGCTGCAGCTAATCCGCCATTTTCAAATCCTAGACCTGAGAGCAAAATGTTTGCTTCAATTATGTTTTCAAGAGCTGGTGTTACTTGTTTTGCTTCGCCTGCTAGTTTTGCCTTATATCCATCGGCTAGAAGTGTTTCATAGCATAGGGTTGCAAGCGCAAACGCTGTGTTAGTACCACGTGCAAGTAGAGTTCCTTTTGCTCTGTCAGCACCACAAGGTAAACCTGCGTTAACGTTTCCAAATGATTGGACATTGGCTCTTGCTTCAAAATATGTTGAAAGCGCATCTCCCATTCCAGACACTAAAAATCTAACTGGTGCGTTTGCAATAACTGTTGTATCGATTAGAACAACACTTGGGTTTTGTGGGAAATATGCATAGTCATCAAATCCACCATCTGGTGTATATAACACTGCAGAGTGTGAAGTAGGTGCATCAGTTGCTGCAATAGTTGGAACGATTATCAGTGCGTGTCCTTCTGCAACACATTTTGCGGTGTCAATGGCTTTTCCACCACCAAGACCTATTGTGCAGTCACAGCCTTCTTTCTTTGCAATTTCTTTTAGTCTTTCAACTTCTTGTCTTGAAGACTCGCCTTTAAAGTCTGCTTTGACAAACTCTACACCATACTTTTTAGCAGTAGCATCGAGCTTATCTTGTACTCTTGCTGCGTCGTCTTTGTGGGCAATTAGCAATGCTTTCTTACCAAATGTTTTGACAAAATATCCAAGGTTTAGTATTTCATTTTCGCCTTGAACATACTTTGATGGACAAATAAATGCTTTTCTCATATATATTACTCTCCTTTTAAAAAATTTTTTAACTACCTAAATTATAAACAGAATACTACCTTAAGTCAATACCGACATTTCGCTGGTTTTATGTATTTTCGGCTAAGTCTTGCATGTTTTTTGTATTTTCACCAATGCCTTCGCATTAAGATTTATACAAATTTAAGACAAGTGCGCTTTTGGCTTTAACGCTTTTAGAACAAAAAAGCGGAGATTTCTCTCCGCCTTCTTTAATGTGTTTAAAGCTATGCTAAATTAGTCTGCGAGCTTTTTATAAGTTTCATATCTGGTCTTAGCTTGTTGCTCATTTATTGCAAATAATTCTTCGGCTTTTTCTGGGAACATCTTCTTAAGTGCCATATATCTGCCTTCTGTTGCCAAGTGAGCTTGATAGTCACCCGTTGGCTCCTTGCTATCTAATGTGAATGGGTTCTTGCCTTCTGCTTCTAGGTCTGGATTATATCTATAGAGTTGCCAGTATCCACAATCAACAGCATTTTTCATTATTTGCATTGGTTTGCTCATATTTACGCCGTGGTTAATACATGGTGCGTATGCAATTATTAGCGACGGACCATCGTATGCTTCAGCTTCGCGCATTGCTCTTATGAGTTGGTTCATGTTTGCACCCATTGCTACTTGAGCAACGTATACATAACCATAACTCATTGCCATCATGCCAAGATCCTTTTTCTTAATTTTCTTACCGTCTGCAGCAAACTTTGCGACCGCTCCGGTTGGTGTTGATTTACTTGCTTGTCCACCTGTATTCGAGTAAACTTCGGTGTCTAGGACTAGAATATTAACGTTTTCGCCACTTGCTAGTACGTGATCAAGCCCGCCGTATCCGATGTCATATGCCCAGCCGTCTCCACCTATTATCCAAATAGATTTCTTAACTAAGCAGTCTTTATTCACTAAAATTTTATCTACAAGTGCCTTAACTTCGCTACCTTTTGCTGCGGCTATGTTTAGCGCAGCTACTAGAGCATCTGCTGCTTCTTTGCTGGCGTCTGCGTCATTCATGTTCGCTACCCATGCATCCGCTGCTTCTAAAAAGGCTTCATCTTTGTAAATAGCTTTTAATGCATCTAAGTCTTCTACTACTGTATCTCTTCTCTTGTTGACAGCAAGACTTATTCCATATCCAAACTCTGCGTTATCTTCAAATAGTGAGTTCGCCCATGCTGGACCATGACCTAAATCGTTTGTGGTATATGGACATGTAGGAGCAGAACCACCATAAATTGAAGAACATCCTGTAGCGTTGGCTACTATCATCCTGTCACCAAATAGTTGTGTAACTAGTTTTACATAAGGAGTCTCTCCGCATCCTGCACATGCGCCACTGAATTCAAATAGTGGTTTTGCAAACTGTGAACCTTTAACTGTATTTGCCTTGTACACCTTGTCGTTTTCTTTTAAGTTAGATGCAAATTCCCAGTTTTCTTTATCAGCTGCAATTGCTTCCGCGATAGGCTTCATGACGATAGCTTTTTCTTTTGCAGGACATACGTTGACACAGCTTCCACATCCCATACAATCTAGTGGGCTTACTTGTTGTCTAAATTTATATCCCTTGAATCCAAGCGCATCTCTTGTTACAAAGCTTTCTGGAGCGCCTTTAAGCTGCTCTTCAGTTGCTAGTACTGGACGAATACTTGCGTGTGGGCAAACGAATGAACATTGGTTACATTGTATACAATTTTCTGGAATCCACACTGGAACTTCAATTGCCACGCCTCTCTTCTCATATTTTGTTGTTCCTACTGGAACAGAACCATCAGCATTGAATGCTGAAACTGGAAGCTTATCTCCTTCTTGTCTTAAAATTGGATTAACAAACTCTTTGAAATATTTGTTATCAGCTACGGCTACTAGTGGCGCACCTTCTGTTGTGGTTGCCCAGCTTGCTGGATATTTAACTTCTTTAAGTTCGGTTATTGCATAGTCAACACAATCATAGTTCATCTTAACTACTGCATCGCCTTTTCTGCCGTATGTCTTTAGGATTGCAGCTTTCATGTGTTTTTCTGCGTCAGCATAAGGAATAACATTTGATAACTTAAAGAATGCTGCCTGCATGACTGTATTTAGTCCTCTTCTTGCATTTGCTTTTGCTAGCACTGCATTTCCATCTAAAACATAGAATTTAGCCTTTTTCTTTGCAATTTCGTTTTTAACTTCTGCTGGAAGTTCTTTATCTAATTCGGAAGGGTCCCAGATACAGTTAAGTAGGAAAGTGCCACCTTCTTTTAGGTCGCTAACCATGTCGTACCTGTAAATGTAGCTAGGTGTATGGCAAGCTATGAAGTCAGCTTGGTCAATTAAGTAAGAGCTTTGAATCTTAGTGTCACCAAATCTTAGGTGAGAAATGGTGATTCCACCCGATTTTTTACTATCATAAACAAAATATCCTTGTACAAATTTAGGAGTATTATCGCCGATAATCTTGATGCTATTTTTATTTGCGCCGACTGTTCCATCTGAGCCTAGTCCATAGAACTTACAAGAAATTGCTCCCTTTGGTGCTGCATTGATTTTCTCTGTTAAAGGTAGTGATTTGTTGGTAACATCGTCTTTAATTCCCACTGTGAAGCCATTGATATTAGCTCCACCCATATTCTTAAACACTGCATTAACCATGGTTGCATTAAACTCTTTAGAGCCTAGACCATATCTTCCACCAAGGATTTGTACCTTTCTGCCCGATAGAGCGGCTACTACGTCTAAGTATAGTGGCTCACCTAGTGCACCGGGTTCTTTAGTTCTGTCTAGAACAGTAACATACTTTGCTGTCTTCGGAACGGCTGCTGCAAGCTTTTCACCTACAAAAGGTCTATATAAACGAACTTTTACCAGTCCAAGCTTTGCTCCCTTTGCGTTTAGGTAATTGACAGTTTCTTCTACAGCTTCTGCGCCAGAGCCCATCATTATGATTACCTTCTCTGCATCTTTTGCACCTACGTAATCGAATAGTTTATATTCTCTTCCTGTTAGTTTTGCAACTTTATCCATACATTTTTCTACAACACCTGGAACTGCATCATAGTATTTATTGCATGCTTCTCTATTTTGGAAGAATATATCTCCGTTTTGTGCCGTTCCCTTTTGGATTGGATGCTCAGGATTTAACGCTCTTGCTCTAAAATCTTCGATTGCTTTCATGTCAACAATAGATTTCATTTCTTCGTATGTTGGAACATCTACCTTAGAAATTTCATGGCTGGTACGGAAACCATCAAAGAAATGTACGAAAGGAACTCTTGACTCTAATGTTGCTAAATGTGCAACAAGTGCTAGGTCAATAGCTTCTTGCACTGAGTTGGATGCTATCATTGCAAATCCGGTTTGACGGCAAGCCATTACGTCTGAATGGTCACCAAATATATTCAAAGAGTGTGATGCAACACATCTAGCTGAAACATGGAACACTGTAGGTAGCAATTCACCCGCAATTTTATACATGTTTGGAATCATTAAAAGTAGTCCTTGGCTTGCGGTATATGTGGTGGTTAAAGCACCTGCGCTTAAAGACCCATGAACTGCACCAGCAGCCCCAGCTTCTGATTGAAGCTCTGCAATCTTTAACACTTGACCAAACATATTCTTTCTTCCAGCAGCTGCCCACTCATCTGCATATTCACCCATTGTAGAACTTGGGGTTATGGGATAAAGTGCTGCTACTTCACTAAAAGCATACGCTACGTATGACGCCGCATTATTGCCATCAATAGTTAGTTTTTTGCTCATTTTTACCTCCGAAAATAAATTTAAATAGTCGTGTACGGCCAAAAATAATTGTACACCTTTCCCATTATATCCACGCGT
>JAAZLE010000120.1 GCA_012799455.1 Clostridiales bacterium | reverse complement strand
TTAGTATGGCTGTTATTTTACTAATGACTTTCAGTGTTCATGAGCCAGAACAGATTGACCTTCCAAAGGCTAAATTTATTCCTGCTATACTATCAATTGTAAAGTCAAAGAATTTCTGGATTGTGGGATTTGCAAACGCCTTTTATAGCGCGGCAATGGGTCTTGTAATGAGCTCTATAGCATTCTACGTTAAGTATGCTTTAGGGATGGGCTCCACACAGGAAACTATATTGCTAGGAGTCGTAATAGCAGTGGCTATACTTGGTGTAACAATCTGGAGTTTATCTGTGAGAAAATTCGGGTCTATTAATGTGTGGAGAGCTGCTCTTATTACTCTTACTATAGCATTTATTCCATTATTCTTTGCAAATTCACTTGTAACTGCTATCCTTGCGGCAATTTGTGTCGGAATCGGTTTTTCAGGTGTTATAAGTACAATGGATTTGTTAGCTTCTAAAGTTCTTGATGAAGATTACGCCAAGCATGGGATAAAGCGCGAGGGGATTTTTTCTAGCACGATGGGGTTCATGAACAGATTATCGGGCTTATTTGTTTCGCTTGGCATGCTACTCGCATCTAGAATATATGGTTTTGAAAGTGGAGAAGTACCTGGGAATAACCCTGGGGATGCTTCTAGATTCTTGCTTTGTCTTTTCCCACTTGCTCTATCTGCAATAGGAGTTATATTCACTTTCTTTGTTAAATTCGATGAAGAAAAGATAAAGAGACCACCTATCGGAGAATCCCATGATGAAGTAGTAACCGCTGCTGTATCCGAGGGCCCCTTAAGCACAGACACGATATCAGAACATGACGAAGTTGTAACCGAGGAATCGTTTAGCGTAGACAAAATATCAGAAACGGAATAGATACTAAGAGTTATATTAAGAGAAAACTGCGTTTGTAAACTCCCATCACCTAGCACTTTAGTGTCTTAGGGAGGTAGTTTTAGAGGTGCATATGGCAGAGAGAAGATTAATCATTAATGCGGATGACTTTGGCATTTGTCCTGAGACTAACAGAGCAATAAGAGAGCTTTTTTCTGCGAAACTAATTACCTCAACCAGTTTGTTAATAACGGCTGAATCCTCTCTTGAAGCGGTGGAAATAATAAAAACCGGTCAACTTAATTTCGGTCTTCACTTAACTCTTAATTCAGATTTTAGTGAGTATCCTTGGAAATGTGCATATAAAGGGCGAAGTTCGCTAAATGATGGAAAGGGGTTTCTTTTTTCAGATACAAAAGAGGTGGCGCAAAAAGCAAAATACAGAGATGTGACACTAGAATGTGAAGCTCAGTTTGCAATACTTAATGAGTTTGGCATTACTCCGGACCATTTTGACAATCATTCGGGAACAATGTATGGAATAAACTTAAGACCTTTTTTTATAAATGCTTTTAAGTTGTCTAAAAAGATGAATTTACCGTTTAGGTTCCCCAAAAGAAACACTTTTTTAAAAGATTATTTTTCAGGTAGAGTGCCTAGTTATATTACGTTTGCCCATAAAATGATACTTGGTACAGCCAAAATGTGTGGGGCCAAACTGATAGATGACATGATAAGCAATCCTTTTTCGATAAAAGACATTAGATCTTATGAAGATTTAGAGGAGTATTACATTAATCAAGTGCTAAATATTGGAGAAGGGGTAACAGAAATGTTTTTCCAT
>JAAZLE010000119.1 GCA_012799455.1 Clostridiales bacterium | reverse complement strand
TGGCGTCTATGATGCATATAGTTATGATGATGCGCTTAAGAGGGAAGCAGACTATTATATAACGGATTTTAGAGGTTTGAAAATCGCTTAATTGTAGGATTTAATTTTAAATTTCTGTTGAATCGATGCTGGCTGACATATGTTTAACTAATTATATTTGAGGAGTATATCGTGCAAAAATCAAAAATGAAAAGTTTTTTCAAAAGCCTGTTACAAATAATAGTTCTTGTTATAACTTACAGTGCAGCGTGTGTGGTAAGGGCGGTTCTAACGATAACATTTTTAAACAAAATATTTCGCAAAAAACTATTTAAATATGTAGAAACATTTGCGGATATGAAAATTGAAAACGATATTTTACCTACCCAAGGAGAAGAAAACTGGATTTTTACTGCTTCAAAATTTAAGGTTTTGCAAATAACTGATGTTCATATTGGAGCTGGAGCTTTAAGTTATAAAAAAGATAAGATGGCTATCAATGCAATTGCTGCTATGGTAAGGGCGGAAAACCCTGATTTAGTTGTAGTAACAGGCGATTTAGCATATCCTATACCAATTTTAAGTGGTAATAAAAACAACCTTTTATGTTTACAAGTTTTAGAAAGGTTGTTTGAAGTAATTAATGCCTATTGGACTTTTACTTTAGGTAATCATGATGTTGAGTTCTACGCAAAGTACTTAAATGAAGATTTAGTAAGAGAAATAGGGAAAAGCAAAATGTGCTTAGTAAGATTTCCTAAAGATACTAGTGTGAAAACAGATCATTTAATTGAAATTAAAACACCAGATAATATAACTACAAGATGTTTAGTAATGCTAGATTCTCATTCTTACATAAAAGAAGATAAGTTTGGAATGGGTATGAAGTATGACAATATAAAAGATACGCAATTGAACTGGTATGAGGATAGAATTAAAAGCATCACACTAAATAACATGGATGTTGCTAGTTCCCAAACGAAAACCAACTTTAACATAGATGATATAGACAAAAAAGAAGATATAATTAATGACGCTACATTATTAGAAAACAGACCAAAGTCAACATTATTTTTCCATATCCCAATTAGAGAATATAAAGATGCCTGGCTTAAATACATAGATGATGGCAGAGAAAACACCGATGAAGTGAAGTTAGAGTTTGGAGTTATAGAGGAAAGAAATCGTCTTGTTTATCATGGAGAAGGAATAGATAATGTTTATGATGTTGCTCAAAAAACTGGTTGCGATTCAATGTTTTGTGGGCATGACCATTATAATAATATATCAATTTCATATAGGAAGAATAAGGGCGATAAGCCTATACGTTTAACATATGGATTAACGATTGATTATTTTGCTTACCCATTCATTTCCAAAAGAGGCAGACAGCGTGGTTGTATGATAATTACATACGAGAATAAAGACATTGAAATAGTTCAGTCAAATTATTACCAAGATAAATACATATCCAAATATGAGAAAGAAAAAGTTAGGGATATGGATATAATTTTAGAAAATATCGAGAGAGTTTAGGATTTCAACAAAAACCTAGTCCCCATCCCCCAAGCTCCTATTAGTAGGGTTTGGGTTAAGGCCAAAATAACTCGATATGTTTACTTTTTATTTAGGCATTATATATGGATATTTGCGACTTTACCGTCTTTATAAGGTGGTTTTGTTGTGATATAATTTAGACAAGTAATAAAGCTCATAAAATTACTTGTATTGGTTGTCATTGGAGGAGATATGAAGAAGAAAAACAGCCCGTTTCTATATGGTATTGGAATGTTTGGGACCTCACTTGCGATTAATATGTTCAGGGGAAGGGCCTCGGCTTTTTATGTGTTGTTAAGGGGTTTGACGCTTGAGCATTTAGCTCTTATTACCTTTGTTTATACATTTTTAGACGTAATCGACAATCCTATATATGGTATACTTTCGGATAACACAAGGACAAGGTTTGGGAGACGAAAGCTATGGTTATTGATAGGAACGCCTTTATTTGCTCTCTTCTTTATTTTGTTTTTTTCACCCCCAGAAGGACTGAAAGGCGATGGTCTTTTCGCTTGGGCTATGATCTTTTATTTTATTACTGGGACTCTAGATAGCTTAATTAATGCTAATTATGGAGCATTATTTCCTGAGCTTTTTCCGGACGATAAAATTAGGGCTAAAACTAATGCGATTAGGCAAACAGCTCAGTTGTTTGCCATGGTAATTGGCATAGCTTTGACACCTATTATTGCTGAGAAAATTGGATATGTATGGACGGCTATAATCTTTGGAGTGGTTAGTATGGCTGTTATTTTACTAATGACTTTCAGTGTTCATGAGCCAGAACAGATTGACCTTCCAAAGGCTAAATTTATTCCTGCTATACTATCAATTGTAAAGTCAAAGAATTTCTGGATTGTGGG
>JAAZLE010000001.1 GCA_012799455.1 Clostridiales bacterium | reverse complement strand
GAATTAATTTTACCAAGCTGTGGAAGAGAGACAACCAAATCAGATAATTTTCTAGGTAGTTCGTGCAGTCCTTCTCCTTCTCCGCCGATAACTAAGGCAATGTTACCAGTTAAATCAGATGTAAATGCATTAGCGCCATCCATGTCGGCGGCAATAATTTTTACACCTTGTTGTTTTAGATATCTAATTGCATCATTAATGTTCGTTACTTTTGCTACTGGAACATGGGCAGTTGCGCCTGCGCTTGTTCTTATAACAATTTCGGTTACGCTTGCGCTTCTGTGTTTTGGAATGATAACAGCGCTTGCTCCAGAACAGTCAGCTACACGAATTATTGCACCTAAGTTATGTGGATCTTCTACTCCATCTAAAAGCACAAAAACGGCAGGTTTGTTGCTTGTTAGCGCGTTTTGAACGATATCTTCAAATACAGCATATGTAAAGTCGGTTGTGATGGCCATAATGCCTCTAGCTTTGCCAGTTTCTGACTTTGCCTTGAATGCTTGTTCATCCAAAATCATGACTTTTACACCTTGTTTTCTTGCAAGTGCAATAGCTTCGTTTGTAGAGCGTTCAAAGTTGCCTTTTTGAACATATAATGTTTCTACGGTAACATCGCCTTTTAAGGCTTCTAACACCGCATTTCTTCCTTCTAGTAACATAATTTCCTCATTGTAATAATGTTGTTATAAATTTAACCGATGGTTAGCAACATTAGTTTATATTATTTGCACTTTACCTTATATTTGTAAGTTACAGTGCTTTTAATTGGTAGTAATATGCCATGTTCATAAAGTTTAATACAATTCAACCTTTACCAGTTAGGGCAGGATATGCTATTTCCATCACATACCATCTTGACCTATCTATTAGATTAATTTGTAGTAGGATATGCTATTTCCATTAAGTTTGCAAGTCTTTCATCTTGACCTGTTAGATATAGATATCCAATTAGCCCTTCAAGACCAGATGCAAGATTATATTCCGCAACGGAACTATGTTTTGGCACATTTTGTTTATATGCGTTTCTACAGCGTTTAAAGACGATAGATTCCTCTTCAGTCAGCATAGTTTCAATGTTTTTTATGGCAACCGCTTGGGCAGGCGCACTAACTTCTTTGGATGCAATACTATGTAAAACCTTGATTTTACATTTGTTGCATTCTGCAAGACGAGATCTTACATATACTGAGTGAACAGAGTCCCCAACATACGAAAGCACATCAGCAGAAAGCATAGCTGCTTCTTCATTTTTTATTGGTTGTTTATGCTTTGGCATATATTGTTCATTCATATCGAAAATTATACACTAATGTATAAAAACTAACAATTTAATTAACTAGGTAAGAGCGTAAATATACAAATAACTGGATTTCTTTTATGGTTTTAAAAGTGATAAATTAACTGTCAAGTCATATCATTTATATGAGAGACAAATATAGTCCAAAGTTATTACTTAATAATGGTTCGGTTAGTTTCTTGTTTTAAGAAAGGGGGTGCGGTAATTTTTTACAGGGGTGCAGTCTGGTATCGATGAGATGGTGGTAGGGCATAAAATAACTATGTTTTTGATACTATCTTAAGTCACTAATGTTTTATTAAAATAAGAGTAAAATCAATGAAAACTAATGCAGCTTTTCGAATAATATTTAATTTTATATTTAGTATATTAGAAACTACATAATGTGTTGGTTTGTTGCTAAAAACGCACCTAATAGGTTCAAATATTGACAGCAAATCATTAATATAATACAATTAAACCAAGACGAATTCGAAAGGAGATTAATTATGGCGCAAGCGACTTTTAGTGTCAGGATGGATGCAATCTTAAAAAGAGAATTTGAAGAATTATGCAATGAGTTTGGCATGAATATGTCAACGGCTATCAACGTTTTTGCAAGAGCTGTTGTTAGGGAGAAAAAAATTCCATTTGAAATTACTGCATCTAACGAATTAACAAGAGAATCATTAATGAGTTCTTTCAAAGGTGAAAGAGATGGCTAAAGAAAACAGATGTGTCTGGTAAAGCAATGGATGAACTTGATGAAGAAATCAAAAAATCGAAGATGGATATCAAAGTGGAGTGATGCAAACACAACGGTATATATTTATCAAAATTGGGTTCATTTAATATGCTAGTAAAGATAAGTGCATATTATCATATATATGCCTAAGTTACGGGGAGTGTAAATGGAAGATAATAGAATTCAAATAAGGAATAGTACTACTGATTTTATCGTATTCACCAAGCAGGCAGGAGAAGAAGGAATAGAGGTGAGGATACGCGATGAGAATATATGGCTGACGCAAAAAGCGATGGCACAATTATTTGACTGTTCTACGGATAACATAAGCTTACATTTGAAAAATGTTTTTAAATCCAAAGAATTGCAGGAAGATTCAGTTACCGAGGAATCCTCGGCAACTGCTTCAGATGGAAAAACATACAAAATGAAATTTTACAACTTGGATGCAATAATTTCGGTAGGTTATCGTATTAATTCGGTTAGGGCTACTCAATTTCGTCAATGGGCAACAAATGTCTTAAAAACATTTACGATACAAGGGTATGTGTTAGATAGACAAAGGCTAGAAAATGGTCAGATTTTTGATGAAACATACTTTGAACATTTGCTTGATGAAATTAGAGAAATCAGGGCAAGCGAAAGAAAATTCTATCAAAAAATTACAGATATTTATTCCACTGCTATGGACTATTCGCCAAATGCAAAAATTTCACAAGACTTTTTTGCTACTGTTCAAAATAAACTTCATTACGCAATACATAATCACACAGCTGCGGAGTTGATTGTTGAACGAGCTAATCATCAAAAAGAGCATATGGGTCTCACAACATGGAAGAATGCTCCAACTGGAAAGGTTGTGAAATCTGATGTTAGTATTGCAAAAAACTATCTTTCAAAATCCGAAATGGAGAATTTGAACCAGTTTGTCACAATGTATTTAGACTATGCTGAAAGGCAGGCAAGACGTAAAATTCCAATGACTATGGAAGACTGGGCAAAACGACTTGATGTGTTTTTAGCATTTAACGAAGAAGATATTTTAAAAGATCAGGGTAAGGTTTCCGCAGAGATTGCCAAAAGTTTTGCCGAAAGCGAATTTGAAAAATATAGAGTAATTCAGGACAGATTATATCAAAGCGATTTTGATAAATTAATCCAAAAAATAGAATCTAATGGATTAGTAGCTGATGATAAATAATGTACAAACAATTCTTTAAAACCAATATATGTAAGTAGTCAAGAGTAAAGCATATATAGTTAGCTAGTTTAAAGCACTGTAAGCATCTATCAAAAAATAGGTAGATGCATTTTTATACAATATGTAGTCTAACAAGATGATAAAGGATGCACTTGATGGAAAGATTGACCTAATAGTTTTAAAGTCAGTTCAACGATTTGCAAGAAACACACTTGATACTGTAGGGCTAGCTAGACAACTAAAAGAAGCTGGAGTTGAGGTAATCTTTGAAGAAAACAATATCACTAACTTCGATCCAAACGGCGAACTAAACCTAACAATCAATGCATCAATAGCTCAAGAAGAAAGCAGGCAACTCTCAAACAATGTAAAGTGGGGAAAAGATAAGATGTATCGGCAGGGTATAACCAGTG
>JAAZLE010000118.1 GCA_012799455.1 Clostridiales bacterium | reverse complement strand
TGCATCTAAATCATCTAACGTTACATACGTTCTATTTTCATTTTGCGATAAATGCTTAAGCATCGTGGTTTTCCCTACTTGCCTAGGACCGCAAACTAAAGCTACTGGAAACATGTTCGCAATAGTTTTAAACCTTTTTTCAGCTAACCTACTCAAATATATACCGTTCATAACAACCTCGTAAAATCTAAAGTCAACTTTATTTTATCCGAAAACCAGGCTGAAGTCAACGCTCCTACACAAAATTTCGTAAAAAATAAAGCGCAGTTTATATTCTACGCTTTTAATAGTCAAACTTAAGTTATATTAAATATACGGCTTTAATTTTAGTCGTTTGTTTTTGCTTCAGAATCTATGATTGCCTTACTCTTTTTAAGTTTTAATGCAAGCAAAATAGATCCTATTATTACTAGGACTATGATGCCAATACCTACATAAAGCCACGGTGATTTAAATGCTTCGCTAGCTTTACTGCCTGGGCTTTCATCGGGGGTATCTGCACCACCTATTATTTCCCATTTTGCTTCAAGCGACAGATTGTCTGGACTTGTATACACACTACCATTTTCCATCCTTTGATCGTTTGAATACCAACCTACAAACTCATAGTCTTCTCTTGTTGGCTCTGGAAGGTTATCAATGACGCCATTGAACGATACTGTAATAGGTGCAATTACATCATCAGTATCATAGGTTAAATTAAAGCTTATGGTATAGACGTTTGCTTCATAGTTAGCGATAACTTCAAACTCATCATCATAATCAAATGTTGTTTCTTCAGTTATTGATTTAACTTCGCTTGTAGATAGGTCTTTATAGCTCCAGCCAGTTAGCGTATATCCAGTCTTAGTATCTTTATATGTCGCTAGTAAATTGGAGAGTTCTTCAAGTTCTCTACCGACTATCATTGAAACATTTTGAGTTGTCTGCTCCGCACCGTTTGTAACAACAATGTTTACTACATTCGTTGCATGAGTCCACTTTGCATAAATGTCTTTATTAGCATTATGCACTATTGAAAAATCAAACTCTTCAGTTAGGTCTATATCTGCGTACCAACCTACAAATACACAGTTAGTTTTTTTCAGGATTTACTGGCTTTTCAATTCTTTCACCATAGTTAATAACGTAAGAAAACATAACGCTGGTAGAGCCTCTAAACACCACATTATACTTCATAATTTGCCACTTTGCATACACAACAACATCGCTAGCAGGCATTGTTATAAATTCATATTGGGTATCAAATATAGTATTATCGGTATACCAACCAATAAAAATATATCCTTCCATTATGGGGACATCTGGAGGTGTTAAAGGAGAATTATACTCTTTTGTAATTGTTTCAACAGGAGATCCGCCGTTAGTATTAAAACTAATTGTATATGAGTTTATAGTGTAGATAGCATTGACTGTGAGATCCATAGTTATGTTAGAAAAATCGCTATCCCAGCCTACAAATGTATACCCTGTTTTAACCTGCATCGCTGGCGAGGTCGCACCCGAACCATACTTTATTTCCTGGCTGCTTAAAACATTTTCACTGTCTTTAAATGTTACTGTGTACTTATTTTTTGTGGCTATATATGTCGCACAGAATTCTACATCATTAACTATTTTTTCAGGAATTAATTTATCCCAGCCATTAAAGGTATATGTGTATTGTTGCGTCCTTTCTTTAGTTGGATTTGCTATGGGAGGTATAATCTCATCGCCATAGCTAATTGTGGCTCCTTTTAAAACCACCGTTTTGTTTTCATCATAAAATGTGTACGTATACTTGTTTATGGTTTGAATATATGTTGCATAGAAGTCTATGTTCTCTGAAATTGTTGCAGGGATGCCCTTATCCCAACCATCAAATCTATATGTATATTGCTGCGTCTTTGCTTTGGTCGGACTTGCTGGAACTGCAATCCCTGTGCCATAATCCACAGTAGCCTGGCTTAATACTGATATCTGATCTTCATCATAAAACGTGTATGTATACTTATTCAGTGTTTCGGTATATTGTGCAATAAAAGTCATATTTTCAGTTATTGCTGCGGGCATGTCATTACCCCAACCACTGAACGTATATGTGTGTTTTTGATTAGCTAACTTTAGTCTAGCAGATTTATGACATGTTAATTACGGTAGCCGGGACCATGCCGTATTGCTCGCTAGGCAAGTCGGCGCTCACAGATCCAACTATCCCTTTATACCAAACAGCATATGTATAACCAGGACTTGCTGATGTGCGTGTCCACCAACTTCCATTTCCCACTCCTATACTGGTTGACATATATGCACCTCTGGCCTTCAAATAGTCGCTTAGTGGCCTTCCTCTAACTGTTGATTCTGTCTTGTTAGGATCGCTACTGAAGCCATAATCGGTATTGACCATATCATCATAACTCGGTACAAATACTGTATCTCCTATGTCTTCCCTGACGTGTATTATTGCTTTTTGAGTAGCCTTGAAAGCAGAGGAATGGAAATCCCCCTTTAGCCAAGCTCTTACTCCGCTACTAGTA
>JAAZLE010000117.1 GCA_012799455.1 Clostridiales bacterium | reverse complement strand
GGTGTAGACATTGGTTGTGGGATGGAAGTCTCTAAACTAAGTAATAAAGAAATAGACTTTGTGGCATTAGACAGATGGATAAGAAAGAAAATACCATCTGGAAGGTCTATAAGAAGCTCTCATCACGAATATGAAGGTCTTATAGATTTAACAAAACTTAACTGCAAAAATCATGTTTCCATTGATAGAGCTAGATATAGCATTGGTACTTTAGGCGGTGGTAACCACTTCATAGAAGTAGATAAAGATGAAGAAGGTAACTTATACTTAGTTGTTCACTCGGGTAGTAGACATTTAGGAACACAGGTTGCAGACTATTATCAAAAAGAAGCGTATCGAAGAATTAAGGATAAAGCCGAAGTCAACATAAAAAATCAAATTAGAAAATTAAGGCAATCTGGTGCTAGTGATGCAGAGATTTTAGCTGCAAAAGACGATTTGGAAAGAAATATCCCTAAAAAAGATTTTGCATACGTAGAAGATGACCTTATGAAAGAATACTTGTTTGATATGCACTTAACACAGCAGTTTGCGACCATTAACAGAAAAGCTATGGTAGATGTTATTGTTCAAGGTCTAGGTCTAGATGTAGTTGAACAGTTTACAACCATTCATAACTATGTAGATACCGATGAAATGATGCTTAGAAAGGGTGCAGTATCAGCAAAGAAGGGCGAAAAACTACTAATCCCAATCAATATGCGAGATGGTTGTTTAATTTGTATAGGGAAAGGAAATAAAGACTGGAACCAGTCAGCTCCACACGGTGCGGGAAGAGTGCTTTCTAGAAGGCGTGCTATGGACTCTCTTTGTATGCAAGAATATAGAGAATCGATGGAAGGGATATATACAACCTCAATCTCTAAAGCAACTCTAGACGAAGCTCCTTCAGCATACAAGCCAATTGAAGAAATTATGGAAAACATTGGCGATACAGTGGAAATAATAAAAGTAATTAAACCGTTATATAACTACAAGTCAGCAGAGTGATTATTAATTTTTATACCTTGAGATACTTATATTATTGATATTGTCTGAGCAAACAACTAGGAGTATTTCAAATCTATCATTTATATCAAGACCGTGCTCGTAGACAAAATCATTTAAGGCAGATCCTTTGGGAATCAGTTCGTCAAAAAACGGAAATAATGTTTTAGATGAGAATGATCTAGACTGTAAAGGTAGTGTTGGGGAAACAGGTATACAATTTTCAGATTGAAGGTATTTTTTGTCATACTTAAAATGATATTTTTCATTAATTCTTGACAGTGTAGCAGCAAATATATCGTTAATGTAAACACAAGCAGTTACATTTTGTGTAGAATCAAATTTTTTAACACCTGGGACAGCTTGCATCCCAAACATACCTAATGCTTGATTAACTTTATCCATCCGAACGGTTTCTTTGCCTTGCTCAAGTTCGCGGATAAACCTAAGTCCTAGTCCAGAGCGGAGAGCAAATTCCTTTTGAGTTAACCCAGCATTTCTTCTACTTTCTTTGATAAATTTCGCAATTTTGTTCATAAAATTATTTTACACCCTTTCGGGTATATTATCAATGATTTTTTATAAATTACACCCTTTCGGGTATATATTGATTTATGGAAACAGTAGGATGCTATAATATCCATATTGCCGTTAATTTTTATGTATGTTTTAATATACAGAAGAGGAGTTTAAAAACATGTTGACTAACGATATAAACTAATACTTTAAAAACATAGGAGAAGTGAATATGAAATTTTATGCAGCATATGGTAGTAATTTATCATCTAAACAAATGAAGGACAGATGCCCTAAGTCAGTTTATGTTGGAGCTGGCGTTATAGAAAATCATAGGTTAGTTTTTTGGACGCATGCTACTATTGAGCCAGCAGCAGGTTATGTGACTCCGGTAGGAGTATATAAACTTAATGAAGAGGATGAAAAGACTCTAGACACAAGAGAGGGTATAAATGTAATACCTCCAT
>JAAZLE010000116.1 GCA_012799455.1 Clostridiales bacterium | reverse complement strand
TGTAACCCCAAGAGAAATTTCAATTACTCCAACATCTGGCCAGAGCAAAACTTATGGAGCTAGCGACCCAACATACACATACAGTGTTACCGATGTGCAACATTTACAAAACTCACTAACACATGTACTTGCTGATGCTCCTTTAGTTGGTGTTTTAAGTCGTGAAGACACAGCTTACTCTGGAGGCACCGGTAACGCTGGCAGAGAAAATGTCGGTTCTTACAGGATTATACAAAATTCTTTAACCTCCGAAAATAACGCAAACTACACCATAACATTCTCAACTACAATTGTCGCGTTTAATATTACTCGCAGGGAAATTAAGATTCGCGCTCCATATCTAACTCAAATTTATGGAGAAGAAATACTACCGTTTAATTATGTAGTAACCAGTGGCTCCCTTGTCGGAACTGACACTTTAGTTGGAAGCTTTTCGAGAACAGTTAACGCTTCGGCTACAGCAGAAACAACTGCCATAACTGTAGCCACTTATGTTTTGAAAGACAATCTAGTAGCAACTGAGTCTTTTGCTTATGCCGTAAATAATCCGAACTATTATGTCAGCGAAGTTGCAAATGGATCCTATGAAATTACAAAACGTCCTTTAACTGTTACTCCAAATAGTGGACAAAATAAAGCATATGGAGAGCAAGAGCCTACAATATCATACACCTTAAGCTACACAGGATTCCCTGAAAAAGTTGCATTAGTGACGATTAATGATGTGCAAGACCGTCTGACTGGTGCGCTCTCAAGAGAAGATGGTAAAAATGTAGGAACTTATGATATTTTATTAGGCAATTTGGGTCAAGCTAACTATACACTAACTCTAGCTCCAGAGATATTTACAATAAATAGAAAACCTATAGTTGTCACTGCTAAACAATGGGGTGTTGACTATGGACAGCCCGCAAAAGATAATAGCTTACTCACATGGACAACAACCCCAGACCCACTGCCTTACGGTGATGAATTGAGTGGAAATCTAGTTCTAGAGCCAACTTGGACACTAGACGAATGGGGTAACATTCCTGTTGGCCAATATGACATTTCACAAGGCACTGTGGATAATGACAATAACCCCAATTATAATATCACTTTCAACGGGACGAAACGCTATGTAGTTAATATGTTGGTTGCCAACATTTTACCACATGCTGGGCAAAGTTCCGTATACGGAAGATCGCTTGAAGACATCTATACTCAAGGCATCACCTTTAGTGCATATACAAATGGGAATATACAAATAGCCGCATCCTTCTTTACAGGACATCTGTCTATTAATACAACTGTTTCCACACCAACTCCTAGCCATTACAACATCGAGATCGGAACTCTATCAAGTGATACTCACCAAATAATTATGAACCGTAGAGTTCTCTCTGAAGGAGAGGTAGAAAGCGTGCCAGCCACCACGTATACAATACATAACAGAGAAATATCCATACAACCTGTTCAAATTAACCAAGTCTTTGGTGAAGATGAAATAACTGATGCAAACTATACCATAGTATCTGGTGGACTAGTTGGAAGCGATACCTTGAGTGGAGATTTACTAACCCCAGGCCCTGGTCTGACAGTTGGTGAGTACAGCATACTTATAGGTACCATTTACCATCAATATTATAATGTCACGCTCATCAATAACACCAAGAGTTACAGGGTAACTAGAAGACCAGTTACAATTCTTCCAGATGAAGCAACTAGCGTATATGGTACTCCTATCGAATCTGAAATTACGTACTCCGTAGATTTGACAACAGGCTTTACTTCCTCCTATCCCGCCGTTATTGAAGGATATAACTTAACGGGCAAGCTAAGCCGCTCTCAAGCAGATATTAAAAATGTTGGAGATTATGAAATAATTATTGGTACGCTTGCTAATAATAACTACCAAATTACTATGAGTGCGGAAAAGAAGTACTATTCCATAACTCCAAGACCTTTAACTGTAAGAGCAGATAATAAACAACAAGTATTTGGTAATGCTGCGTTAACTTTAACCTATTCTTTTGTTGGAGCACAACGTCCAGCCCCTTGGGATAATGGACTAAGCCCTGCTACTGCTTTGACTAGAGATCCTGGCAATATTGTTGGTACATATGCCATTGAGGCAGGCAACATCTCTGATCCAGGCATCAACCCCAACTACACCATTACTTTCCAGCCTGGAACTTATACTATAATTCCAAGACCTATAACAATTACACCATTACCCAATCAATCAAAGATATATAATACCACTGAGCCTCCGCTTAACTACACTGCTACAAGCACATTTGGTGGTAGCGCTGTCGTTACAGGATTCCCACTTACTGGTACTTTGACCAGAAAAGCAGGCGAAACTGTTGGATTTTATCCTATCTACGCTGGAACGCTAACAAATGATGAGGGAAAGAATCCTAACTACTTAATAACTTTTGATAGTACCGTTAATTTCGAAATAAAACGTGCCCAGGCTATTATCACCTTTAACGATTCAACTGCCTTAGTAAACGGCGAATACATGCTCGATTTAACATATAATGCTTCCACCCAAAATATAGATGCTTCACTCAACCATTCGGAAACAGAAATTACATACTCCATTGCAAATGCATTCAGAAATGTTGGAACTTATGATATTGTGCTCTCTGCAGAAGAAACTGCGAACTACGAAGCTACATCTAAAGAGGTACTGGTAACAGTCAGACCGTATGTGTTACCTAATATAATTGCATCAGAACTTGTGGACACGATGGCAAACCTAACCAAAACATATGGTGCTGTCGATATGCCGTTAATAAAGAGCATTGAGGGATTTGAGGCTGATGGAACGATATCAATAACATTAATTAGAACACCTGGACAAGATGTTGGCAAATACGATGTAAGCATAGCCAATATAGGGAACACCAACTATGTTGTCTCTCTTGCCACAAATGCTGGGACGAAAGCATATGAGATAACCAAGAGAACTATTACTCTCGATCAAATACCAGTTTCTTACAAGGTGTATGATGGAAATTCCGAAGCATCTGCTGTACTAAACTACGAAACTGGCTATTTCGGAGATAAAATAAATATTACTGTAAATAAAGCTGCGGGTGCAAACGCTGGAACTTATGACGTAATCTCTCACTCAATAGATAATGTTAGCCAGCATAACTACAATATTATAATTACCGACATACAAGAGAAATTCGTAGTCACTAGAAGACCAGTCAGCGTAACAGCAAACAGTGTAACAATTCAATACGGTGATACTAATGTAGCTCTCACATATAAAGTTACTGAACCCACCGAAAATACAGGGCTAGTAAGTGGTGAATCTTTAACTGGAACGCTTGTTAGAGAAACTGGAAATAATGCAGGATCTTACGTTATTTCCAATGGCTCCCTTATTGATGCAAACAATCCAAACTATAATATTTCATTTACAAATGGAACATATATCATTACAAAAGTGAGGATAACTGTTACACCAGATGCTAAGAGTGTAGAATACGGATTACCTGCCCTACCGCTAACCTATACAATAAATCGTGCGCTAATTGGCTCGGATGTCTTAGTAGGAAGTTTAGCACGCACAAACACTGTAAATGTTGGCTCTTACAATATAAACCGTGGCACATTGTCTGATGCAAACAATCCAAACTATGCAATCACGTTTACTTTGAATGTGAAATATACAATAACGCCTTCTCCTCTTACAATTGTTCCTGATAGTGTTGAACAAATATATGGAGATAATGTTCTTCCAATTAATTATCAGATAGTTTCTGGAAATCTTGCATATGACGAAACCAGATTGTATGGTAACCTAGGTCGTAGCGGAACCGAAATAGGAACATATGATGTTACAATTGGAAACCTTGGAGAACTCAATCCAAACTATACGATAACTCTTGAAGATAACGCGGGTAAATATAAGATAGTTAGAAGACCTATCACACTAACTGCAGACAGCATAACACAAGTATACGGAGATCTACCTCATCCACTAACATACACCGTTACGTCTGGTTCAATAATCGAAGGAGATGTATTCTCTGGTGGTATGGAAAGCGATGGGCTTTTAAGCCAAGGTGTTGGTAGGTACAACATAATAGGCGATACAATTTACAACAAAAATTACATAATTACATTTATTAACGGCTCTTATAACATAATTCCAAGACAACTAGTAATAGCCATCTCTGACCAAGAAAGTCAATACAAAGAAAATGAAAATGACTTAGTTTTTAATCCACAAGCATTTGAAATTGTTGAGGGTTCTCTTGCAGAGGAAGATACTCTAACTGATTTAAATGTTGTTTTAACTAAAGAGCCTGGCAAGGACATGGGAGATTATATAATTTCCGGTAGACATGATAATGCAAACTACTCTGTTGCTTTCATAGATGGATTATATGTTGTACATAAGTACCAAGCTACTATCAATGTCGCTGAAACTGCTTTACGTTTCTTATTTGACGGACAGTCTAAGCACATTTTCGCTACCTGCGATAGCGGTGCAGAGATTCACTATAGTGTTACTGGAGTAAGTGTTAACAATGCGTTCATTAACCCCGGAGTGTATGTTGTAGAGTTAACCGCTGATGAGTTAGACAACTACTACGCACCAGAGCCCGTAACTGTTACTGTATCCATTCTAAACAACAAACTATCAACCGATACAGCAGGTACAACTTTTGAATTAAATACACTCGAAGGATTTGAGCCCGATCTCACACTACTAGTTACAAGAGCCGATACGCAAGATGAAGACCTACAAAAATTTATATCAAAACAACAAACTGTGCTTAGGTCATTTAATCTTGCCTTCGTAGATGAAAATGGCAGAACTTTAGTTAACGAAACAAAATCAACCATGACAATAGATGTTCCCGCTGCTCTTGCAGAATCGGAAACTGTCTCGCTAGTAGTAGTTGAAAACGGTGTTTATAAATCTATGAAGGTTAATGTTGAAAATGGCAAAGTAACCTTAGAAGGTGAAAACATAACCAACGTATCCTTTATAGAAGAAAAAGATACATCGAATATTTTAATCTACATAATAATCGGAATAGTAGCGCTCATACTGATAGGTGGAATTGCAACGCTCGCATTTAGGAAACGCTATTAATACATTAGTTCTTAACTAAAACAAACAAAAAAAGAAGG
This sequence comes from Clostridiales bacterium, assembly GCA_012799455.1. Taxonomy (GTDB): domain Bacteria; phylum Bacillota; class Clostridia; order Christensenellales; family DTU072; genus MWEH01. Next base: position 21,154 of record JAAZLE010000116.1, on the reverse strand, counting down.
TCTAAAAAGATCTTCTTTTTTATTGTCTTTAACACTTTAAACTAAGGTTTATTTCATATATTTTTTCTCTGCAGAATCAACTGTTTGGCTCATAAGCATGGCTATTGTCATAGGACCTACGCCTCCTGGAACCGGCGTGTATGCCGAGCTTTTAGGAGCACAATTAATAAGATCTATATCACCAATATTCCCTTTGTTATATCCCGCATCCACTAAGACTACACCTTCTTTTATCCATTCGGCTTTTACAAACTCTGGTCTTCCTACTGCCGCTACCAAAATATCTGCAGTTTTTACTATATCAGGTAAGTTTTGCGTTCTTGAATGACATATGGTAACCGTTGCATCTTCATTAAGAAGCAACATAGCTACAGGTTTTCCTAATATTGGACTTCTTCCTATTACAACAGCGCGCTTCCCTCTCATCTCTATATTATATTCTTTAAGTAATCTAATTATGCCACATGGAGTTGCTGCGCGATACCCATCCATTCCCATAGTTACAGCCCCAAATGAAGCCACATTAACGCCATCTACGTCTTTTTCTACTGATATAGTATTGAAGCATTTTTGTTCATCTATTTGTTTAGGAACCGGGTGCTGCAGAAGTATTCCACACACTCTATCATCTGCGTTTAGTTTGTTTATTTCTTCTAGAAGTTCTTCTGTAGTTGTTTCCTCTGGGAGCTCTACCTTCAAAGGCTCTATTCCCACCCTTTTACAAGCGTTTCCTTTCATTCTTACATATGTAACGGAGGCGGGATCACCTCCTACTATAATCGTTGCTAAAATGGGCGTAACGCCCGTTTTTTCAACTAATTTAGAAACTCTTTCTTTTAGTTCGTTTTCAATTTTAATTGATAGGCTTTTCCCATCAAGTATTAAACTTCCCATAAAACACCTCCTGTGTATTACTCCTTAAATTGTATGTTGAGTAATTAGTTTTGTCAATACAACATCGTTTAGTTATAATTAGGATAAATGTAAGATGAGCGTAAAATAATTTTAAATATTTTCCAACCTTTTATGTCCTTAATCGTATATTAGATATAAGGTATTAAAACGCAATTTTGAGCGAGGAGAAATTACACTATGGCGAGAAGAAAAAGACTTAAAGCAGAAATGTGGGATAAAATGCAGTACCTGTTCCGTCATTATTATGATTGTACAGTGCACTCAGTATTTTACCTAGAAGACCACATCGATGAAAAATTAATTGGTGAAATATTTTTGGGCTTTTTAGCGAAAGTTCCAATCCTTAGATCTACTTGGGTAGATAGATTTTTAAAGCCTATTTGGAAAGTGAATGCCGATTATACTCTTCAGGACTTTTTTGAAGTTGTAGAAACCGATGATGAAGATACTACTCTCAACGAATTTATAACTCAAGCGATTGACCCTACAGGTAAAGTCCAATTAAAGGTATACATAATTCGAACAAAAGAAAGAGATATTCTTGCAATGCTTACAAACCATATGTGCTTTGATGGAGGCGACCTTTCATATATTACTAAGAAACTAGTAGAAAACTATAATCATTATAAAGATACAGGAGAACTTGTTATTGACGTAAAACAAGGAACTCGTTCTGCAGACCAAATCTATATGGATATGACATTTAAAGAAAAAGTTAAAGCAAAACTACTCTTTAAAAATGTTAGTGAAGTTAAAGGTAACACCATATTCCCATACACACCTATAAGTGATGTAGATAAACCAAGGCTTATATTGCATAAAGTTGATAGTAAAGTTTTTAATGATGTGCGCAAAAAAGGAAAGACGATGGATGCAAAGTTAAACGATATCTTTCTAGCAGCATTTTTTAAAGCCCTATTTGACATCTGCGATATTGACCCAAATGCAGACAACTCAATTACAATACCATCCATGATCAACCTTCGTAAACATTTATATGATCAAGATACTTTAGGCTTAACCAATATGACTGGTTTCATGCCTTGTACAGTTAAAAAAGATGAGAAAGATAATATGACCGATACCGTTAAAAAGGTTATGCAATCACTCGCACCTGTCAAAGCAGATGAACATAATGGTCTATATTCTCTACCACTTCTAAAACTTGCATATGGTATTTTACCACAGCGCATATCTGAGATAGCAATTCGTTTAGGGTACCAAAACCCATTAATTGGTATGTCTAACATAGGAATCATAGATCCTAACCACTATATATTTGGAGGCGTCAAAACTGTAGATGCATGGTTTTCTGGAGCCATTAAATATAAGCCATACATCCAACTAGCATTAACCACTTTTAATGGTGAAATCACCTTCTCAGTAGGTTTTAAAGGTAACGATGAAGATGAAAAAAACGTGCGCGACATGCTAGTTAATATTGAGCGTTACTTGCGTCAATATATAACAGAATAACCAAAATAAATCTTTAACTGCGCAAATACAAATCAAAAAAGAGGACCTCACAGTCCTCTTTTTTTTGTAATTAATTCAAAGTTGTTTATTATTTAAATAGTTCGTTTTTTCTAAATTTTCTTATTGTGAATGGCGAAATGATTAAGGCGCCAAGCAGTCTCATAACAGCTCTAAATGGCTTATCACCATTAATGAAATCAATCAGTGCATTCATAGACTTATTAGTTAAAACACCGCCTGCGAAATTTACCATAGCTTCTATTGGTGTTTGAAGCGCCATCTTCCCAGACATATCTTCACTTCCTAAATCATCTTTACTGACACCGCCAGCAGCTTTAACAACTATTTTGCAAATTCTTTTTCCCCATTTAGTATGCTGGGTATCAAAAAGATCGTTATACTTTGTAACCTTATACCCTTCCTCATAATCTCTTGGGGACAATTCATCGCGCCCCAAAAGCGTTGCAAATTCTTTATCACTTATATCTTCTACATCTCCTGAATAATATGAAGGTATTAGTTTTTTGTCATCAGTCATTTCTGTTGCATCACCTACTACGCTAACTTGTCCAGATAGTCGTATATCTCTTGATGAAGCTCCGACTAATATTTCAAAGTCACCGCTTTCTACCTGCCAATCAGAAACTAGAACATTGTAAAACGCAAAAGATCTTTTATCTAAACCTATTTCTACAAAAGTCTCCTCACCAGGTTTTAGAGACACTTTTTCAAAACCTTTTAATTCTTTTTCTGGGCGATACACCGTGCTTTCTATGTCTTTTACATAAAGTTGTACAACCTCTTTTCCTGCCCTATCACCAACGTTTTTCACTTTAAACTTAACTGTTAGAGAATAATCGCCATCTAGTTTTTCACTACTTAGTTTCAAATCACTATATTCAAACTTCGTATATGATAGACCGTGTCCGAATGGGAAAAGAACATCTAAGTTCTTCTTATCGAAGTACCTATATCCTACGTATAAGCCCTCTCTATGCTCTACTACCCTTGTATATCCTGGGTAGTATGCACTGGATGCGACATCTTTAAGTGCTATCGGGAATGTTTCTGAAAGCTTTGCGGATGGATTTGCATCGCCAAATAAAATATCTACAGTCGCCTCTCCAACAGCCTCTCCACCTAGATATGCTTCTAGTATAACTGGAACCTCATCTACCCAAGGCATCGTAACTGGTGAGCCATTATGTAATACAACTACTGTGTTTTTATTAACCGCAGCAACCGCTGAAATTAGCGCATTATGTACCGGAGGCATATCCATATGAGTTCTATCAAAACCTTCGCTTTCATAATACGGAGGAAGCCCTGCAAAAATAATAGGAATATCTACTGTTTTTGCTATTTCAACTGCTTCTTTAATTAGTTTTTCATCTTCTTTGGAATCATCTCTATAGCCTTTAGCAAATACCTTATCAATATCTGAAGCTGCATCCCATGCGCCTACGACCCTACTTGTATTAATATGAGAAGATCCACCACCCTGATATCTAGGAACTTTAGCAAACTGACCAATAAATGCGTATTTCTTCTTTTTATCTAAAGGTAAAATATCGCCTTCATTTTTCAACAAAACCATAGTCTCTGTTGCCATTGCCCTGGCTTTTTTATGGTCTAAATCCCTATCATACACAGGAATATCTGTCCTTGAATGTTTTTCTAAACTTCTAAACACTATGGTAAGCAGTCTTTCACAAGCTAAATCTAAAACCTTTTCATCCAGTTTCCCAGACTCTACAGCCTCCACAATCTTTATATCGTTTCTACCTCCGCTAGTTGGCATTTCTAGTTCAAGACCTGCTTCTAAAGCTTCCACTCTGTTTAGGACAGCACCCCAGTCACTTACTACAAAACCTTTAAACCCCCAGTCTTTTCTTAAAACATCCGTTAATAACCATTTGTTTTGTGAGCAATACTCGCCATTGATTTTATTATATGCGCACATTATGGTCCAAGGATCTGCTTTTTTTACTGTGTTTTCAAAACCTGGGAAATATATCTCCCGCATAGTTCTTTCATCTACCTCTTCAGAAATAGTCATTCTGAATTTTTCTTGGCTATTCACTGCAAAGTGCTTAACGCTTACGCCTACTCCCTTTGATTGTAGTCCTTGAGTATATGATGTAGCGATTTCGCCTGTTAAGTACGGATCCTCTGACAAATACTCAAAATTTCTACCACATAGAGGAGATCTTTTTATGTTAATTGCAGGACCTAACACTACACCTAAATCTTCAGCTGCAGCTTCATATCCTAAGATTTCTCCAAGTTTTCTTGCAAGCTCCCTATCAAAAGAGGCTGCAACTCCCACTCCTGTTGGGAAACATGTAGCTTCTATAGATTTATTAATGCCTAAGTGATCAGATTTATCGGCTTGTTTTCTAAGCCCATGAGGACCATCTGCCACCATCATTTCTGGAATCCCTAATCTTTCTACATCTTTAGTTAACCAAAAAGTTTTACCAGAACAAAGACCTGCTTTTTCTTTCAGTGTCATCTGGCTAATGATTTCCTTAATTTTCTTTTTATCCATCTTTACCTCCATAATAACTTGGGTTATAATGTTTTATTATTTCATCATATCGTCTTTAAGTGTTGCCATATACTGGTAATTTTCTGTATTGGTCCAATATTCGTCGTAATAAAAGTATGTATTAAAGTCAATTTCCGAGCTAAGTTTTATGAACCCCGTAGAAGTTCCCCAGTCATCTTGTGCTCTAAAATATCTAAAATATCCATTATCCCATATTTCAATCGTTTGTGTTAATCTAGTATATGCTGCAGAACTGTTTCCAGTGCTAGCTATTAATCTTGCGCGAGTTATGTCAGTTGCAAGATTTGGATCAAGTTCTAGAACTAGTTTATAATAACCTTCTTGCTCATAATATGTGACTTCTGCAGAAATAATAGTTTCAGCGCTTATTTTTTGTTCGGTTTGCTCATATAGTTCAGGTTGCGCTGCATAGTATATAATTTTATGCTCTTCTTCTTCCTGCATAACATTAGTCCAGTCTACTATGTATTCATTCCCCCCTGTTTCTTCATTAAATTTAAACTCAGGAACTGGATCAACGACTCTCTCTACTAACACTTTATCAAGCGATGCATCTTTATATTTTCTTAACGCAAACTTTGTGTTTTTAGGCTCAACAGCTCCAGCTATTCCTGACAACAAATCTTCTGTAGGGTCTCCGGTGCTAAGTATGAAGGAGTATTCAATGTAATTATATTGATCTCCGTTTTTAACAATGTATCTATATCCCGGAACATTAACTTTTCCGCCCATCATTGCAGTACTTGAACGCACCATCATCGCAACATTTTCAGTATTTTTATATAACTCATTTGCCTTTAAATACAACTGTTCTGCAAATAGTTTAACAGCTTCTTGATTATTAGGGTCAGGCATATCCCAATTAAGTTTTTCTGCATCAGGCCTTTCACCTATTGCAAACTGTTCCATTGGCGGCCCTTCTTTTTCCATAAACGCATTCACTGCTACATACAATATTATAGTTGCAAGCAAAACGAGCGCAATAACACCAATTAATATTTCTACTCTTCTCATCAGACCCATATAAAAAATCTCCTACTCCAAAAAACATGCACTTAAATATTTAAATAATTACGCATGCACATATACATATATGAATATTAGCATAAAAAAGAGCCTATTTCAACATAGGCCTTTTTTGCTTTTTACACTTTAAAACAGGAGGTTCTATTTACTGTTGCACTTACTATGACAACTAACATACACTTTAAAACAGTTTATTTTCTTAGTGCACACTCTTTTATCTATACGAATACATAAGTTTTAGACATTTTTAACTGATGTTTTCACATATTTATTTGCTCGCTTTGCACTTTCATTTAAATAATCTGTACTATATCTTTTCATATCAATATGTGATGGAACATTAATTTGCTGAATATTATATGCTTTAGCACCTTTTATTGTTTTTGCTATTTTTTCAATATCATCACTAGTTAAATGCGGATCAAATGTTGTTCTAAACTCATAGTCAATGTCACTATTCATCAGAATGTCTATACTCTTCTTTATATTTTCTATGTCATCATCTTTAATGGGAGTTACTATAGAGTATTTATCAAGTGGAGCTTTAATATCCATTGCCACATAGTCTAAATATGGTATTAGCGCTTTAAGTTTTTCTGGCCTCGTTCCATTGGTATCTAACTTAACTAAAAGACCCATATCTTTTATTTTTTTAGCAAGTGATATTAAATCATCAATTGGACTAAGTAGTGCTTCTCCGCCAGTAATAACAACACCATCTAAAAACCCTTTCCTACTCTCTATTTTTTCTAGCACCTTATCCAAAGATACTTCTTCAAACCTTCCTTCAATTAAATCTCTATTGTGACAATACCAACAATCAAAATTACACCCTGCTAAAAATATAACCGCCGCAATATTTTGGGGGTAATCTACAAATGAGTTTGGTGAAAAACCAGCTATTACCATTTTTTATTCTCCTTTTGCGCACACATTATAACTTAATAATCTAATATTTCTAACTCTTAACTTAGTATTTATGTTATGTTTTCAAATTGTTAAAATAAAAACTCGGTCAGGTGCTTTGCCGAGTTTAGGTATCTAAAGGGGAGTTTTTCGCTCCCCTTTTAATAAATTATGACCTTATGATAAAACTTCGCTTGCTACTTGTTTAGGTCTGACCACGAACTTAACTCTTTCGTCCCATTCTTCTTTTTTACCATCATTGTAATTCTGGACTGGTCTTAGATATCCAACAACGCGGCTGTAAACTTCTGCTTCCTTTCCACAGGTTGGGCAATTGAAATGTTCTCCATCTATATATCCGTGTTCTTGGCAAACTGAGAATGTAGGTGTTAAAGAGATGTATGGCATCTTGCTATATGTAAAGATCTTCTTAATCAGTTTTTTAGCAACTTCTACATCTTGTATCTTTTCGCCTAGATACAGGTGTTGAACAGTACCGCCAGTGTACAAAGACTGTAGTTCATCTTGCAGTTCTACACACTTCATAATGTCATCAGTGTAATTGACTGGTAGTTGTGAAGAGTTCGTGTAATATGGTACTTTGTCGCCTGCAGTAATAATGTCTTTGCCGTAGAGTTTATAATCAAGACGTGCTAAGCGATAGCTTGTGCCTTCTGCTGGTGTTGCTTCTAGATTATAGCTGACTCCTGCCTCTCCGTCTTCTTCTTGGAATTTAACCATCAAGTCACGTAGATAATTCATAACTTTTATTGAAAACTCTATTCCCTTCTTGCTTCCGATGTCTTCGCCTAAGAAGTTCAAGCAACTTTCATTCATACCTATAATACCAATGGTATTGAAGTGGTTGGTCCAGTAATATCCAGTTCTTGCCTTAATGCTCTTTAGATAATGAGCACTGTATGGATATAGTCCTCTTTCTGTTTGGGTTTCAAGAATCTTTCTCTTAATTCTTAAAGAATCTGCTGCTAGAGTTGCCTGCTTGGTTAGTAGTTCAAAGTATTCTTTTTCTGTCTTTGCAAGATATCCGATTCTTGGTAAGTTAATTGTTACAACACCAATAGAGCCTGTCATTGGGTTTGAACCAAATAATCCACCACCTCTTTTCCTTAGCTCGCTTACATCTAAGCGAAGTCTACAACACATAGATACTGCATCTTCTGGAGAGAGGTCACTGTTGATGTAGTTAGCAAAGTATGGGATGCCATATTTACAAGCAATTTCCATAAATTTATTAACTACTTCTGAATTCCAATCAAAGTCTTTAGTCACATTTATAGTTGGAATTGGGAATGTAAACACTCTGCCTTTTGCGTCTCCCTCGAGCATGACTTCACAAAATGCCTTGTTAAACATGTCCATTTCTTCTTGATAGTCACCATATGTTGTTTCTAAAAGTTCTCCGCCAATGATGGCTGGTTGATCCTTTAAAGTGTTAGGAACTTTAATATCAAATGTCAGGTTGGAGAAAGGACATTGGAAGCCAACTCTAGTAGGAACGTTTAGGTTAAAAATAAACTCTTGAATACTTTGACGAACTTCTTTGAAGGTCATTTTATCTTTGCGAATAAATGGAGCACAATAAGTATCAATAGATGACCAAGCTTGAGCACCTGCAGTTTCACCTTGAGTTGTAAATGTTGAGTTAATCACTTGGCCTAAAAATGAACGTAAGTGTCTTGCGGGCTTGCTTTCGACCTTACCAGGGACACCACCGAATCCATTCATTAGTAACTGTCTTAAATCCCATCCAGCACAATATGGACCAAAAAATCCTAAATCGTGTAGGTGTAGAGCACCAGACTCATGCGCTTCTTTAATCTCTTTTGGATAAGCGTTATTCAGCCAGTAGTTTTTAGTTATTGCTTCTCTGACATAATTGTTTAGTCCGTTAACACTCTTTTGCATATTTGCATTCTCTTTAACTGACCAATCTTTTTCATCTAAATAATCTGCAAACATGCTTGTGGTAGCTGATATAATTGCTTGCGTATCTCTTACTTTCTTTCTTTGTTCCCTGTATAGGATATATGCCTTAGCTGTTGCTGCGCAGTTTTGTTCAATCAAGACCTTTTCAACAGTATCTTGAATCCCTTCAACTGTGGGGGCCTTGCCACGATACTCAGATGCAAGTTTAGCTGCGACTATATAACTTAGCTCTTCAGCTCTATTCACATCTTCTCCGCCTGCTGCAGTTGCAGCTTTAGCAATCGCTTCCTTAATCTTATTGATGTTAAAGGTATCTACCCTACCGTCTCTTTTGACAATTTCTTTAATCATATCCATGATTTTCTCCTCCTGTTTACTAGTATTTTTTTCGTGCATGTTCATATTATCACACACAATATATGGGCGTCAACCCCTATTCCAACCACTACATGTAGTGTTGCGAGCAAGCACGGCTGTCGTAACTCGCCCCTTTTCAAGAGTTTTTACATGTTTTTAGCCTTTTTCTAGAAATTTGCTGTTTTTGTCTTGTGTTTATTTATGTAACAAAATCACAAATGAAAATAAAAAGTTTTTTAATTAATTTTTAAGTGGTAAATTTGCTCTACATATCAACAATAAATATGCAGAACATACCACGCACTTTAAACCATCAGCTTATATATAATTGGAATATTATAATGTTATGGCCCGCTAACTACAACCATGTAAGTTTCTACATTGTCCTTATTGTTAGATGCAGGAACATCATATTGAACCTCAAACACAAAGTTTCCTTCTTTATCTACCTTTAAAACTATATGTCCGTGATCTTCAGTAACATATGTAGGCATGCTTCTTTCCTCAAACCTTTCCATAACAACATCATGAGGATGTCCATGCGAATGATCCCTATCTGCCATAACAATAACATACTCACATGTTATGAAATCTAAAAACGCATCCCCCGAAGATGTGTCAGACCCGTGATGTCCCGCTTTTAAAAAATCACAGTCGTAGGACGTGCCTTCAATGTCGTAGGACGTGCCTTCAATTTCATCCATAAACCATTCTTCAGTTGCTATAATAGCATCACCTGCTAAAACTAGCCGTCTTTCAGCTGCAGTTACTATTATTATCGGACTCATGCCATTACTTTCCGCTGCGGTGTAATTTTCGTCTGCATTTCCTAACCTATCATATCCAGGTGCGTAAATATCTATGGTAAAGTTTTCCCCAGTAATTTCATATGTTTTACCCATTGCACCTATACCTATAAAGTTATCATAATGCCCATGAACTGAATAAACCTCATCTTTAGCATCTTGTAAAAATGTATTATATGTTTGATTTTTATTTACATTATTTGCGTAAATAGTCCTTACATCATAGGCATCAAATATTGCATCTGCCATATTGTAGTGGTCAGTATCTGGATGAGTTATTATCATATAATCTATAGCGTCTAAACCAACATCTTCTAAATAAGTAAGTAGCATAACTTCAACATCTGCTTTAGGGTTTAAGGTTGTGCCAGCAACACCAACATCTATCATCACATCAGTGCCATCAGCAAACCTAAGTAAAATCGCATCACCCTGTCCAACATTGATAAAATGTGCTTCAAAGGCTAAATCTTCACTTATTGCATTGTTTTGCCTGGCTGGCGGGCTTTCTGGTCTCTTTAAAAACGCAAACAGTTCTGGTTTTATAAAGTACAGCGCAACCAATACCGCTACAACTATAACTACAACAACCAATATTGCTAAAATTTGTTTTGGCGTTAATTTCTTAATTGCTTTCTTCGCAACCTTCGCAACTTGTTTTTGCGTTTTTGTTTGCTTAGTTGATTTTGAACTCTTTGTTGATTTCGATTTGGCCATGTTTTTCTCCTTATAGATTAGTATAACTTTGTGTATGTACCATATTTAGTATATCAATATTATAAAACTCTAAACAACAGATTTTATAGTTTTCATATTTTATGAACCTCTCCAATACTTTATAACCAAAGCTAGTTGATAATATTGTAAATAGGCATATTTTAAGTTATAATTACTACAATGTGTCTTTAAATATTTAAGGACAGTTTTACTACTTTTGTTTTTTGGAGGGACGTATGAAAGTTAATTATCCTAAAACTATTAAGGTTGGCTTTGCGTTTGCTATCATCATGTGCTTCTGGTCGGCCTATGACTTTGTCATTCCGCTATTACTAGAAAATGCATATGGACTATCTAATGCAATGCGTGGCCTTATAATGGGTCTAGACAACCTATTGTCGCTATTTTTACTACCTATTTTCGGCAAGTTATCTGACAAGACAAACTCTAAATGGGGAAGACGGACACCTTATATATTTATGGGAACAATTGTGGCTGTCATTTTAATGTTCTTCGTCCCTGTAAGCGCAAATAAAGCACTAAAACAAAGCCTTGCCCTAAGGACAGAAATCATAAATACTTCGTCAAGCAACTATACCTATGAAGATCATGAAGGAACTGTATATACTCCACATGCACTATATTCATACTTATATGAGCAAGGCGCAACAAACAGTGATTTTTGCGATCGTCAATATCTAGAAAATAATAATATTACAAAAGAAAAATATTTAGAAATAGCAACAAACGGCGTTACTAGCGTAGATGAAAAAGGAAAATTACAACTAACTGATGACTATAAAAAATTCGTAAGTACTGGTATTAATAACTATGCTAGTACACAAGTTTTTGAAAAAGTCACTAAAAACAACATGGGCTCACTAGTTGCGTACATGATAATACTTCTCCTAGTACTAATCGCTATGGCAACATTTAGGTCTCCTGCTGTTGCTTTAATGCCAGACGTAACACCTAAACCACTTAGGTCGCAAGCAAATGCAATTATCAGCCTGTGTGGAGGCGTAGGAGGCGCTATCGCATTTATCATATACACGGTAGCACTGATGATTAATCCAACTGCATATATTGCAATCTTTGCAGCAACTGGCGGAGCTATGTTACTACTATTAATAGGATTTTTATTCTTAGTAAATGAACCAAAACTCGTAAAAGAGTGTGAAGAGCTTTGTACCGAATATGGAATAACAGATGATGATGAAACAGCTAATGTTTTAGAAGGTGATACAGATATAATTAAGACACCAGAAGAACTAAAGAAAGAAAAAACTTCAAAAATGATTTCTTTTTTCTTAATCTTAGCCTCAATATTTATGTGGTTTATGGGCTACAATGCAGTATCTTCAAACCTTTCTATCTTTACTACAAAAACATTGAATTTATCCCCAGGAATAGCCAGTATAGTTTCTGGTATAAGCATGGGTATTTCAGCGTTAGCTTTTATACCTGTCGGCATGCTAGCAGTTAAGATTGGAAGACGTAAAACCATACTTTTAGGCTTTGCTTTAGCAGTTGTTTCTTTCATCTTAGTATTCTTCTTTGCATCGCAAACCAGCCCATATGCAGTATATCTATTTGTTATATTCTACTTAATTGCTGGATTTGGTTTAATTATTGCAAATGTCAACACATTCCCAATGGTTGTTGAACTCTCAGATGCAGATAACGTTGGTAAGTATACTGGCTACTACTATGCAGCAACGATGAGTGCTCAAGCCGTAACACCCTACTTTGCTGGCCTTGTTATGGACCAATGGGGAACTAAGAACCTGTTCTTATACTCAGCCCTATGCGTAGTGGTGTCGATAGTACTCATGTACTTTGTTAAACATGGTGACAGTAAAGCGCCACCTCCTGAAAAGAAACTTGAGTTCATTGGCGCTGGCGATGACTAAACCATAACCAAACCAAATAAATAAGAGCATCTCTAAAACGGAGATGCTTTTTTTATTTCCTTAATTTTGACATGTTATTTATTCGCTAACATGCTTATCTAGTTTATTTTCAAAAGCGATATCCTACATATCTAATAAGTCAAGACACAAACATATATGCTCAAATTAGCAAGCACTAAAAAAGCGAGGACAAAGCCTCGCTTAAACAGTTTTAGTAACTAATGTATCTACTATTTTACTTTTATAGACTCTAATACATATTTAACATCATTTTCTAGTATTAAAGTCGGGATTCTCTTACTTCTATTGGATACAGCCCTGAGATCGCCACTTAGCTCTATTTCTTTGGTATAGAAAACAGCGATGCTTTTGCCCTTTGGAATGCTATCCCTTGAATATGTCACTGCGACAATTTTATCGCCGGTACGTGGTGTAGAAACTCCACTTGAATCTATATAATTATATGTTCCTGAGTTTCCTTCAGTAGAAGTTGCAGCCACTATCTTTTCTTTTGCCCCTGTTTGAGGATTAATTAGGGTGTATGTAGTTGAATATCCACCTTCTAATTCATAACATCTGGTTACAAAGTACATCAGCTCGTTGTCCATAAAACCAGATTTTATTTTTACGGTCTTATCTTTTTCGCCATTGTAAGAATATATATATTTTTTACCATCATACTTTGCTTTTAATGTATAGTTGTTATCCTTATAATGTACTTCCTTATAACTAGCGGCAGGTATAAACCCATTTAATATGGCTTCAGAATACATTATTACATTACCATCATTATCCTTAGCTGTCTGAATTACACGTGCTCCTTTTGTTGTTGAAGATGCTACTTTGACTTTTTCCCCTGGGATTTTAAAAAGTTCATGCTCTCCCGGTTCTAGTTTTGTTGTCTTAATTTCCAGTTTACCAATTGCAGTGCCATCAATTGTTTCTATACTATAAATCAACGTCTCTTCATTAGCCCAAGGAACACCAGGCAGTTTTTTGTCACCGCCACAGCCTACTAGTAAAATCCCTATCACAGCTACCATCGTTATAACCAATAAAACTATTAATACTTTTCTTTTCATCTTATATTTCCTAAATTAAATTTCAGCTTTTTCATTATACACTAAAAATTAATATATGTCCTATCATTCATCGGTCTTCTCTAAAGTACGGAAGTCCTAACGAGCTTGGTGGTTGTGTCTCACGTTTCCTAAAGAAGGAAATTACAATCAGCACAAGAGCAGTAACAAGGTATGGCATTATCTTTAGTAACTCTTTTGTAGCAAAACTTATGCCTGTAATGTAGTTAGGCATAATGTATAGTAAACCAAAGATAAAGGAACCAAATATGCTAATATTAGGTTTCCAAAGTGAGAAAATAACAAGGGATACAGAAAGCCATCCGAGTGCCTCAATAACATATTCTAAAGACCCTCTTGTACAGTCTAATAAGTAGAATGCTCCACCTATACCTGATATAGCAGCCCCTAATATACAAGCTACATATTTATATTTATTAACATTAATTCCAGATGCATCTGCAACGGCAGGATTTTCACCAATAGCGGTTAAAGATAACCCAGTTCTTGTTTTCTTAAGAATAATGGCAACCACAATCGCTATCACAATACCTAAATAAACAAGTGTACCATGCGATAAGAAAATAGTTGAAAAACCGTCCGTACCAACTTGACCAAACATAGGTGCAGTAAAGAATTTACTTGCTCTATAAAAGGTAGTCCCTAATCTTCCCATCTTAGAGCCCCAGAACCCTAAAACACCTGCTCCGAAGGTCGTTAGAGTAAGACCGGTTACATTTTGATTACATCTTAGTGTGATTGTAAACAATCCATATAAGCCACCTGCAAGACCACCAAATATCATAGCAAACAGTACACCCATAAATATGACTAAAAACTTACTTCCGCTAGCTACTGCCATATTTGCGCCTAAGCACCCACCGACTGCACCAATACACATTATGCCCGGTATGCCTAAGTTTAGATGTCCTGACTTTTCAATTATTATCTCACCAGTAGAGCCATAAAGGAAGACAACACCAAATCTAATAGCCTGAGTTATAATTGTAGCAAACATACTATATCTCCTCCTTTATTACTGTCTCACCAAGCATACTCTCATCCTTTGTTATATTGGTAGTCTGTTCCGCTGATTCTTTATTATTGTCCACATCGTGACCTACTACTTTTTTACTTTTGAACATAATCTTATAGTTAATGAAAAACTCTGTAGCTATTATGAAGAAAAAGAAAATCCCAGTCATAACTTGAGGATAAGCCATTCCAAGTCTTGCATAATTGCCTACTTGGGAAGATCCATTCGTGATGAACACAACTAGAAATGATGTGAGGGCCATCGCAAAGGGATTAAACTGTGCAAGCCAAGATACTAAAAGACCCGTAAATCCTCTTCCCGCGACTGTGTTACTGCCTATTGCATGATTTGTGTTACTGACAAGCAAAAATCCTATTAATCCACAAAGAGCTCCGCATAAAACTAATGTTCTTACTATAACACCTTTAGTGTTTAGTCCAATGTATTGCGAAGTTTTTTCACTTTCGCCAACAACTGTTAATTCATAGCCATGTTTACTAAACTTAAGATATACCCACATTAAAACAGTCATTATTGCAGCCATAATAATAACCAGCGTATAAGTAGAAGTTGCGCTTGATAGGTTAATAAACCCTTCTTTAAAAGTTAAAATACCTGTACTAAAAGGAATTACACTTTTTATAAAAAACTCAACTAAGCATATAGCTATATAGTTCATCATGAGTGTAAGTAGCGTTTCGTTCGTATTCCACTTAGCTTTAAATAAAGCTGGAATCACCGACCATGCGATTCCAAACGCAAATGCAGATAATAATGAAACAAATATTACTAGTCCATCCGGAGACTTGCCTCCCATAAAGTGTATAACAACACCACAACCCAGTGCGCCCATTAAGATTTGACCTTCCCCACCGATGTTCCAAAACCTCATTTTAAAACACGGAGTGACTGCCAACGCTACCAGTAATAAAACTGCCGTTTCATAAAATAGCACCCAAATATTCCTTGGTGTTCCAAATGTTCCATTAAACAAGTATTTAAAAAAGAACCCCATCGGTTTATCCGTCAAAATAGTGGAAACTATAGCACAAACTAATATTGATAAAACAAATGCACTAACTCGTATAGACCAGGCATACCTTTTCTTTACCTCAGTGCGCTTAGTTAAATGAAATAGAGGTTCTCGCTTAGTTTTAAACATTTGTGCCTTCCTCCCCACCATTTTCCATATTGACCTTTCCATAAACTTCTAGCGTTTCATCAAACACTTCTATATCTTCAGGCAAACTTGTCATTAGCATTCCTAATGTTTCTTTTGAAGTTTTTCTAGCGTCAACAATACCGCTTACTTTACCTGAAGATATAACCATAATTCTATCTGAAAGCCCTAACAAAACATCAAGGTCTTCACCAACAAAAATAACAGCTACTCCTTTTTCTTTTTGTTTATTAAGCAAATTATATATCGTATAAGAAGAGTGAATGTCCAACCCTCTTACTGGATATGCTGCCATAATAACTGTTGGCGCTGACGATATTTCACGACCTACTAATATTTTCTGGACATTGCCTCCTGAAAGTCTCCTAACTGGTGTTTTTATATCTTTCGTTACTACTTCAAGCTCTTCTACAATAGTTTTGGCTAGTTTGTATGGGGTTTTTCTATCTAAAAATATTGAGTGACCTTTACTGTATGATCTAAGCATCATGTTGTCTGTTAGGTCCATGTTCCCCACCAACCCCATTCCAAGTCTATCTTCTGGAACAAACGATAACCTTACTCCTAAATCCTTAATTTGTGTTGGGGTTTTAGATCTCAAATCAACTATCTTATCTGTTTCCGGTTCATAATATTGAATAACACCTTGCTCGATTTTTTGAAGTCCAGCTATCGCCTCTAGAAGCTCTCTTTGCCCGCTTCCAGAGATTCCAGCTATTCCTAAAATCTCACCAGAATTAACATTAAACGAAACATTATCTAAAGCAAGCACACCCATACGAGTACGGCATGAAAGCCCTTGTATTTCTAGCCTTCTTTTAACATTTTCAGGGATAGTTCGTCCCATATCAAGTTCTACTTTTTCGCCAACCATCATTTCAGTTAGTTTAGTTTCATTGGTTTCTGCAGTATTCACAGTACCAACTAGTTCTCCCTTTCTTAAAACTGAAACCCTGTCAGAAATAGCCATAACCTCATTTAATTTATGAGTTATTATTATGATAGACTTTCCGCTGTCCCTCATAGCCCTTAAAACATCAAATAGCTTTTCGATTTCTTGTGGAGTTAAAACGGCGGTAGGCTCATCCAATATTAAAATATCAGCGCCACGGTACAGTACTTTTATAATTTCGACTGTCTGTTTTTCACTTACAGACATATCGTATATTTTCTTATTTACATCTATTTCAAAACCATATTCATCGGCAAATGCCTGAATCTTTTTTACCCTGTCTCTAGAAAGCCAATTAAATTTAATTTTATGCCCAAGTTTTACAAGTGGAAGTGCCATAATTTTAAAATTCATAACAAACACTTTCCACCTAATATCATCCGTAAATTTTTTCTTAACAACTTCCTTATCTGTATTTTCCTCAAGGTTTTGGTTTTGATTTATTTTTGATAGTTTTCTATCTTCTACTATCAATCTAGCTTTTTCCTCTCTTAAAGCTGCTAGTTTTTCTTTGTAGTTAAATTTAGGTTCTTCTTCTCCAAGTATTATATTGTCAGCAGCAGAAAACAAATCAATCAGTTTAAAATGCTGATGGACCATACCTATTTTATTATCGTATGCATCTATTGGAGACTTGATGACAACTTCTTTGCCATTAACAAAAATTTGACCTTTATCTGGATAATATATACCTGCAAGCATATTCATCAAAGATGTCTTTCCGCTGCCATTTTCACCAAGAAGAGATAGGATTTCGCCTTTTCTAATAGTAAGATCTACATCTTTATTAGCTACGACAGAACCAAATGTTTTGGTTACCCCTACCATTTCTATTGTATTTACATAATTATTATCCATATAGCCCTTTAATAATTTAATACTTTCATTATATAAAACTATGAGTCTACTTTAATATAGGCCCATAGCTAAAACTTTTTATATTTGCACCTTACCTGTTACAGGTAAGGTGCAAATAGATATTATACTTTCTTTTTTACCAAATATTAGAACTTTGTATTTAGTAGAGTAATCCCATCTACTCTTTCTTTGTATTTAGTAGAGTAATCCCATCTACTGTTTCGTTAAAGTATGGAGCAGAACGGAAGGTTGATTCTTGGAAATAACCATCTTCGTGCACTACTGCAGTATCTGGAGTATAGGCAGCATCACTATCGACATCAGCTAAATAATCTGTTGTCATTGTTGCCTTAACTTTGCCAGTAAGAGCGTTTGAATAAGTGAATTTGCTTGTATCAAACACATGAATTTCGCCTTTGACCAATTTTTCACGAATTTCAACTATCTTTTCTACAGTACCCGCAGCCATAGCTTTTGCCCCAAGATTTGTTAATTTAACACCACCATTTTTGATCGTGCCAACCCAATCTTGATCAACTGCTTCACCTTTTACAACTTTTGAAATTACATAGTTGTAATATGGAGACCAGTCAATTCTTGATGAAATTATAAATGTGTCTGGACATGCATTAACTGTTGAGCCATTGTATGATACGTTTGGCACACCTGCTTCTTCGCATGCATTAGGAGCACCCATAGAGTCAGCATGTTGGCTTATTAATTTGCAGCCTCTTTGAATAAGTTGATTTGCAGCCTCTCTTTCCATTGTCTCATCATACCAGCTTCCAGTAAATGTTACTTCCATTGTAGCTGTGGGGCATACAGATCTTGCGCCTAAAAAATATGAAGTATACCCAGAGATAACTTCTGCATATGTCCAAGCGCCTACATAACCCATTTTAGCTTGATCTGCTGTAAACTTACCTTCTGCAATCATTTCATTCATTTTCATACCTGCAGCAACACCTGCTAAATAACGTCCTTCATAAATGCTAGCAAAAGCGTTTGCATAGTTTGCTACCCCTTCGGTGTGTGCTCTAGTTCCAGTGGCATGACAGAATTGAACGTTGGGAAAATCTTTGGCCGCTCTAATCATATGAGGCTCATGACCAAAACTATCTGCAAATACAACTTTACATCCAGCATCTGCAAACTCTGCAGCTTTTTGATAGCAAGCTTCCGATTCGTCGATACCTGTCGCAATAAGAACTTGTTCATCTTTCAGACCAAAAAGTTTCTGAGTTGCTTTCATTGCATCGATAAAGTTTTTGTCATATGTGCTGTTCTCATCATGCAAGCAAATTAAACCAACCTTGAAAGTAGATGGAATGTTTAAAGTTGAATAATCCTCAACCTCTACTGCATAAGCTGGCAATTCAACTTCGTTAGCGGTGTCATCATCTTGCTTATTGCATGCAATCGTTGCAATCATGACTGATAGCGCTAAAGCAATGACCAAAACCAATGCTAATAATTTAAAATTTTTCTTCATAATTGTTTTCACCCTCCATATATTTTTTGCCTTTCGGCTAAATTCCGTATATTAAAACTTTTTCTACTGTTTGTAGATTACTCGTCTCTAAATATCATCTTATCTTGGCTCATTTTATCGATTATGGCTAAGCTTTCTACTCTAACTCCTTCTTTACGAAGAGCATCGCCTCCACCTTGAAAGCCTTTTTCGATTGCAACTGCAGCACCTATTAACTTAGCGCCTGCTTCATTAACAATATCTATTAGAGCATGTAATGCCGAACCTTTTGCTAAAAAGTCATCAACAATAAGCACCTTATCTTCAGGTGTTATGTACTCTGCAGCAATCATAATCTCACTATACTTACCTGTAGTATGTGAAAGTACGTTTGCCTTATAAAGATTCTCTGTTAAATTGATGGTTCTTCTCTTTTTTGCAAAAACAAATGGGATTTTAAATTCTAATGCTGTTAAGCATGCGAGCGGTATCCCTGAGGACTCAACTGTCAAAATTTTAGTCACACCGCTGTCTTTAAATCTATTGTAAATCTCTTTTGCTAGTTCTGACACTATCACAACATCAACTTGGTGATTCAAAAAGCAGTCCACCTTTACGACATTGTTAGGAAAAATTTGTCCGCGTTCTATAATTATGTCTTTTAAAAAGCGCATTACTAACCCTCGTCCAAAAGATAGTCTAATTATACAAGATATAAAAAAATCTGTCTACTTAATACTGGCTAATTTTGCTCAATATATTAACCTTTACTATCGCAAAAAAACACCCAGATAGAAGCGAGTTTTACTATGTTTTTACCTTTTATGATGCTATATAAACAGCTGCCGTTATACTGCATACTTAGAATCAAAATGAAAGATAAAAGCACTGCCACTTTTTATTTCAACATAAACTTTGTTTTCTGTCGCTACATTCGATAATCCAATTGAAGAAAGAGAGTCAATCTCTAAATTACTAATAGGATATTTAAGACCCTTACCATTAGCTAATATGAGTGGCATTTTTAAAGGCATTATAGAAATAGTGTCTCCTTCTCTTACATCCATATCTACATCGCTGTCAGCGAATGTAACCATTACACCTTTTCCTTTTATGACCGCGCTAAGCCCTAGGTTTTTTGCGTATTCTAAAAGCCCTAAGTTTGATACAACATGATCTGGCCTACCACCTAGTCCTGCGTATATGGTAACATTTGAATACTTACTTAACTCTTTTATATATTTAATTGCATACTCACCATCAGAACAATCTTTTTCTCTAGGAAGCAAGTGTGTTTTTATATCTTTCGGGATTTTTTCAATGCTATCCATATCGCCGACAATAACCATTACATTATGTGAGGCGTTTAACTTATTATACCCACCATCCGCACATATTATGTCTTCTTCTTCAATCTCAATATCTAGTTCAGGTCCATTTAGCACTAAAGCCACAGTTTTATCTGCTACTACTGTATCTTTATCATTATTTTCTTGTTTCAATGCGACCGTGTTTTTGATTAATTGTTTTGTGTTTATTGGTTCTAGGAGTTTTGCAAAACCTTTGTTAGCAAATAGTAGCGCTGCTACACCTATAGAAACTGCCATGTCTGCAAATGCAAATAAGTTATATAAAAAGCTCCAAGCTACAGCTCCGTAATTTTCTGGATCCGCGGAACCAAATACAAATATACCACTTACAACATGTGATAAATATCTCAAAATAACAGCTACCAGTCCTCCTAGCGCAAATTGTAAATACTTTTTATCTCTAAACACGCCTAAATCACTAAATAACCCCGTAAGCCCAATTGACATAAAAGCTATTGGATAATCTAATAAAAACTGTATTGGATGGAAAAACCAAGGAGCCTGTATAAACTGTAAAATACCATATATTGCTCCAGCTAAGACTCCCTTTCTGCTCCCAAAAATATATGAATA
>JAAZLE010000115.1 GCA_012799455.1 Clostridiales bacterium | reverse complement strand
TTCCCGTAAGGTTATTTAGCTGAAATAAATCATATTCCCTGTCTGCGAACATTGAGTTCAACGGATCAATTATTGCCTCAACTTCAAATGGTTTTTTGACCATTATGTTCATTACATTCAAATCGCCATGAATCAAAGCGGGCATATCAACTGTTTCTTCAAAAATAATGTCGTATTTATTCCATGCCTTTTTCATAGCATCATATACATACTTCGGCAGCTGTTTGTTTTGGCGTAAAGTAGTGGCTTGTTCAAATATGCTAGTTGCAAACGGCTTATAGTAGTCCTGCCAAGTATCAAATACTGGATTTTCAATATCTCCAAATTTATTATTTGAATGACTGTGTATTCCTATCATTGCGTCAACAACTGCATTTGCAAAGCGCTTCTTCTGTTTTTTAGATTTAAATAATAGACCAAAATTAGTAAAAGCATCCTTCCCTTCAACAAACTCCATACACAAACAATCGATGGGATATTCATCAGTTTTATCAAACGTGAAATATACCTTAGGAATTTTTATTGAAGAATGTTCAGATAATAGCTTTAACTGCGCGGCTTCCTTTCTATGCATATCTGATACTAAGCATACTTTCATTACCACTACATTTGGAGAACCATCGGTAATTACCTTAAATACTCTACCAAAAGATCCGCCTCCTATGTATTTAACGGATTTAACATCAGAGTTAAGTTTTTTAGAAACTATTTCTCTGACTGCTTGTATTAGTTTTTCTTTATTTTTCGTAATTTCCATAGTTTCTAAAGTTATTTATTTGTTTTATACGAGTTGTTTTGTTTAATCACAGAACTCCGCTACACATCGTTCATATGCTTCTAAAGGATTATCTGCTGCTGTTATGCTTCTTCCTACAACAATATATGTGCTACCCATGTTTTTTGCGCCTTCTGGTGTTGATACTCTTTTTTGATCGTTTACACTATCACCTAAGAGTCTTATACCGGGAGTTACACTGATTAAATCAAGTAGTCTCATAATGGATGCTTCTAAAGGTGAGCAGACTACACCATCTAGCCCTGCTTTTTTAGCATTCTCCGCATATTTTTTTACAACGTCTGCTATAGGCTCTTTAATTAACAGCTCTGTCTCTAACATCTCTTGGTCTGTCGAGGTCAGCTGCGTTACCGCTATTAATTGTGCTGGCTGATATCCTTTTGATTCTGCGCCTTCCGCAAGACCAAGCCTTGCTTCTTGCATCATTCTGATACCACCTGCTGCATGTACGTTTGTAATATCTACGTCCATTGCACCTATATTAAACATAGCTTTTCTTACGGTGTTTGGAATGTCGTGTAGCTTTAAATCTAAAAATATTTTATGTCCACGGTTTTTAAGCTCTTTCACCATTTGACTTCCTTCTTTATAAAAAAGTTCCATTCCTATCTTTAAAAATGGTCTTTTCTCTCCAAACTTATCAAGAAAAGAATATACCTTCTCCGCAGAAGAAAAATCACATGCTATTATTACATCCTTACCCACTAATTACCTCCTATTATTGAAACTTTATATTTAATTTAGATTGCTTTTATGTTAGCCTATACAGCCAACTATATCTGATAATTTTTCAATTCTATATTTATCCATTGCTGCAGGTAACTCTTCAATGATTGTCTTGCATATATGAGGATCAATTAAATTAGCCGTTCCTACCATAACTGCAGTAGCTCCTGCCATCATCATTTCAATTACATCATATGCTGAACTAATACCACCCATTCCAATTATCGGTACATTAACTACTTTGTATATATCGTTAACCATTCTAAGCGCTACTGGGAAAACACCAACTCCACTATATCCCCCAGCCCTGACACTAATAACTGGTTTTCTTTTATTTAAGTCTATCCTCATGCCAACAAGTGTATTAATTGCACTAATTGCATCTGCTCCTGACTCCTCCGCAACAACTGCCATTTCAGATATATTTGTTACATTGGGCGACAACTTGATTATTAAAGGCTTAGTACAAACCTTTTTGATTTCCTTAATTAGACCCCCGAGAGTTTTTGGATCTGTACCGAAAGCCATACCGCCACCTTTGACATTTGGGCATGATACATTTACTTCTACCGCGAAGACTTTGTCTATATCATTGAACCTTGAACAAACGTTTTTATATTCATCTATACTATGACCACTTGCATTTATGATAACTTTTTTATTATATACTTTAGAAAGTTTCTGAAGCTCCTCAGTAGCTACTACTTCGGCACCTGGATTTTGTAGTCCGATTGCATTTATCATACCTGCCTTACAGTCAGCAATTCTAGGGAGAGGATTGCCATATCTTTCATTTTCTGTGGTACCTTTTAAAGATATAGAGCCTAAAATATTTATGTCATAATACTCGCTAA